>CALRYE020000001.1:0-121629 GCA_943372275.1 Janthinobacterium lividum
GACCAGTCGGTGAGTGTTCGCCTGAGCGCGTTGTCTTGACCCGCGAGGTCCTTCTCTCCGGCTCGAAAAATTATCTTCGAGAAGAGACGACTAGCGTCAGATAGGCCACGCTCCGAGCACCACTTTTTCAGGTTGCGAGCCTGAGTGGCTGCGCCGCGGTCTGAAGGCGTCGTTCCCTCGATGAGTGACGTTATCGCGTCCCAGAGACTTTCCGTGAATTCTGAGTTCGTAACGAAGATGAACGATACCTTTTTGTCGACGTCGGCTGACGAAAACTCGTTCTCGTAACCAAGGATCGTGTCGGAGAATTTCTCGATTGTCTTTTTGAGATACGCCGCCGTGACAGCCTCTTCGCGAAGCTTGTATTTGAACTGAACGGTCTCGAGCCGCTCGCAAGTCTGAAAATTGTCTCCGAGGCCGTAATAGAGGACAAGGTCAGCTACTTCTTCGGCCCGCACTCCGGGGTTAGCAGTTTCGGTCGATGAGATCCCCTCTACAGCGATCGCAAATAGATCGTCGTTCGGAAAGACCAGCTGCAATGCTCGCCTAGCAGCCCATCTCTCGTGGAAGGTGTGGCCCGCGCGGGATGCGCGGACGGTATCGATGTCTTCGTCAATATTCGGCATTATTGTTATTTCCGTCCTTTACGCCACAAGCGCCTACTCTTTGAATTTCGACAATTATATGCTGTCAAGGATGGCCGTACCGCCAGCGCGCCATGTAGACATAGGCTCCGATGGGGTAACGAGTCTGCGCAAAGAGACTGCCCCCCTGAAATGCTGACGGCGGGTCTGCTGACAAATTATGACCAGCATCTTCGAATCAACTCGCCGTCGCCACAGTGAGAACTCGCAGCGACCAAGCACGCTAGCTCGAATATCAACGATGAATATAAAAATATATGCTAGCGGATGGGCTGCTTAAGTGTTCCGAACCGCCCGTATATTCCTCAAATCGTCCATGCTCCCCACGATCGCCTTAAATGGTTCAGAACCCGATTCCAGACGGATTACCTGAGTTATCGCCAACACCGCGGTAAGCGCACTAATGAAGGGAAGCACAATGGGTTGGCCTGCAAGGGTTAGGGCGCCGCAGCCACCATCGCCAGACTGTGCAAGGAGTTTTTTGTATGACGGCAAACCCAGAACAGACTCGAGGTCCTCTCGCGTGCGGTCCTTGACACCTTGAAAGTGCACGCGAGGATCGTCATTCTTTCCGAACACGGTAATGCGAAAGTCGCGAAAGTTACGAACGGTCGATCCCAGACCGGCATCAACTATGTGTTTAAATCCAGGGGCACCAAGATTTCGACGTGCAGCAATCTTGTCCAGACCGACTAACGCGATGTGAGGTTCCGTTGGGTTCCGACGCAACTCCCCGTCTGCAGGGCGGTCGATCCGTTTTACGGAAAAACCAGCACACATTGCCCAGTCTTCGGCCGCGCGCGTCTTTAGCATTCCGTAATGGCCGCGTTGGACGAGTATGGACGTTCCCCAATTTTCTTTACTCACCTTATCGAAGTCTTGCAGAACCAGCTGCACCTTATTGGGCTCGATGAAGGGCAGCCACGACAAGCACCACAGGTATGCTTGGCCCAGATTCCCTAAGCCAATCATCCATAGCGAGTTCGGTAACGAATAACTAGTCGGGCCGTTCGCATGTGGCCCCGTTTCGTCCGGAGACCAGAGCGATATTTCTTGGGTACGGCGCCCGGCGTTTGGGTCGCCCAACTCTGCCATGAATGCGCTTCCAAGTGCCATGGCCGCGGCCGCAATCCCAGTCAACGCATTAGATCCGTCGCCCAGTTCACGCATGGCGTTCTTGGGAAGCGCATATGCACGCCAACCATCCCATCCAGCCCTCGTTTCAGGAAGTGTTCGATTGCTCAACCGGCACGCACCAAGTACCACCGTTCGGCAAGTCGGCTCTACCTCCTCCGTTGCGCCTACGGCATTCATCACCGCCCTAATTGAGGAACCAATGGGAATCTTCGCCGCGCTTATCTCGTGGTCGAAATCACCGCTTACCAGAATTTTTCCAAAACACCGGGCACCCAGCAGTATAGCCGTGACTACTGCCGCTTGTCCTGCAGGGGTGCTTAGTGCGCCGTCCGTGACGTGAATCGAGAGTGCGGAACTTTCGAGTTGCAGATCGGCTTCTTCGACCGATATGTCTCGCGTACGCAGTAGCAGTGCTCGCAGCCGGGATTTATCAGATTCAATGTCGTTGATCATTCGAATACCTCAAAGAATTCCGGGACCTTGGTGTGGGTCTCCCAGTGGCGATTTCCCAAATATTCATAGATACCCAGGCCCCCGCTAGGCAGGCAGGGGCCCTGCGCAAAGTAAGGAAGGATCAACGCGATGTGCCCCGCCTTTGCGATGATAGGGTTATGCATATCACTTGGACTTTGACCAAATCCGAAAGGATGAACGTGGACGTCCGCGACCACCGAGAGATGATGTTCTCGGCAATAGCTCCACACCTTGCCTAACAGCCGGCCATTAAATTCGACGATTCCCCTATCGAAGCAGTGACTGTCGATATCATCGTAATAAAGGAACTCACTGACTACCCGAACGGTTCCCTCCTCGTGACCTAAGAGGAAAGCACCGCTCTCAATGCGGTTCTGCGTCCTTGTGCGGAGCTGTCCGACTCCGGTTCGCCACACTTGCCCGCTGCAGCGCAGCCTGGTTTCAGGCGGCTGCTTTTTTTGGAAAGGCATTGAGAAGTTCATGCAAGTCCTCCAGGATAAAAGTTAAATCGCGGTCGCCATGCCAGGCGAGCTGTGGGTGAGTGATCGCCCAGTCATTGTGCAAGGCCCCATTCCTGTCCCACGGCCTGTACACGCCATGTCCCCATTCTTTAAATGCCTCCAGCGTACGGTGCGGCGCTTGCGGGCGCGCCGCGGCCGGCAATGACGCGTTTGCTACAGCATCCCAACACCGTACGTCAGGAGCCAGGGTGGGGTAGCCGTCCGCAACTATGCGAAAGCAGAAGGACTGCGCGTTGCCTTGCGGGTCAACTGCGGCGATCTCGACCTGCAGCTCAGGGAAGGCTAAGCTGATTATCTTCCATCTGCCACACGCAACGCCACGCAAGAATGGTGCTTTTTTCATTTGCTCTCGCAACGTCCATTCCGCTACCGCAGCGACACTCACGTAGCACCATTTGGAATGATGCCGCGCACCAAGTCGAACTCGACATCGTGTTCCTTCCCACCCGAATAGCGTCCAAGGTGCGCGGAGTGGGGAACTTCTTCTGCCTCGTTATCGGTGAGAGCCAGTTCCATCTCTGGGGCGATACTGCCGTCAACGTTATAGCCATCAGGTCCCACTGCCCAGTCTAAGACAACGCGAATTCTGGTTGCTGGGGAAAAGAAACGCTCCTTCTGGGCCGCCAAGTAGTTGATCTTGACCAAGACTTTTTGCGCTTGGTGAACGTGGTGCGTCATCCCCGGATCGCCCGTTTCCAGTTTTGCATCCGGCCCGAGCGGCCCTTCGGCGTCCTCCTTGAAGACAAAGAGCGTCTCCGGCTCAACGCCAATCAGCTTCGCTGCCTCTTGAGCAATCGCACGTGCACTTCCCTCTGTGGAAATAGCGATTACGTGTATTTCAGTCAGGTTTTGACCATCGATAAACACTTCTGTTTTCATTGTTCGAACTCCTCGGCCAAGGCCGCAATCCTGCAACGTCAAAGGTTGGTACGATGGCTATCGCCGCCGATCCGCGTATCCGCGAATATGCTGATACGCGGATGAGCGTATTATTGCCCTAAAAAAAATCGCGGTCAATACCCTACCGCAATTATTTTTTTAGAATGGAAGATTAGCTTGAGGGGCCGCAACCCCCGCCAGAATGCCAAGGCGTAGCAGCCGCACACGAGCAGCATCCTTTGAAACGCTGAAGGCTGCCTGTATAGCTTCTATGACTGCGCCGCCTTGCTGTGTATTCGTGCCGACGGCTCCGTTGACAATTTGCTCACCAAACTGCTCACGTGTCAGCCTACGAACACGCGAAGCCGGCATCAAAATCGCTCCACATACATGTCCTGCCTGCCATTCCATCCAGTCGGAGTTCTGGGCCTCCAGCATTGTGTCGCGCTTACAAACTTGGGTAACGTCCGCTCCAGTGTTGATCGATGCGGAACTCGTCCTTGCGAAGAGTTCGATGGACTTAGTGGGACGGTCAAACAGGTAACTATGGAAATGGACGTGCCCAAATTCATGAGTCAACGTTGTTCGTAGGCGATTTTCGCGCGAAGGATCTTCCGATAACGAGGATGAAATTTGTACTTTAGGCTTCCCGCCAGGCACAAAAATCGTAACACCCTCCACATTGGCGCCGTATCGAGAAAGGTCAGCATAGAGGTCTAGGTCCTCGGCCTCTTCCTCGATCAGTGAAGCCAGATCATCAGTTGAAACGGGAAAATCCGCGACGCCATGTCGAGCCTTCAAGAAGCCGCAGATGATTTTTTCGCACTCGCGATCAAGCTCGACAGCTTCATAATGAGGCCGCTCCGGAAAGCGTCCAGTCGTATCCCTAACAAGTTTCATCTAACTCAGCCCTGAATAGTTCTGCGAAACGCGACCATAGCTTCTTCAATCTTCTGGGAACTCGCCTTTTGATTAACCAAATCCGCTGGGATCTTTCCCGCTAGGAAGTACAAGACGTCGGGAGGCAGCTCCAGCACTACTGCCAATTGCCGAATTATCAGTTCTGAAGAGGGACTACGGCGGTCATGCTCAATGTCATTAAGGTACTGTGGCGAGATCGACTGGTTATCCTCGCGCTTTATTTGTAAAGCCAAATCCTTTTGGCTCATCTTCTTCTCTTTGCGGCGTTGAGAAATGGCAACGCCAAAAGATGCCGGGGTAGTCATGATGGCTCTCTCTTAAGGCAATACGCTAAACTGCGTATATCACTATAGGACAAACGCGGGCATTAGGCAACGTCGGCAATGTTGCAGTTTCGCTGCAAAGGCCCGACGAGTGACGCGAATCTAGTCCAACGGAGGGGCGTCCTCGCGTGAGAACTCGACGGATATGTTGTCAGACTCTTTTATTTATTGTCTAACTTTATTATTTTTTGTCAGACTTTATTATCCGCCGACAGCCGCCCTGAACAGCAAAGCGCTTTTACTCCACGGTGACCGACTTAGCCAAATTGCGCGGCTTGTCCACATCGGTACCCTTGGCCAGCGCCGTGTGATACGCCAGCAACTGCAACGCGCACACGTGGAGGATCGGCGACAGCAAGCCATAGTGTTCCGGCAAGCGGATCACGTGCAAGCCATCGCCCGAGGTGATGCGCGAGTCGACGTCGGCGAACACGTACAACTGGCCGCCGCGGGCACGCACTTCCTGCATGTTCGATTTCAGCTTTTCCAGCAGCGCATCGTTCGGGGCAATGGTCACCACCGGCATTTCATCGGTCACCAGCGCCAGCGGGCCGTGCTTCAATTCACCAGCCGGATACGCTTCGGCGTGGATATACGAAATTTCCTTCAGCTTCAACGCGCCTTCCAGAGCGATCGGATAGTGCATGCCGCGACCCAGGAACAAGGCGTTGTCTTTGCGGGCAAAGTCTTCGGCCCAGGCAATGATCTGCGGCTCCAAGGCCAGCACGGCGGCGATCGCCACTGGCAGGTGGCGCATCTGCTTGAGGTATTCGGCTTCTTCCTGCTCCGTTAAGCGGCCGTTGACTTGGGCCAGGGTCAAGGTCAACAGGAACAGCGCGGCCAGCTGGGTGGTGAACGCCTTGGTCGACGCCACGCCCACTTCGACACCGGCGCGGGTGATGTAAGCGAGCGCACACTCGCGCACCATGGCGCTGGTGGACACGTTGCAGATCGTCAGCGTGTGTTCCATGCCGAGGCTGCGCGCGTGCTTGAGCGCGGCCAACGTGTCGGCCGTTTCGCCGCTTTGGGTGATGGTCACAACCAGCGTGTTCGGGTGCGGCACGCTGTCGCGGTAGCGGTATTCGCTGGCGATTTCCACGTTGACGGGCACCTTGGCCACCGACTCGATCCAGTACTTGGCGGTCAGACCGGCGTAGTAGCTGGTGCCGCAGGCCAAAATCAGTACGCGGTCGATCTGCTTGAAGACTTTATAGGCGTTGTCGCCGAACAGCTCGGGCATGATGCCGGTGACGCCTTCGAGGGTGTCGCCGATCACGCGCGGCTGCTCGAAGATTTCCTTCTGCATGTAGTGGCGGTACGGGCCCAGCTCGGCAGCGCCGGTGTGGGCGTGCACCGTCTTGACTTCGCGCTCGACCGGGCGGCCGTCCACATCCACCACCCAGATCTTGGCCAGCTGCAGGTCGACTACGTCGCCTTCGTCCAGGTAAATAATCTGGTCGGTGGTGCCGGCCAGCGCCATCGCGTCGGAGGCGACGAAGTTCTCGCCTTGCCCGATGCCCACGATCAGGGGCGAACCCTGGCGCGCGGCCACGACGCGGTGCGGTTCCTCGCGCGAGAACACGGCAATCGCGTAAGCGCCGGTGAGGCGCTTGACGGCTTGCTGCACGGTCTCAAAGAGGTCGCCGGTATACATGTGATCGACCAAGTGAGCGATCACTTCGGTGTCGGTCTGGCTCTGGAACACGTAGCCCAGGGCGGTCAGTTCGGCGCGCAGTTCGTCATGGTTCTCGATGATGCCGTTGTGGACCAGGCCGATGCGGGCGTTGTCGTCGGAGGGGGAAAAGTGCGGGTGCGCGTTGTGCGAGGCCGGTGCGCCGTGCGTGGCCCAGCGGGTGTGGGCAATGCCCGTAAACCCTTGCAGGCCGGCTTCGGCCATCTGGACTTCCAGGTCGGCCACGCGCGAGGTGCTGCGCGAGCGCTGCAGCTTGCCGTCCACATGCAGGGCAACGCCGCACGAATCGTAGCCGCGGTACTCAAGCCGCTTCAAGCCTTCCAGCAGAATGGGTGTAATGTTGCGCTGCGCTACTGCTCCGACGATACCGCACATGGTGACTCCGATTTGGGTGTTAAGGGGTTAAATGATTCTGTGATACGAATCGTAGAGTAGTCGCGATGAAATAAGCTATCGAAATATGACATAAAACGTTATATTATTTCATGCTCAGATTTCTTTGAAATTTAATTTCATTTACTAGGATAAAACGCTTCGTATGATCGATCCGCCGGAAGTGCTATTGGACGATGTCGATCGTCGCATTCTGAATCAGCTGCAGATTGACGCCTCGCACACCAACGCCGAGTTGGCGGAACTGGTGCATGTGTCTCCTCCCACCTGTCTGCGACGGGTCAAACAGCTGACCGAATCGGGCGTCATCGCGCGCCAGGTGGCGATCGTGGCGCCCGGCAAGGTCGGCGCCCGCCTGTCCGCCATCGTCGAGATCACCCTCGATGTGCAGGCGGCCGAGCGTATGGATGAGTTCGAGCGTTATGTGGCGGCCGAGGCTGCCGTGCTGCAATGCTACCGGGTCTCGCCCGGGCCCGACTTCGTGCTGATCGTGCAAATCGCCGACATGCCCGCCTATCATGCCCTGGCCCATCGGCTATTCACCACCCACGCCAACGTGCGCAACGTCAAAACCTACTTTTCCACCTTCCGCAGCAAGTTCGAGACCCGTATCGCCGTCTAGCCGAGCGCGCCTGCACTAGCCTGATGATGCTACACGGTAATGGTACTTGGTGGCAACTGTTGATACGTCTATATCGTCCTTCGCGCCGCTGCGTCAGCGTAGCAACAACTAACTTCTAGCCAATATGAATACATTTACAATGTTTCGTCGGCAGACGTACAATCATTTGCAGTGCGTTCGACCCTGCGCGGCGCACGGTGGTCGTCCATACGCGTTCCTGTAACCAGTCAATTATCGCGGAGTACATATGCAACAGAAGTTGATCGGGCCGGTGTGCCCCGACGTGGCCAGCACCGCTGTCTCACAGGCGCGCGCGCCGGCATCGATGCGCCGCGCGCTCGTCACCAGCGCCCTGGCCTGCATGGTCCCGCTGATGCTGGCGAGCTGTGCCAGCGTGGCGCCGGACGCCACCATGCCGGCCGCTGGCGCCGCCTCCCCGGCGCTCAGCGCGCAGCCCAATGCCCAGTGGTTCAAGCTGCCCACCGAAGCCTTCAAGGGCAAGCAGGATGACATCTATTTTCTTGATGCTCAGCACGGCTACTACGGCAACGGCACTGGCAAAATCTACAAGACCGACGATGGCGGCCAGCGCTGGACCCTGGTGCTGAACAAGCCTGGCACCTACATTCGTGCGCTCGGCTTCGTCGACGCCAAGCTGGGGTTCGCCGGCAATATCGGCACCGAATATTTTCCGGGCGTGACCGACACCACGCCCCTGTACCGCACCGTCGACGGCGGCGCCACCTGGACCGCCGTCACCGGCATCGGCGGGCCGGAAGTCAAGGGCCTGTGCGCCATCGACATTCTGAAAGTGGGCTTCATCAACGCCGGCAACCTGGAATACCGCAACGTCATCCATGCGGCCGGCCGCGTGGGCGGCCCGGCCCATCTGATGCGCTCGCTCGACGCGGGCACGACCTGGAAAAGCATCGACATGACGGCCCATCTTGCCGCCATCACGGACGTGAAATTCTTCGACGAGATGAATGGCATGGTCATCGGTAGCGATGATGCCGCCATCGAACGCTCGCACGCCGTGGTCGTCACCACCCGCGATGGCGGCCAGACCTGGCAGCGGGCTTACACCTCGGCGCGCCCGTTCGAGCTGGCGTGGAAGGTATCGTTCCCGACCCGCAAGGTTGGCTACATCACGGTGCAGAACTACAACCCGGACAAGGCCGTGACCCAGCGCGTGGTCGCCAAGTCGGTCGACGGCGGCGCGACCTGGCAGGAGGTGCCGCTGGTGAACGACTTTGCCGTACGCCAGTTCGGCATTGCTTTCGCCGATGAACTGACGGGCTGGGTCGGGACCACCACCAGCGGCTTTGCCACCAAGGATGGCGGCAAGAGCTGGCAGCGGGTGGAGATGGGGCGCGCTGTCAACAAGATCCGTATCGTGCCCGATGGCCGGCAGTATGTCGGCTACGCGATCGGGGTGGATGTGTACAAGTTCGGTACGCCAGTGGCGCCTAAAAACCCGTAAGCGCCAGCTCGCGGCGGGGGCGTCTGGCATTATAAATACGCTGATGAACAATACGTCGATACAACACTGTCGCCGCCAAGAATTTCTTGTCAACGGTTTCAAAGTCAGGCATATTAACTATTATGTAATCTGGCTTTTTTGATAGTGTTGCCATCGGCAGGTGTAAGCGGGTGGCCAGGAATTGAACAGGATCCGTGCACTGGTTTCTGTCAACCATGCCGGTATTTATATCGGCAACCGGGGTGCGTGCCCGCGCGGTGCGCACCAGTGAGCGTCGTATTACCAATTGCAACCACCCACTTCATTAAAGGCATCCAAATGACCAACCCAGTTACCCGTCCTGACCGCGTATCCCCTGCCGACCTGGACGAAGCAATTCAAACCGGCGTGGAACGCGCCGAAGAAGCCGACGAGCTGTCCGGCGACGAACTCGATAATGCCGCTGGCGGCATTACGCCCGGCATGATGATCAAGCCATACGTCGATCAGGCCTGATTGGCACCTGCGTGAACAACCAGAAAGCGGCAATCGGCATCGACCGGTCGCCGCTTTTTTTATGCATCGTGTTCCCCGCAGCGCGCCTGATACAACGCTTTTCATCACTCCGCATTTTTCCTGAAAAATAACTTGTCTGGCCCTTATTTCTCGGGCATATTAAGTATATTGCAATCTGATGTTTAAAACAGCATTAACAAATCATACACAGTGATTGTGGGTGATATGTCGGGTCTCATCATCTGATAGCGGGGCGGATAAATCATGGCAAGTGAAGCACCCTTGTGTCCAAGTTCCACGTGGAACGCCGAAGGCGCACGCGTATTCGGTGTGGTCGGTGGTGAAGCGAAAGCGCCACGCGTGCTCTTTCTCAAGCAGATCGTCACGCCCAGTAAAGAGCTGGAAGCGAAATTAAATGGACGTGCACCGGAAGAGGTCTTCCGCATCGCCTCACCGTGCGATTCGAAATGCGGCCACCATAACAGCGCCACCCACGGCTGTAATCTTGTCGGCAATATCGTCGAACATACCGCGCCGGTCTATGACGACTACTCCACCTGCACCATCCGCGCTACCTGCGTCTGGTGGGCCCAGGAAGGCATCGATGCCTGCGTGCGATGTCCGCAGGTAGTGCGAAAGAATAAGCTGCAAAGCGAAGCGGTTCACCGTGCCGCGACAATGTCAGTGGCTGCCTCCGCAGCAGTCTCACCGGCCCAGGCTGACCCAGCGCATTCCCGATAGGCCGTTGCTGCGGGCTGTGCCCAGAACAAACAATGATATCGGCAGCGCCCCTGTGCAGGCGAAGGACAGTTAACGCCGATGCCCGCCTCAGCGCGGCAGTAAAGCGTGCCGGGATTCCGCGGCGCGCACCATGGGCGCCATCGCGCGATCTGTTTAATCCATCTCTGCGCATTTTTTCAACGATGTTTTTTGACACTGAAAGAGGTAAGACAATGACCAAGCCAAATGAACAACAGACAGGTGTGCCGCCGTCGGTGGACCAGGCCCCCCCACCGGAAGCTACCGAGTTGTCGCAAGACGACCTGGCCAAGGCGAATGGCGCCGGCTTCATCGAAGATCTGATTCACGCCATCGAAAACCGCTGACAGCACTGTCGGCCCGCAGCGGCGCCGCGCGACCCTGCTCGAGGTTCTGCCATAACCACATCTCAAAAGGTATACCGATGAACCAACCAGTCACCCGTCCGGAGCGCATCAGCGCTGTCGATCTGGACGATGCCGTCAAGGCAGGCGTCGAACGCGCCGAACAGGTCGATGAACTGACCAAGGATGATCTCGACAACACCACGGGCGGTCTTCCGGGCAAGTTCTATCAGATCGAACCCGATATTTTCTGACCCGCCCAAGCGATGCACTTAGTTTCCGTCGTTTCTTTCCGTAGTTTCATTTTTTAATAGTGAGGAGCAATCATGAGCCAAAGCGACCGTCCTGATACCAATACCCAAGCCGTCGAGCAAGAAACTGGCACGCCGGGTGAGGCAAGCCCTACCGAAATTTCCAACGACGAGCTGAGCGACGCTGCTGGCGGGATCATGGACAAGAAATGGATCCTGCCGTACGTGGACCAGGTGTAACTCTATTGTCCGCACGCGGCGGTCACCAGCATTCGCTGCCTGCCGCCGCGTTGTCTCGATGCCGCGGTTCAAAGCCATGCAACTGCACAGCGAGCGCACACTGCCCATCCTTCGATAACAAGGCCACTTATGAATAATGAACTCAAACCGGCTGCCCCAGCCACCTCCGCTGTGGAGCAACCCGCAATGACCGGCGCTCTGAACGATCAGACTGGCGAACTCGACGGCGACGAGCTCGCCGGTGTGACTGGCGGTACCGGCAAGCGTATCTTGCCCGAAATGGTCAACGCGGGCTAACCCCGTCGATACGACGCATTTTCTGGTCGAGGGCTTTGGCCACGCGACCGCTTATTTCACGCACTTTCAGAGGTAATCCAATGAACCAACCAGTCAGCCGTCCTGAGCGGGTAGATCCCGCCGATCTGGATGACGCCGTCAAGGCGGGCGTGGAACGCGCCGAACAAGTCAACGAACTGACGAAGGACGATCTCGATCAAGCCAACGGTGGTGTGGTTCCAGGCAAGTACTGGAGTCCCGACCCCGATCCGCTCTGACGCCACGCCGCCATTGTCATTTTTTAATACCATTTCAGCGAGCGACATCATGACCAAACCAGTAACCCGTCCCGACCGCGTGTCCCCTGCTGACCTCGACGAGGCAGTCAAGGCCGGCGTGGAACGCGCAGAACAGGCCGACGAACTGTCGACAGATGAACTCGACGATGTCGACGGCGGCGCCATTGCCGGCCGCTTCTACGAAGTCCCGCGCGAATTGCTGTAGCCCGCGCGGGCAACGCCGTTTATTCATCGGCAACATGGACGGTTGCACGCGCGCCATTATTCAATCAATTCAACAGGAGAAGACAATGACCAAGCCAGACCAACCACAGATCCCTGCAGTGCCAGCGCTGGAGCAGACCGCGCCGGACGCCATCGAGCTGTCGCAAGACGAGCTGGCCGGCGCCAACGGCGCCGGCTTCATGGAAGATCTGATCCACGCGATCCAGAACCGCTAAGCGGCCGTGCGCGGCGCGACAGCGCGCCGCGCGCCCTCACCACCTCCACCCCACAGACAGGCAAGCCCATGACCACCATCGTCACTGCAGACCACACGCCCCCGACCACCGCGGAACCTTCCGTGAGCAGCGACGCGACCAGCGCCGCCCAGAACGTAGAGATCGCTAACAACGAACTCGACGACGTCGCAGCAGGAACCACGATCCGCATTATTTACGAACTGGTCGATCCCCTGTAAGCGCCCAGTCCGGCAGTCGCAAGACGGCCAGGCTGCAGTGCGGTAGCGGCAAATTGTTTTTATTTTTCCATTCATCGATACGAGGTACTACCATGACCCAAAGCAACCGTCCTCACGCACCGAATCCCGACCTGGAGATCGCTCCTGACGCCGATCAGCCGGGTGAGGCGCGCAACACCGAAGTCGCCAACGATGAGCTCAGCGATGTCGCTGGCGGCATCGACAAGCGATGGGTACCGATTTCCCCCATCATCGAATACTGACGCTGGTCCCCCACCCGTCTCCGCAGGAGTCGGGTGCCAGTAGACGGCAATGGTACGCAGCGGCTGCCAGGTTGCGCACCATTGCACGGGTTTGCCACCGGAAGCGGCGCGGCGAGACGACGTGGGGCGCGTTCAATCGGCTGGAATCAAGTCAGGGAGGCATGTCGCCAATACAAGCGGGGGACAGGGGGGGGACAGGGGGGAACAGGGGCGATCGCGCGAGGCGATGCAACGAGCAGAATGTATGGTGCAGCGGAACGATGGTTGGCGTTCCAGTACGGCAGCCGACAACTTCAATTCGGCGCCGGTGACAAGGTGAGTCCCATGGGAATCACCTGTCACACAGCTGGCAATTACTTAGAACTCGTGCACGTAGCTAACGCTAACGGTCAGCTTGCCGCCGGCGCCATTCACGTCTTCCAGTTCACCTGGGGTGACTTCGGTCGTAACGTTTTCGATAGCAACTTCTTCAGCTGCTGGGTTCACATCTTCGTTTTTGATAATTTCGGACATAATCATTCCTTAAAAAGTTATAAAAGATAGTTTGACGATATCAGGTAGAAGCTACAGCTAGCCCACCCTTCATCAACATAGCGAACCGCTATTATTTCGGGCCGTTGGCAATTACTCGAATAATTGACCACGGCGACCCCGGGCATATCAAAACGCTGACAAAATCCAAGTCAGTCGATATTTATAATCGCTCAACCTTTTTTATTCATCAACGTTTCAACATTAGAATCATTATGGGAATGACGGGAGCACCCTGTCAAGCACTTTTTCGCAGATTTTAAAAAGTTCATTCGCGTCACAATTTTCTCTACACGGGTCCCATGCGGCCCCTACCCCGCAGCGTGCTGCCGCGCACTTCGCAGGCTTACCCGGCGCCCCCACGCGACGGCCAAAAAACCACGCAGCGCGACATACGCACCGCCAGTAAAGGCGATATGCAAAAAGCGTTGTTTGGAATACACAGCGAAATAATCGTTGCCAAGTCTGCGCAACTTTGGCATATTGATGTCTTGCTAATCTGATGTCGATTGCAATGTTGTCTGTTATTACACTGGTAATTGTGTCGCCGTTCGTCGCCTGTGGTCGATCCGGCCGGGGCGGGCAAGAGCCTTCCGATGCGCGCATTTGGAGGGATAAAAATCCTTGCAGCGAGTCCGCTGCAGGTTTAATAGCGCAATCCTATTTATATATCGAGGAATAAAATGGAAAAGAATGTAAACCGCCCACAGCGCCTTGCACCCGACCAAGTAGACGGCGCAGTCGATGAAGCGCTGGAGCGTGTCGAACAGGCCAATGAACTGGCCAAGGAAGATCTGGACGAAGCCAGCGGCGGTATTATTCGCCAGCCGACCATGGGCTTCCTGCCGGCGGAATAACAGGCCAGCTTCGATAGCGTCATGGCACTGCACTTGACGCTGTCGGCCTGTATCACCAGCATGCGCCCAGCGCATGCGCCATTGCCCGAATGCGATCAGTTTCAGCATGGCTGATTAACAATCGGGCTGGTATCCAACATCGTCAATCCGACCTATCACCATTTATAGCGGGGTTATCATGAGCCATGACAAAAACCAAGAAGTAGAAATCAGCACCACCGAAGAATTGAATATCGGCGACCTGGATCAGGCCAACGGCGGCGCCAAGCTGCCCCTGCCGGTCTGCGAACTGCCCGGCTATCCAACTCCGCAGCCGTACCAGGAAATCTGAGCCGGCCGCCCCATGCGCGACGGATGGACACCCACGCCGCACGGCTGGCCTGTCCATCCCCACTGCGGCCCGCGCCACCTTGTTGTTAGCCGACCTTCTTCGTTTCCCGCGCCATTACCCCATGCCTTGCCGCCTTTCCTCCCTGCGCCCGCGCGCACCCGCCGACCGATTTTTACGCCCCCATCCGCCTTGTTGCAGGCCGGTCGCGACGCCCACCAAAAGTTCAGATAAGCATTGCCAACCGATGAGATTTTTGCCATATTAATGACTTGGTAATCTGATGTTGAAACTAACATTGTGATTTAGTATAGCTATGGGTCTTCCTCTGTCGTGCGGTTCGGTGGAGGCCTTCTGCTCACCAGGTCGCATTACGGTCGATGTTCTCGTCTGCCCGGCGAATCCCATGCAACGGCTCATTACATGGGTGACAAGTAGAGCGCATTTCACTTTTTATACACGAGGAAAATTATGGAAAACAATGGAAATCGTCCGCAGCGTATCGATCCGGACCAGGTAGACGGCGCGGTCGACGAGGCGCTCGAACGGGTGGAGCAGGCCAAGGAACTGTCGATCGACGAACTCGACGCAGCCAACGGCGGGGTCAGCATTCAGCCGACCACGTCCGGCTTCCTGACGTCCGAGTAAGCCCGACGGAGCCGGCACATGACCACGCCAGACACCCGTCTGAACCACGCCGCAACGGTCGCGCCAGACCCGGCCACGCAGGACGCGCCAGCGACCGAGCTGACGCAGGCCGATCTGGGCGAGGCCACCGGCGGCTCGCTTGCCAGTGCCCTGCGCGATGCGCTGAACTGGGCCACCGACAAGGACCGGGGAATGTGAGCTTCACAGCGGCAAGCGCAGCCGACTGCGCTTGCCTTTATCGCCAACCGCACGTTGATGGAATCGAACACCATGTCGAATGAAACAAGCCTTTGCCCCAGCGCCCCATGGAGTACCGAAGGTGCTGTCGTGTTCGGCATCACGGGGGGCACCGCCAGGGCGCCCAAGGTCATGTTTCTCAAGCAGATGGTCGCCCCCAGCGCCCAGCTGCAAGCCAAGCTGGGCAGCGTGGAACCGGAGGAAGTCTTCCGCGTCGCCGCACCCTGCCAGGGCTCCGGCTGCAAGCACCACAACAGCGCCACCAGTGGCTGCAACCTGGCCACCAACATCGTCGAGCAGATCGACCCGGTGGTCGACCAGTGGGCCACCTGCGGCATCCGCGCCAGCTGCGTCTGGTGGGCGCAGGAAGGCGTCAAGGCATGCGTGCGCTGCCCGCAGATCGCCACCCGCAACAGTTTTGCCAGCGAACAAATGCGCAGCGCAGCGACACCCAAATGACCGGCGCACGCCGCGCCCGTCCCCGCTGCCCCGCGGCGGGCCCCATGCCGCTGCCGGAACGGGCGGCGCCAGCCGGCCGTCGCCGCGCTGGCGCACCCTGCTGATCTGCCGTTCCAGCGCGCCCGCCCCTGCCCGGCCACAGGTCCGCCCGTTCCCCTTTTCTTGCTAATTTTAAGGCAATCTTGTCTTTATTTATGCTTTGTTACTATGATAATATTCCCAAGCATGCTTTCCAGGTAGACATGCCGACCGGCCTGCCCGGTCATGCAGCATGGGTGACGACGCGGGGGCATGACGCAGGCGGCGGCGATGGCGCGCGCCGGCATGCACCGCTTGTTACGACGATCAATTGCGCAGGATGATGAATTGAGCAGGATGATGCATAGACGGAACACTTCCACCCTGCACTGCGTGACGCCGCCCCGGCGGCGATGGCGCGCCGTGGCGCACACGCTGATGATGGGCCTGGCGGGGTTGGCGTGCGTTGCCAGCGGCCCCGCCACCGCGGCCGAGTTGCGCCTGGCCGACGCCGTGCGCATGGCGCTGGCCGGCAACGCCAACGTGCTGGTGCAGGAAACCCGGATCGACGTCGCCCGCGGTCAGCAGCTGCAGGCCGCCGGCCAGTTCGACCTGGTGCTGGCGGCCGGCACCAATTATTCCAAACTGATCAGTTCGCCCCTGAGCGGCGCCCCGCTCACCTCGGCCTACGCCAACGAATACCAGACCAGCGTGTCCAAGCTGCTGCGCAACGGCATGAGCGCGACGGTGTCGCTGGACGGGGTGAGCAACCGGGGCGGTCTGGCCAACCAGGCCGTGGGCAGCGAAGCCACGCTCGGCGCCACGGTCGGCATTCCCCTCTTGCGCGGGCGCGGCGCGCGCGCCGTCACGGCGGTGGAGGACGCCGCCACGCTGACCGTGCAGGTCAGCCGCCACGAATACCGCAACCAGATTTCCCAGGTGCTGTACCAGACGCTGACGGCCTACTGGACCTACCGGGTGCGCGAAGCGCTGCACCAGGCCGCCATCAGCGACGAGCAGCGCAGCGAGAACCTGCTGGCGTCGACCCAGAAGCTGGTGGAGGCGTCGGAAAAGCCGCGCGCCGACCTGGTGCTGCTGCGCGCCGACCTGGCCGACAAGACCGGCGCGCGCCAGGCCGCGGCGCTGGCCCTGGTCGACGCGCGCGCGGCGCTGGGCCGCCTGCTCGGTCTGGATGCGGACGGGGTCGCCCAGCTGGCCGCGCCGGCCGACGCGCTGCCGGCCGTGGGCACGCTGCGCGCCCCCGATGCGGCCGCCCTGGCCACGCTGCGCGCCGACGCCCAGTCCCGGCGCGCCGACCTGCTGTCGCTGGGCAGCCAGATCGGGGCGGCCAGCCGCCTTGCCGAGGCCGCCAGCGACAACCTCAAGCCGCGGCTGGACCTGGAACTGGGACTGTCCTACAGCAAGGTGGTCGATGGCGAGCAATTTCTCCACCCCAGCGCGCGCGCCCGTACCGGCCCGGCCGTAGTGGCGCGCCTGAATTACCAGTTTCCGGTGCAGAACCGCACGGCCCGCGGCGCCCTGGTGGAACGGGCGGCCCTGCTGACCGGGCTGCAGCTGCAGCAGCGCGACCTGGCCCACAGCGTCGCCGGCGGGGTCGACAATGCCCTGCAGGCGGTGCTCAGCAGCGCGGCCCAGCTCAAGGTCGCCGAGCAGGCGCTGCAGCTGTACGAGCAGGCCGTCAGCCAGGAAATCGTCAAGCAAAAAAACGGCATCGCCACGCTGATCGACGTGATCAATATCGAGAGCCGCTTTGTGAATGCGCGCGTCAGTTTCCTGCTGGCCCAGCTGGCGCAGGCGACGGCCATCGCCCGCCTGCGCCTGGAAACCGGCACGCTGCTGCCGGCGCCCCTGACGACGCCCCTGGCGCTCGGCTCGGGCGCTGGCGCCGCCGCCGTGCCGTTCGACCGCTACGCCCTCGACCTGCGCGACCTGGCGGGCCTGGGCCCGCTGGCACGCCAGCTTTCTCTTCCTAATTAATCCGGATCGTACAAGGTTATGACCAAGAAGAATCTATTCAGGCAGGTCGCGCTCAACAAGCTGTCGTCGCCGGAAGAACTGGACCGGCTGCTGCAGGTGACCTCGCCCAAGGGCTGGATCGCGCTGGGCGGCATCGGCGTGCTGCTGGTGACGGCCACGGTCTGGTCGATCTTCGGCAAGGTGCCCACCAAGCTGGTGGGGCAGCAATGCATCCTCGTCAAGACCGGCGGCATCAACGTGCTGACCGCCTCGTCCAGCGGGCGCCTGTCCGACCTGGCCATCGAGGTGGGCGACAGCGTCTCGCGCGGCCAGGTGATCGGGCGCCTGGAGCAGTACGACATGCTGCAGAAAATCGAAGCGCGCAAGGCGCGCCTGAACGAAGTGCAGGCCCAGTACGACCAGGCGCGCGCGCTGGCGGCCCAGAGCGCCAGTCTGCGCGAAGCCACGCTGGCCCAGCAAGCCCAGAACCTGCAGCACCAGCTGGCTTCGGCCAACCAGCGCCACAAGCTGGTCAAGGACCGCATCGAGACCCAGACCAGCCTGTACGACCAGGGCCTGATCACCAAGCAGACCCTGATCGCCTCCCAGCTCGAAGCGACCACCGCCCAGCTGGACGCGGAGAACGTGCGGGCCCAGTTCAAGCAGCTGGAACTGACCCGGCTGGAAGGCAAGAAGCAGAGCGACAACGAAGTCGAGCTGGCCCGCAACCAGCTCGACGAAGTCAAGCGCTCGATCGCCCTGATGGTGCGCGACGCCAAGAATTTCACATCCATCGTCAGCCCCTACGGCGGGCGCGTGCTGGAAATCAAGGTGGCCGACGGCCAGCTGGTCGAGCGCGGCACCAGCCTGGTCAGCGTGGAGTCGGCCGGCGTCGACGTCAACGAAGTGGAGGCGTATGTCTACCTGCCCGCTTCGGAAGGCAAGAAGGTGCGCGGCGGCATGAAGCTGGAAATCAGCCCCAGTACCGCCAAGCGCGAGGAATTCGGCTACCTGCCGGCGTTCGTCTCGGCCGTGGCCGACTATCCGTCCACCGACCAGGGCTTGATGCGGGTGTTCGGCAACGACAAGCTGGTGCAGCAATTGTCGGGCGCCCAGGCGCCGATCCAGATCGTCGCCTCACTGAAACCGGCCGGCGACAACGTCAGCCGCTATGAATGGTCGACCCGGCGCGGCCCGCCGTTCCTGATCCAGAGCGGCACCTCGTGCTCGGCGTCGATCACGCTGTCCGAGCAGCACCCGATCGTGCTGGTGATTCCGATTCTCAAGAAAGTACTGGGGCTGGACTGAACGCCATGATGGACACCACCACCAGCGCCGCCGCGGCCGGCGCGCCAGCAGCACCGAGCGCCGGCGGCCCGGGCGCGGCCGTCGCGCGCGGCGCGCGCCACCTGCGCGAGCAGATCAAGCGCCAATGGAACAAGCTGCCGCCGCGCCTTACCCGGCTCGGCCGCGGGCCGGCCGAGAACCGCGTGCGCTCGCCGTCGATCCTGCAGATGGAAGCGGTCGAGTGCGGCGCCGCCTCGCTGGCCATGATCCTGGCCTACTACAAGAAATACATCCCGCTGGAACAGTTGCGCATCGCCTGCGGCGTGTCGCGCGACGGCAGCAAGGCCAGCAACATCATCACGGCGGCGCGCCAGTTCGGGCTGGTGGCGCGGGGCTTTCGCACGGAACCGGCGGCGCTGCAAAAAATGGCCTTCCCCGCCATCGTGTTCTGGAACTTCAACCACTTCGTCGTGCTGGACGGCTTTGGCGAAGGCAAGGTGTTCCTCAACGACCCGGGCCTGGGCCGGCGCACCGTCACGGCCGAGGAATTCGACGAGTCCTTCACCGGCATCGTGCTCACCTTCGAGCCCGGTCCCGAGTTCGTCGCCTCGGGCCAGCCGCCCAGCCTGGTGGCCGGCCTGGGCCGGCGCCTGGTGGGCGCCAGGTCGGCCCTGAGCTACCTGGTGCTGGTGGGCCTGGCGCTGGTGCTGCCGGGCCTGGTGATTCCCGCCTTCACCTCGGTATTTATCGACAAGGTGCTGGTGGGCGGCCAGCATAGCTGGATCAAGCCCCTGATCGGCGGCATGCTGGCCACCGGCGTGCTAATGGGCGCGCTGACCTGGCTGCAGCGCTACTACCTGCTCAAGCTGGAAACCCGCATCGCGCTGTCGACCTCGGCCTCGTTCTTCTGGCACGTGCTGCGCCTGCCCGTGACGTTCTACAACCAGCGCTCGGCCGGCGACATCGGCGCGCGCGTGGGCATCAACGACCGCGTCGCCAACATCCTGTCGGAAGACCTGGTGGCCGCCATGCTCAGCGTGATCACCGCGCTGTTCTTCTCGCTCATCATGCTGTTCTACGACGTCACCATGAGCCTGATCACCATCGGCATCGTGGCCGTCAACATGCTGGTGCTGCGCTTCGTGTCGCAGCGCCGCAAGGAACTGAACCAGAAGCTGTCGATCGACGCCGGCAAGGTGGTGGGCACCTCGATGAACGGCCTGATGCTGATCGAGTCGCTCAAGGCGTCCGGTTCCGAGTCCGATTTTTTCAGCCGCTGGGCCGGCTACCAGGCGCGCCTGATGAATTCCATGCAGGAGATGAGCCGCACCTCCATCGCGCTCGACCTGCTGCCCAAGTTCCTCACCGCCGCCAACGCCGCCCTGATCCTGGGGCTGGGCGGGCTGCGCGTGATGGATGGCGAAATGACCATCGGCACCCTGGTGGCGTTCCAGGCGCTGGTGGCCAGCTTCATCATTCCGACCAATGCGCTGGTGGCGCTGGGCGGCAAGATCCAGGCCTTCCAGGGCGACATGGACCGGCTCGACGACGTGGTGCGCTACCCGTGCGACGACATCGAGGCGATGGACAAGGACGACGTGCTGCTGACCACGGCCAAGCTGGACGGCTCGCTGGAACTGCGCAACGTCACCTTCGGCTACAGCCGCCTGGAGCCGCCCCTGCTGAAAGACTTCAACCTGATTTTGCGGCCCGGCCAGCGCATCGCCCTGGTGGGTTCGTCCGGCTGCGGCAAGTCGACCATCTCCAAGCTGGTGGTGGGCCTGTACGAAGCCTGGGAAGGCAGCATCCTGTTCGACGGCAAGCCGCGCGAAGGCTGGCCGCGCCAGCAGCTGCTCAATTCGATGGCCGCCGTGGATCAGGATATCTCGCTGTTTTCCGGCACCATCCGCGACAACCTGACCATGTGGGACGGCACCGTCAAGCAGGCCGTGGTGGTGGCCGCGGCCAAGGACGCCTGCATCCACGACATGATCTCGCTGCGCCCGGGCGGCTACGACAGCGAGGTGTCCGAAGGCGGCGCCAACTTCAGCGGCGGCCAGCGCCAGCGCCTGGAAATCGCCCGCGCGCTCACGTCCAACCCGCGCCTGCTGGTGCTCGACGAAGCGACCAGCGCGCTCGATCCGCTGACCGAAAAAACCGTGGACAACAACCTGCGACGGCGCGGCTGCAGCTGCCTGATCGTGGCGCATCGCTTAAGTTCGGTGCGCGACTGCGACGAAATCATCCTGCTCGACAAGGGCAAGGTGCTGGAACGGGGCTCGCACAATGAGCTGATGGCACTGAACGGCAACTATGCGAGGTTGATTGCAAATGAATGACGGACACGATGTGATCCTGGACAGCCCCCTGCTGCAGCTGGGCCGGCGCGGCGAGCGCAGCGGCCTGCAGATGGTGGCGCGCAATGAACCGGCCTGGTTCGTCGAATCGGGCACGGTCGACGTTTTTCTGGTGTCCAACAGCGCCGAGACGGGCGCCGGCGCGCGCGAGCACCTGTTTTCGGCCGGCAGCGGCGACCTGCTGACCTTCCCCGCCCTGTCGGCGCGCGGCACCGAGGTGCTGGCCGTGGCGCCCGGGCCGGACACGCGGTACCGCACCATCGCCCGCGACGAACTGCTCGGCGCGCTGGGCGCGCAGGTGCCGCACGCGCAGATGGGCGCCCTGCTCGACCAGCTGGTGGGCAATATCGGCGCCGGCTTTCGCGCCCGGGAAGCGCCGGCCTGCGAAGCGGCCGCGCCCGGCGCCTATGCCACCGGCGCCGACCAGACCCGCGCGCTGCTGCCGGCCAGCCCGGGGCTGTGGGTCCGGCTGCAGGCCGGGCAAGCCAGCTACTTCGGCGCCGCGCCGCTGCTGCCCGGGCGCGCGCTGCCGCTGCCGCCGCACACCTGGATCACGCTGGCGTCCGACAGCCAGGTGCAGCTGCGCACCACGGACGAGGTGCTCGAGGCGGCGCTGGTCGCGGCGCGGGCCGCGGCCGGCGCGGGCGCGCCCGGCATGGACGGCGGCGCCGCCACGGCCACGCCCTACGCCGCCCTGATGGGCGTGGTCGACAACCTGTTCCTGATGCTGTTTCATTCGGCCGTCGAGCAAAAGCAGAAGAACGAAGCCGATGAACTGAACCGCCTGCAACTGAAGCGCGAAATCAGCAGCAAGGCCATGTCCGACGCGCTGGGCAGCTTCGTGTCGATCTTCAACGCGGCCGGCAGCGACGACGTCGACGCCAACGGTGCCGACTACATCCTCAACGGCTGCCGCATCATCGGCGCGCGCATCGGCGTCAATTTCAAGGCCGCGCCGCCGCGCGCCAACGGCACCCGCAGCCGCGACCCCATCAAGGAAATCGCCCAGGCCTCGGCCGTGCGCACCCGGGTGGTCGCGCTCAAGGGCGAATGGTGGCTGTACGATAACGGCCCGCTGCTGGTGTTCCCCGAAAAAGGCCGCGCCGCGTACGCCCTGCTGCCGGTGCGCAGCGGCGGCTACGAAGCGGTCGACGCGGCCAGCGGCGCGCGCGTGAAACTCACGTCCGAACTCATCGACTCTCTGCGCCCGTTCGCCTATACCTTCTACGCGGCGCTGCCGTCGACCCGCTTGAGCCTGCTGGACATCCTGCGCTTCGTGTCGCAGGGCATCCGCCGCGACATCGCCACCGTGGCCGCCATCGCCCTGGCCAGCTCCCTGCTGGCCATGGCCATTCCGCTGGCCAGCGGCCACCTGTTCGACAACGTGTTTCCCGCCGCCGACCGGGCCCAGATGGGCCAGATCGTCTTCATCCTGTTCATCGCCAGCCTGGTCACGCTGCTGTTCGAGGCCACCCGCTCGCTGGCCATGCTGCGCATCGAAGGCAAGGCCAGCAGCGACCTGCAGGCCGCCGTCTGGGACCGCGTGCTCAAGCTACCGGTGCCGTTCTTCCGCGATTACTCGTCGGGCGACCTGGCCACCCGTATCAACGGCATCAACGAAATCCGCCAGGCCCTGTCCGGGCCCGTCATCGCCACCGTCATCAGCAACCTGTTCTCGGTGTTGAACATCGTGCTGCTGTTCTATTACAGCACCCGGCTGGCGCTGGTGGCCATCGCGCTGGTGGGCGTGGCCATCACCGTCAACGTGGTGCTGGGCTACTTCAGCGTGCGGGTGCAGCGCGAGACGGCCGACGTCAACGGCAAGGTGGCCGGGCTGGTGCTGGAATACCTGAGCGGCATCACCAAGCTGCGCATCACCGGGTCCGAGTCGCGCGCCTTCGCCAACTGGGCGGCCCGCTTTGCCGACCAGAAAAGGCTGGCCCTGCGCGCCGGCGGCCTGGCCAATGTCAGCACCATGTTCAACGCCGCCTTTCCCGTGGTGGCCAACGCCCTGCTGTTCGCCTGCATCGCCATGGCGCTGGTCGAGCGCGAGGCGCTGCGCTTTTCCACGGGCGACTTCATCGCCTTTTCCGTGGCCTGGACCATCTTTCTCAGTTCCGCCCTGTCGCTGGTGAAAACCGGCATCGACCTGCTGTCGATCCGCACCACCTACGAGCGCACCAAGCCGATCCTGGAAAACCTGCCGGAAGTCGACGAGAGCAAGGCCTATCCGGGCACCCTGGCCGGCGCCATCGAAGTGAGCAACGTGCGCTTTTCGTACGGCCCCGACGCGCCCCAGATCCTGGACGACATTTCGCTGTCGATCAAGCCGGGCGAATTCGTCGCCCTGGTGGGCGCGTCCGGCTCGGGCAAGTCGACCCTGCTGCGCCTGATGCTGGGCTTCGAGCAGCCCTCCCACGGCGGCATCTATTACGACGAGCACAACCTGGACGAAGTCGACATCGGCGCCATCCGCCGCCAGCTCGGCGTGGTGCTGCAGGGCGGGCGCCTGATGAGCGGCGACATTTTCACCAACATCATCGGCTCGTCCGCGCTGACGCTGGAAGACGCCTGGGAAGCGGCGCGCGCGTGCGGGCTGGACCAGGATATCAACGCCATGCCGATGGGCATGCACACGCTGCTCAGCGACGGCGCCGGCACCCTGTCCGGCGGCCAGCGCCAGCGCCTGCTGATCGCGCGCGCCATCGTCAACAAGCCGCGCGTGCTGTTTTTCGACGAAGCCACCAGCGCGCTGGACAACAAGAGCCAGGCCATCGTCAGCGCCAGCATGGAAAACCTGAAGGCCACGCGGGTGGTCATCGCCCACCGGCTCAGCACCATCATCAATGCCGACCGCATCTATGTGCTCGACAAGGGCAAGGTGGTGCAGTGCGGCTCCTACGAGCAATTAATCAACCAGGACGGCCTGTTCGCCGAACTGGCCAAACGCCAGCTGGCCTGAGGAAACACGCATGACGACCCGTTCCACCCCATCCGTCCGGTCTGCCCGGTCCACCCGGCCCGCCCGATCCATCCGGTTTACCTTTACCCGCGCCGTCGCCCTCGCCGTCGCCCTCGGCACCGCCGCGGCGCTGGGCGGCTGCGAGAAAAAGCCGATCGCCCAGGCACGCGCCGATTATCTCGACAGCGCCAGCGGCGACGTCGTCATCGCCGTGGCCTGGCCGCTCAAGTCCAGCAAGGCAACCCTGGTCAAGGGCATCGACCTGGCCGTCGACGAGGTCAACCGGCGCGGCGGCATCCTGGGCGGGCGCAAGATCCGCATCCTGCTCAAGGACGATGCCGCCTCGCTGACCGTGGGACGCCAGATGGCCCAGGAAATTGCCAACACGGTGGAAGTGGCGGCCGTCATCGGCCACCTGAATTCCTACGTGGCCGCGCCGGCGGCGCAGATCTACGACCGCGCCGGGGTGGTGATGATCACCCCCGGCGCCAGCGGCCAGAAGATCACCGAACAGGGCAGCCAGTTCATCTTCCGCAGCCTGCCCGGTAACCGCGACCAGGGCAGCCAGATCGCCGACTACGCCGCCGCCCAGGGCTACAAGAGCGTGGCCATCTATTATGTGAAGAACTACGGCATCGATATCGCCAACTATTTCGAGCAGCGCGCCCATGAACTGGGCATCGCCACGGCCGACCGCCGCTCCTACGACATGGAGGGCGACGACCACCGGGTGATCCTGGACAACTGGGCGTCGTTCGTGAAGATGGACGCCATCTTCCTGGTCGGCTCGATGCCGGAAGGGGCGCAGATCATGCAGGATATCCGCGCGGCCGGACTGACCGTGCCCGTGTTCGGCAACGCCGGCCTCGATTCGGCCGACCTGATCAAGCGCGGCGGGGACAGCGTCAAGGGCACGGTGGTGTTCTCCCTGTTTAACGTGGGCGATCCGCGCCCGGAAGTGCGCGCCTTCGGCCAGACCTACCAGCAGAAATTCGGCACCCTGCCCGACAGCACCGCCGCGCAGGGCTACGACGCCCTGCACCTGCTGGTGCACGCCATGACCACGGCGCGCAGCGCGGTGCCGGCCAAGGTGGCCGAGGCCTTGCGCGCCACCCGCAACTGGCAGGGCGTCACCGGCCTGCATACCTTCGACGCCAAGGGTGACGTGGTGGAAAAGCGCCTGGCCAAGGTGGTCATCGACGACGGCAAGTTCGTCTATTTCGACGCGGCCCCGCCGCGTGCGCGCACCCAGAGCGCCAACCCGCCGCGGCTGGCCGGCCCGGCTGCGCCCGAGCGCATCGCGGCGGCGCGCTAGCAGCCTGTCGGATTTAGGGAGTCAGAGCGAAAAAATAGCTGGGCGAGGCCAGATTTTGACGATTTCGCAGTGTCAATAGCGAGCTATTGACCGAGAAAGCGGCGAAATATGGACCGTCCCAGGTATTTTTGCAGCTGACGATCCTAAGTCCGACAGGCTGCTAAGGGTTGGCTCAGGATCTAATGGGAGCAACTGGCGGGCGCGGATGCGGTTGCGACCGCGCAAGGATTACCATAAAAAAATAGTGTCTACTGGAAACTGTTCAGCATGAACGGTTGCCGGAGAAGACATGGATACGACGAGCGCACGCGACCCCGGGCTGGCCGAAGCAGCCCTTTCCCCCGAGCTGGTGCGCCTGTGCGGGGTGCACCAGTACTACGGCGGCGGCCTGGCCGGCGTGCACGCCTTGCACGACATCCATCTGCGCATTGGCAGCGGGGAAATGGTGGCCATCTGCGGGCCGTCCGGCAGCGGCAAGACCAGCCTGCTCAATGTGGTGGGCTTGCTGGAAACGGCCACCGAGGGCGCCGTCGTGCTGGACCATCTGCTGGTGTCCAAGCTGTCCGAGCAAGCCCGCGCCGGCCTGCGCGCCGACCTGATCGGCTTCGTGTTCCAGTCGTTCAGCCTGATACCCGTGATGAGCGCGCGCGACAACGTGCTGCTGCCTTTGCTGCTGCGCAGCCGCCTGCAGCGCGACGAGCTGGCCGCCGCCCAGGCCCGCGCCGACGATCTGCTGGCGCAAGTGGGATTGGCCACCCAGATCGGCCACTACCCTGCCCGCCTCGACGCCAGCCAGAGCCAGCGCGTGGCCATCGTGCGCGCGCTGATCACGCGCCCGCGCCTGGTGATCGCCGACGAGCCGGCCTCGCGCCTGGACAGCGGCTGCGTGCGCCTGGTGATGGAATTGTTCGCCCGCCAGCAGCGCGACCACGGCACCGCCTTCCTGATTTCCACGCGCGACCAGCGCCAGCTCAGCCGTGCCACCCGCACCCTGCAGCTCAGCGAAGGGCGCCTGCTCAGCACCACGGCCGAAGCGGCGCGGCGCCCGCTGCGGGTCCAGCTGTGAGCGCGCTGCGCCTGGCGCTGCTGCTGGCGCTGCGCACCGTGTTGCTGGGACGCAGCCGCGGCGTGCTGGCCGTGCTGCTGGTGGCCGCGTCCCTGTGCGTGCTGGCCTTGTTCGCCGGCCATATCGCCAGCCTGCGCGCGCTGGTCGAGCAGCAGGCGGTGATCGGCGAGCGGCTCGGCCACCTGGCCATCGTGCGCCCCGGCGCGGCCCAGGCCGCGCCGCTGTTCACGCCCGACGAGGCGCGCCGCGCCCAGGGCCTGGCGCAAGCGAACCGCGCGGTGGCACTGGCGGTGCCGCAGCTGAGCGTGCGCGGCGTGGCCTCCAGCGGCGCCCGCTCGGCCCTGTTCGCCGGCGAAGGCATCGTGGCCGCGCCGGCCGCCTTGCCCCCTGCCCTGCAGCACCTGCCCGGTAAACTCGATGCGGCGCTGCCGCGCGGGGTCGCCGTGGGCGGCGCCCAGGCTGAACAGCTGGGCCTGCGCCTGGGCAGCAACCTGACCCTGACAGGCGCCTCGCCCAGCGCGCCGGCGACCCAGGTCCAGGCCGAGGTGATCGATGTGACGGGCGGCGACGGCCATGCCCTCCTGATGCCGTTCGAACTGGCGCAAAGCCTGCTCGGCACGGGCGGCACGGAGCGCATCGTGGTGTACCTGCACGATGGCGCCAGCATCGACCGGCTGCGCGCCGAACTGGCCGCCGGCCTGCGCGGCGCCGGCATCGCCGCCGAGGTGCGCACCTGGCAGGAACAATCGGAGACCTGGATCCACCAGCGCGGCGCCGCCGAACTGGCCTTCGACAGCATCGCCGGGATGGTGTTCGCCGTCATCGGCGCGACCATTGCCGCGACCATGTCGATGAACGCGCTGGACCGGCGCCGCGAGCTGGCCACCGTGCGCGCACTGGGCATGGGCAGCAGCGCGGTGTTTCTGATGCTGGTGATGGAAGCGCTGTGGATGGCGTTGAGCGGCATCGTGCTGAGCCTGGTAGGAAGCGGCCTGATCGCCTGGATCATCAACCGGGCCACGGTGTCCGGCAATATCGGCCAGGCGCTGGGCAGCGCTCCCATGATGGTCGAGCTCGATTTCGACCGCATGCTGATGGCCATCGTGGCAGTGCTGGCGGTGACCTTGCTGGCCGCGCTGGTGCCGGCCTTCAAGGCGGCGCGCGCGCCGATCGCGCCGGCGCTGTCGGCGTCGGCGTCGGCGTATTAGCCGACCCTGGCGCGCACTCTGGCGCGGACCCTGGAGCGGGCCCTGGCGCAGACCCTGGCGCAGACCCCGGGCTGCGCCCTGCCCGCGCAGTTACTCGCGCAGTTACTTCCTGTTACTTCTTGACCTTGACGGGACGGCTCCAGCCGTCGATCGTCACCTGCTTCGGCCGCGAAATGGTCAGCTTGCCGGCCGGCGCATCCTTGGTCAGCGTGGTGCCGGCGCCCAGGGTGGCGCCCTTGCCGACCGTGACCGGCGCGACCAGCTGGCTGTCGCTGCCGATGAAGGCGTCGTCCTCGATCACCGTGCGGAACTTGTTGGCGCCATCGTAATTGCAGGTGATGGTGCCGGCGCCGATATTCACGCGCGAACCCACCGTGGCGTCGCCCACGTAGGCCAGGTGGTTGGCCTTGCTGTGGTCGGCCACCTGGCTGTTCTTGATTTCGACGAAGTTACCGATGTGAACGTCCTGGCCCAGTTCGGTACCGGGACGCAGGCGCGCATACGGGCCGATCACGGACTGGGCGCCCACCACCGCCTGCTCGATGTGGCAGAACGGCTTGATGCGCACGCCCGCGCCGATGATCGCGTCGACCAGTACGCTGTGCGCGCCCACATGCACGCCATCGGCCAGCTCGACCTTGCCTTCGAAGATGCAGCCGACATCGATGGTGACGTCGCGCCCGACGCGGAGCGTGCCGCGCACGTCCAGGCGCGCCGGGTCGAGCAGGGTCACGCCCTGTTCCAGCAGCGCGGTGGCGATGTTCAGCTGATGGCGGCGCTCCAGTTCGGCCAGCTGCACCTTGCTGTTGACGCCGGCCACTTCCCATTCGGCCGCCGGATGGGCCGACACCACCGCCACGCCATCGGCTACCGCCTTAGCCACGATATCGGTCAGGTAATACTCGCCCTGGGCATTGTTGTTCGACAGCGCCGCCAGCCAGCATTTCAGGTAGCGCGTGGGCGCGACGATGATGCCGCTGTTGATTTCCTTGATGGCGCGCTCGGCCTCGGTGGCATCCTTCTCTTCCACGATGCGCACAATCTGCCCATTCTCGCGCACCATGCGGCCCAGACCGAACGGGTTGTCCTGCACCACGGTCAGGATGCCCAGCTTGTCGCTGCCGGCCGCCTCGACCAGGCGCTTGAGTGAGGCGGCGGCGGTCAGCGGCACGTCGCCGTACAGGATCAGGGTCGGGCTATTCTCGTCCAGTTGCGGCACGGCCTGCATGACGGCGTGGCCGGTGCCCAGCTGCGGCTCTTGCAGCGCGGTCTCGATGGCCGCGTGGCCGGGCGTGTTGAGCTTGGCAAGCATCTCCGGCACCGCTGCGCCGCCGTGTCCGTAAATAACGCATAATTTGCTCGGCGCAAGGGTTCGCGCCGTTTCGATCACGTGCGTCAGCAGCGGCTTGCCAGCCAGGGGGTGCAATACCTTCGGCAGCGCCGACTGCATGCGGGTGCCTTTACCGGCCGCGAGAATCACTACGTTCATATGCGCTTGTTTGGAAAGTTAATAAAGATGAAAAATTTTAACACGCAGGATCGCGGTTTTATCGCGCGCTGCCGCCTACTGTGCCTGCTGATGGTCATGGTGGCGGTGGCAGGCTGCGCCAGCATCAAGTTCACCTACAACAATGGCGACACCCTCACCTACTGGTGGCTCAACGCCTATCTCGACCTGGATTCGGAGCAGTCGCGCTTTGTCAAAAACGATATCGACAGTCTGTTCCAGTGGCACCGCAAGACCCAGCTCAAGGATTACGTGCAGATCCTGACCAAGGCGCAAGGCCAGCTGGCCGGCAACATGAGCAAAGCCGACCTGACCGCCGATTACCGCGACATCAAGGAACGCAGTGAACTGCTGGCCTTGAAGGCGGTGCCGGACCTGGCCGACCTGGCGCGCACCGTGCGTCCCGAACAGATCGCGCAGATGGAGAAGAAGTTTAACTCCAACAACGAGAAATACCGCAAAAAATTCCTCAAGGGCGATCTGGAGGCGCGCCAGAAAGTGCGCTATCAGAAAACCATGGAGCAGATGGAACTGTGGTTTGGCGACTTCAGCAACGAGCAGGAAGCGGCGCTGCGCAAGGCGTCCGACGCGCGTCCGATGGATGGCGAGATCTGGCTGGAAGAGCGCATGCTGCGCCAGAAACGTATCCTGGCGGTATTGCGCAAGGTGCAGCAGGAAAAACTCAGCAAGGAAGCCACCGTCACCCAGTTGAACAGCCTGATCAAGGAACTGTTCGGCCGCTACGACTCGCCCGAGCGCAAGCAGTTCTTCGATGCCTTCTTCGACGGCACGGCCAACATGATACTGACGGCCGTCAAGATCGCCACGCCGGCGCAAAAAGCCCATGCGCAAAAACGCATGCAGGGGTGGGTCAACGACTTCAATACGCTGGCGGCCGATACCAAATAAGCCAGTGTGTCCGGCGGGCGCGCCAGCGTCCGCCCCTCGCCGCCCGGCCCCGGCCGAGCGCTTCCACGGCGCCCCAGCTACCGCTGCCGGCGCCGTTGTCACATCTGCCAACGTGCCGGTTTTGCCGGCAGCCGCGCATGCTATAGTGCCGCCGATCCAACCTCGGTGACGCCATGCCCAAAAAATCCTCCAAACCCGCCAAAGTACCCGTCCATAACGCGCCGCCGCCGCACCGGGTGCGCATCATCGGCGGCGCCTGGAAGCGCAGCCTGCTGCCTGTGGTCGATGCGCTCGGGCTGCGCCCGACCCCGGACCGGGTGCGTGAAACAGTGTTCAACTGGATCAATCATTTGTGGAATGCCAACTGGAGCGCGGCCCATTGCCTCGACCTGTACGCCGGCAGCGGCGCGCTGGGCTTCGAGGCGGCCAGCCGCGGCGCTGCCCGGGTCATGCTGATCGACTCGCACACCCCGGTGGTGCGCCAGCTCGAAGCGGTCAAGGAGCGCTTCAAGGCCGAGAATGTCGAAGTGCTGCGCGCCGATGCGTTGGCGGCGGCCCAGTCGATGGCGCTGCGCGGCCAGCGCTACGATCTGGTGTTTGTCGATCCGCCGTACCAGCAGGATCTGCTGTCGAAGTCGCTGCCGCTGTGTATCGGCCTGCTGCGTGAAGGCGGCCTGGTGTATGCCGAGGCGGCCGCGCCGTTGCCGTTCGAAGGCAGCGAAGCGGCCGAGGGCGGCCCGGCGCCGGACTGGCTGGCGCCGTGGGAACTGGTCCGCCAGGACAAGGCCGGCATGGTGTTTTATCACTTGCTGAAACTTCGCGAAACTGCGGCGTAATTACGTCATACGCGCGGTCCAACAGCCAGGGGCAAGGCCGGCCGACGGTCTGCGCACAGTTTTCAGGCATAATGCGCGTTCTATATTGGCGTATCGCTAGGGGAGCCGCAATGGTTGTAGCCGTTTATCCAGGAACTTTCGATCCGCTCACGCGCGGACACGAGGATTTGGTGCGTCGCGCTTCCGGCTTGTTCGACAAGCTGATCGTGGGTGTTGCCGACAGCAAGAACAAGAAGCCGTTCTTCTCGCTCGAAGAGCGGCTGGAGATCGCCAATGAAGTGCTGGGGCACTATCCCAACGTGCAGGTCGAGAGCTTTTCCGGCCTGCTCAAGGATTTCGTACGCCAGCACGATGCGCGCGTGATCGTGCGCGGCCTGCGCGCCGTGTCGGACTTCGAATACGAATTCCAGATGGCGGGCATGAACCGCTATCTGCTGCCGGATGTCGAAACCCTGTTCCTGACGCCGTCGGACCAGTATCAGTTCATCTCCGGCACCATCGTGCGCGAGATCGCCATGCTCGGCGGCGACGTGTCCAAGTTCGTGTTCCCGTCGGTCGACCGCTGGTTGCAGAACAAGATCGCGTCGCTGACGCTGCCCGGCGCCTGATGTGGCAAGCTTGATCTGGCACGCTTGATTTGGCATGCTTAATTCGGCAAGCTTAATTCGGCACGTGCCGCGCCTGGTTGGCCCGCTTAATTGTTCAGTTTCACCGCTACGCTTTATTGTTCCGCTCACCAGTTCATCACCGCTGATTGCATCATGGCCTTACTGATTACCGACGACTGCATCAATTGCGATGTCTGCGAGCCCGAGTGCCCGAACGACGCCATCTACATGGGCGTCGAAATCTACGAAATCGACCCCAACAAGTGCACCGAATGCGTGGGGCACTTCGACGAGCCCCAGTGCCAGCAGGTATGCCCGGTCAGCTGCATTCCGTTCAACCCGGCCTGGCGTGAAACGCCGGAGCAGCTGATGGCCAAGTACGTCAAGCTGACGTCGGCCAAGAGCGCGGTCGAAGTCGAAGTCGACGGCAAGCCGCTGGTCTAAACGCCTGCCCGCGATCGGGCGTGCTGCGTTTTACTTGATTGCTTTCCACTTGCCGGTGGACTCGTTCTTTTCATACTTTTTCTTTACGGCCGCCCACGCCACCCTGTGCGCGGTTTCTTCACGGCCGTCCGCGCCGCGCTCCTTGTACTGCTCATACGCATTGTTGAAGGCTTCCTGGTAGATTTCCTGCGCATGGGCAGGCAGCTTGTCGCGCACGGCGTCGGGCAGGTCGCTGGTCGATTGGTAGGGCATGCCGGGCTCCTTGCGTTACACGGTGGATCGCCCGATTGTGCGCGATCGCGCGCGCCGGCGGCGCACTCGATGAACGTGGCGGTATGCACAGCGCCGCCAAGCCGGCGCAAAATCGCGCAGTTTCTGTCAGTAATCGCGTGGTAGTATTGTTCAGCGAATTAGCACGGTCATTCTATTCGTTCGTCGGCACGGTCTGAACCCGGCGCCCATGGCACCTGTCCACCGGACCCGGCCCTGGCGCGTTGATGTCAGGCCAGAGCCGAGCGGAACAGGGCGGCGGGGCGGCAGGCCGCATCCTGAGATCGCCGCCGGCTACGCGGACGCTGCGACGTTGTAACGATTGGCTAAACCTCAACATGAATCGTATCGGCAGGCACTTGCAGGTACTTTTCAATTACTAGCGATTTGGAGACCTCATGATTACAGCACGCAAAAGCAGCATCCTGGCACTGGTGGCCGGCACCGCAATGGCTTGCACCCTGAGCAGCGCAGCGCTGGCGGCGGAAGTAGGCGGCATCAAGTTCGACGACACCGCCAAGGTGGGCGGCAAGGATCTGAAGCTGAACGGCCTGGGTCTGCGCACCAAGTTCATCGTCAAGGTGTATGCGGCCGGCCTGTATCTGCCGGAGAAAAAGTCCACGCTGCCCGAGGTGCTAAAGGCGGAAGGCCCGCGCCGTGTGACGCTGGTGATGATGCGCGACATCAGCTCGGAAGACTTCGGCCAGGCGTTCATGACTGGCCTTAACAGCAACATCGACCAGGCCGAGAAAGCCAAGATCGTCAGCCAGATCACCAAGTACGGCGAGATGTTCGCCAGCTTGAGCGGGCTGAAGAAGGGCGACGTGCTGCACATCGACTGGATCCCCGGCACCGGCACCGTGTGCGAGCTGAATGGCAAGAAGCTGGGCGAAACCGTGCCGGATCTGGCGTTCTACAACGCCATCCTGCGCATCTGGATCGGCGACAAGCCGGCCGATTCGGGCCTGAAGCCGGCATTGCTGGGTGCCGCGAGCTAACGGCGCCGGCGCACGGGGAGGGCGGCAGCGCGCTTGCCTGTCCCGCAAACATGAAACACCTTAGCTACAACGGCGCCCGCAACGGCGCCGTTTTTGTTGGCTATGTCACCGTAAAGTACGGGGTGGCGCTGTCAGTGCGGCCCTCAGCAGCGCCTCGGCCGTGGCGATCCGCGCGCCATCCACGGCCCAGCGCCAGCCCAGATAGTTGGTCAGGTAATGCGAGGCCACCCCATGAAAATGCCGCAGCCACTGCTTGAACCGGCTGTGATACGCGTTTACGTTCTGCACGTGCCACTGTCCCTGTACCCGCGCGCCAGCCGACTGATTGACAGCGCGGTGCGCCACTCCGTGCTCGCGCGCGAAGCCCGGGTAGGCCGGGTGGCCGTCGGTGACCAGCACGCAGCCGGGCGCCAGTATCGGCTTCAGATGGGTCGTCAGTTGGGCGCGCCGCAGGGGTGCTCGTCCCGTGACGGCGTCATGGGTCCGCCCGGCGCGGTCGCGCGCCACCAGAATGCATACGTGTTCTTTTGAGATGCCGCGCCGGGACGCCACTCCGCCGCGCCGGCGCGCTGGACGGGTCAGGCGGCGCGCGCCCTTCTGCGACTCCAGCACATAGGTTTCGTCGGCCTCGACGATGTCGCACAGGGGCAGCTGGCGGTTGTGCTTGCTCCAGGCCAAGAAGCGGTGGCGCCAGCGGAAGCTGGTGTTGCGGTGCACGGCCACGCGGGCCGCGGCGTGCCGCACCGTGGCCGAGTCGAGCATGGTGTCCAGATACGCCAGCCACTTGGCCTTGTGGCGCAGCCTGGCGAGTGGCGTGCCGGTCAGGCTGTTGAAGGTGCGCCCACAGCCCACGCACTGATAGCGCTGCAGGCCGTGAGCCTGGCCGTCCCGGTGCAGGCGGCGCGCGCCGCAGCGCGGACAGGCCAGTGTCGATGCCGCGGCACTTTCGATGATGCCAATGGTGTGCTGGCGCAGCGAGCCGCGCTGCAAGGTGCCCGCCATCTGCTGGCGTTGCGCGACGGACAGGCTGTCGACGTGCGTGCGCAGCCATTCCGATAATTGCTCGAATGTGCGGCTATCCATGGCAATCTTCCGTTGGCGATCCGATCCTGGTCAGACCGATGCTCGACAGAAGAGTTCAATATCCCGTATTTAACGATGACATAGCCATTTGAAACGCTCACGCCACTGAGCGGCGCTCAGTCGAGTATCATATCGTCAAGACAAACCCCGTCTCTTTCCACCCACCAATCCAACATCTCAATGACGAATTCGACAGAACTTGACACCGGGCTACCCGTCGACATGATCATCTTCGGCGGCATGGGCGACCTTGCAATGCGCAAACTGTTGCCCGCCCTGTACATGGCTTACCTGCACGGCAACCTGCCGGAATCGACCCGCATCATTTCCACCGGCCGCCAGGAATACGCGCGCGAAGCCTATCTGGCCCACATCGACCAGCATTCGCGCCCGTTCATCGCCAGCGCCAATTTCGCCGAACGCACCTGGAACGACTTCATGCGGCTGCTGGACTACGTGCGCCTGGACGTGCAGGCCGCCGGCGACTTCGGCGCCCTGGCCAACGCCGCGCGCCCCGGTGCGTTGCGGGTGTTTTACCTGTCCACCGCGCCTTCGCTGTTCATCACCATCTGCGACAAGCTGTCGGCGGCCGGCCTGGTCGACGAGCATGCGCGCGTGGTGCTGGAAAAGCCGCTTGGGCGCGACCTGGCCTCGGCGATCGACATCAATGCCGCGGTGGGCAAGCATTTCGCCGAATCGCAGATTTACCGCATCGACCATTACCTGGGCAAGGAAACCGTGCAGAACCTGATGGTGCTGCGTTTCGGTAATTCTATCCTCGAACCGCTGTGGCGCGCGCCGAACATCTCCAGCGTGCAGATCACCGTGGCCGAAGAAGTCGGCGTGGGCAGCCGCGCGGGCTTTTACGACAGCACCGGCGCCATGCGCGACATGGTGCAGAACCACTTGCTGCAGCTGCTGTGCATCGTCGCCATGGAACCGCCCACCTCGCTCACCCCGGACGCGGTACGCGACGAAAAACTCAAGGTGCTGCGCTCGCTGCGCCGCCTGACTCTGGCGGACATCGCGCGCGACACCGTGCGCGGCCAGTACACCCGCGGCGTGTCCGGCAACCAGGAAGTGCCGGGCTATCCGGAAGAGCCGAACGTGCCGGAAGGCTCGGGCACGGAAACCTTCGTCGCCCTGCGCGCCCGCATCGACACCTGGCGCTGGTCGAAAGTGCCGTTCTACCTGCGCACCGGCAAGCGCATGCAGCGGCGCTCGTCCAAGATCGTGGTCGAATTCGCCAATCCGCCCTTCCCCCTGTTCCCGGAAAGCTCGGGCGGCGTCGCCAACCGCCTGGTGATCGAACTGCAGCCGGACGAAGCCATCAAGCTGCAGATCATGGCCAAGCAGCCGGGCAGCGGCATGAAGATGGAGCAGGTCGAGCTGAACCTGGACTTGCATTCGGCCTTCCAGCAGCGCCGCGCGGAAGCCTACGAGCGCCTGCTGATCGATGTGGTGCGCGGCCGCCTGACCCATTTCATGCGGCGCGACGAGCTCGAAGCAGCGTGGGAATGGGCCGATCCGATCATCAACGGCTGGAGCGTGCTGGACGAGAAGCCGTCGCCGTACGCGGCCGGCTCATGGGGCCCGGCCGAGTCGTTCGCGCTGCTGGCGCGCGATGGGTTCAGCTGGATCGAATGATGCCGGGGCGGGCGCGCTAGCACGCGCCTGCCGGCAATGCTGGTGGTTGGGCCGCCCGCGCCACCAAAGACGCGACGGCCGTACTACAGCGCAAAAGAAACAGCCCACCAAAAAGTGGGCTGTTTTTTTACGTTTGAATGCGAGGATGCGAGAATAAACGTCTCCTTGCGTTCGTGCTTGACTAAGTGATAATCTTTCTGGATATCATTGACGCGGAGAGAATTATGCTTTGCTGGCGAATTTCCATGCGGACCATCCCGGTGCTGTTAGCGGTGGGGCTGATGGGCTGCAGCTCCCCGCCCACCAACTCCAATACCGTCTATATTCCGGAGGAGCAAGGCCCGTCAAGGAACTTCTCCCTGGCGCTGGAACCGGTCGAAGCGCGCCACCAGGTCGGCAATGAATGGGGGGTGGCGCTGTCTGGCGGAGGAATCCGTTCCGCACTGTTCAATCTGGGACTGCTGAAGTGGATGTACGACAGCAGGTTTCTCGACCGCATCGACATCATCTCGAGCGTTTCCGGAGGCGGCTATACCGCCTACTGGCTGTATGCGAACCAGGCCGCCAACCCGTCAGTCCCGCGCTTCGCGTATGGCAGCCTGGATGAGTCACAGTTCAGTAAAAGCGTATGCGAGATCCTAGTTAACGGCAATTTCGTGACCAACTGGGACATTGCGGGCGCGGTGGCCAATCCTTTCGACCGGGCGCACGACATGTACGAGCGGAAACTGCAGAGAACGTTCGGCGTGAAGGATCATCACTTGACGGTATCGGACTTGCAGCGCAGCCTGCAAGGCAAGGCCCGTGTGCCTTACTGGATCCTGAACTCTACTCTGGTAGACCCAGCGCCGAAAGAAGGATGGGCCGACGGCTTGTTCGAAATGACGCCGCTGCTGAAGGGCAACCACGCTTTCCGCTACAGCGAGTGGCAGCACGGCCAGGACATCTGGCTGCTGGAAGCGGTCGCAGTATCGGGTGCGGCCGTACGAGAAGTGATCAAGCAGCATGTGCCCAATCCGATCCCACAGCTGTACCGGCCTACCATCGAGATCGACGATGGAGGGCATTCCGAAAACCTCGGTGCGGTGGCGTTGATCCGGCGCGGCGTCAAAAACATCGTGATCGGCGATGGCGAACACGATCCCAAATGGGATTTCCCCGCGTACCGCAACCTGCAGGCCCGTTTGCGCCGCTGGGGTGTGAAACTAGAAATTCGCGATCTGGACACCTACCTCACCGCGGTACGCGCCAATCCGCAGGCGCGTTCGCCCAAGCACACCGTGTACAAAGGCACCGTGACAAACACGGCCACCAACTACAGTGGCACGGTTTATTATATTAAGATGGCGCGATCCGAAGCGGCTGAGCGCATTCTGACGCTGGAGATGGCGGATACTTCAACAAAAAAGCAGCGGCAGGATAAAATCGATACGCTTCCCGGCGCAAGTGTCAACGAAAACTACATGCAGCACCTGGAACGCACCGGGGTGTGGTCCAAGAACGCGCAACAGCCGATCACATGGAACTGCAATCAGGCTCCCGATATGAAGACTGAACGAGTCGAAGAATGGCTGCAGTTCGCCATGGCGTCCAACGAGCTCAACGTTGCCAACAGCAAGCTGCTGAGCGTCGGCCGCTGGTTCGGGCGCGGCGCTGTGTATTCGGATTTCCCCATGCATACCACGGCCGACCAAAGTTTTTTCTTGCGCCAAAGCCTGGCGTTCCTGGGACTTGGGTATGTCCAAGCCAGTCAGCTCAAGACGCATTTGCCTGAACGGGCGACGCCGTCGAAGTGATCGCCGCGCCAGACCCGGCCGCCTCAACCGGCCGGTATCCGGAAACTTATTTTGCGAAACCAATTTCTGCGACCTCATTTCCGCGCATCATCCCAGCCTGGCGCTGATGCTTGAGCCGGTAGCTTTCACCAGCAATCGGCACGATGTGCGCGTGGTGTAGCAGTCTGTCGAGCAATGCGGCAGTTAACGTCGTGTCCTGAGCGAACGTCGTATCCCATTGCCCGAACGGCAAATTACTGGTCACGATCAGACTGCTACGTCCATACATCACGGCGATCACCTGGAAGAACAGATTGGCCTGCTCTCGATTCATCGGCAAGTAGCCTGTTTCGTCGATGATGAGCAGTCTGTAGGCCTTGATCAGCCTGTGCATGACCGCCTTCAGGTTGTTCTGCGTGTGCGCCGTCGTCAGCGCCAGCATCAGGTCGGCCGCCGTCGTGAAGCGCGTCTTGATGCCTGCCTGCGTCGCCTTGTAGCCCAGCGCCATGGCCAAGTGCGTCTTGCCTACGCCACTAGGCCCTACCAACACCACGTTCTCATGCCGTTCCACGAAGCCCAGTCCTGCAAGTTCTTCGATTTGGCTGCGCTTGACTCCCTTCGCGAAGTCGTAGTCAATGTCGTCCAACGTCTTCACCACCGGGAAACCTGCCAGACGGGTCATCATGCTCTGCTTCCTGACGTTCCGGCCGGCCGCTTCGTCGCGCAGCAGTCCTTCCAGGAAGTCGCTGTATGCCATCTCCTCGAATTGGCGTAACTGGCGGCACTGCATTTGCTGTGGCAAACGATAGCAAAACTTGCTACTCTGTTCATTCATTGTGAGCCGATAGGCCTGAATGCCATGAGATGCAAGCCCGCTCAGGATTCGTCTACGTGCAGTCTGCCGGCATCCGGGTTTGTCCACCACTACAGAAAGCGCGCATGCCATCTCCCGCCTCCTTCGTTCTCAAACGTTCTTTCCCGCTATTGTTGAGCGCCCTGCTGAGTGCGTGTGGCGGCGGCACGCCTGGCGCAGTAGCGCCGGTTACCCAAGTGGCTCCGGCGCCGCCGGGGGCCCCAGTGCCCCCCGCGCCACCCCTCATGGAGGGCACCTTGGTCATACCGATCAGCCCGGCCCGTCAATTAAGCTATCCGGACGGATCACGGTCCCCCTATTCGCGCGTGCATACCGCGGGGCCGGGTGTGCAGGTGTATCCAACCATGCTGTCCATTCCCGGCCTGAACCGGACTCGCGGGCTGCGTATCTACACACCGCCCGGTTACGCCACCTCGACCAAGCGCTATCCGGTCGTCTACATGCACGATGCCCAGAATCTGTTCGATGAGTACACCTCGCAGTTGGGCGAAGTCAATGTGGATGAAACAATGGATGAGCTGGCCCGATCCGGACAACTGGAAGCGATCGTGGTCGGGATCGACCGCAGCGGCGAGCCCGACCATCTATGGGAGCATCCGGGACGCATGACTGAGCTTAATCCGTGGGACTCGCAGTTTGGCAAGGGGGAAGGCGCGCAATTTACCGACTTTATCGTCAATGTCGTGAAGCCTCTCATCGACAGGGAATACCGAACCCTGCCCGACCGCGAGAATACCGCCATGATGGGCGGCTCCCTCGGCGGCATCATCACGCACTATGCGATCAACCAATATCCGGAGGTGTTCAGCAAGGCCGGGATCTACTCCCCTTCGTACTTCATCACTGGAAATGCCGGGGCGCGGTTCTATACCGCCAAGCCGCCCCGGCCCGATGCGCGCCTGTACTTTCTGGTGGGCGGAAATGAAGGTGGATCGATGGTTGCCGATACGGAAGCAACCTATAACGCCATCGTCGCCAGCGGCCACCCTGCGGCCAATGTGAAGCGGCGGGTCGCGGTCGGTGGCGAGCACGGCGAAGCACTGTACCGGGCTGAGATCAAGGCAGGCATGCTGTGGCTATTTAACAAGTCGCCGTGACACAACGCGCGCGCGGTTGGTACGGGGACGCAAGCGGCAACGCCATGCCGCAGCGCTAGCGGTTTTCGATTTCGGCCGGCTGGCCCGTCCTGCCGTTGCGGTCAAATGCCGACACCCGGATCAGGCCTCGCTCCGTGATCGGTCCGGTCACCTGGCGGCTCGATGCGTTCGGCACGCTGCTGTCGCTGGTATAGCGCAGCACGGTCCCCGGCAGAACATGGTTCGCCAGCACCCTGCCCCGTTCGACGATCAGGCCGGGTGGCGCGATCCGGTACGTCACGCCCGTCTTGTCGAGGTCGAGGCGCGGCAGCACGCGCTGGCCGAGTGCATGCACGAAACCGGACCACGCGCTGCGCTGCAGAGCCTCGGCCTTGACCGGATCGCCTTCGCGCGCCCACGCCGGATTCGCGGCCCAGCCGCGTTCCGCCACCGCGATCAGGCGCGGCATCACTAAATGGTCGATGCGGCCCGCATCACGCACGGTCTCGGTGAACAGGTTGGCCTGGATACCGAGCACACGACGCTTGCCGTAGTCGGTGAGGCGGTCCTTGCCAACCCGCGCATTGTGCGGACCGTTTTTATTGATGTCGAGCGGGATGAAATCGTAAACCGTGTCAAGATCGACATAGCCCCCCCAATTGACGCCATGTTCGACTGGATTGGCGTTGTGCGCCATGTCCAGGTACATGCGCGTCACCGGCGTGAGCACGATGTCGTAGCCGGCATTGGCCAGGCGATTCGCCAGGTCCTCAGCGCCCGCCGTGTTGTTCCACACATAGGCTGTAAAGCCGCGCTGGGTGAAGCGCGGGTTGGGGATCAGCGTCGAGCGCCCGTCGACCATGGTTTTACGGGCCGCCATCTCTTCCCAGCCCGACATCTTGAGCCCGTGCTTGCGCACGATGGTATCGACGCGGTCGTAGAAATAGTCCCACAGGTCGGCCGTTGTTTCCAGCTTGTGGCGTGCCATCATGGCGCGGCTCGCCGGTGACTTCTCCCACGCACCATCGGGCAGCTCGTCGCCGCCCATGTGGATGGTCGCCAGCGGTACCCCCGCCTCGCGGTGCATGGCGGCCACTTGCTTGACCACATGCTCGACGAACGTGTAGCTCGACTCCAGGCCTGGATTGATCACGTGGTCGCTGTACATCTGCGGCGATTCATAGATCGAACGATCGCCGAAGTCGTTGAGCAGAAACCTGGCGTCATGCGTGTCTCCCGCGCGCTTCAGCCGGTGGTAGCGCGCTTGCATGGCCTGCACCGCCGCACGGGCGTGACCTGGCATCTCGATTTCCGGGATCACGTCGATGTGACGTGCCTTTGCATAACGCAGTATGTCGACGTACTCGGCGCGGGTGTAGTAACCGCTGCCGCTTGCATCCTTCGGATCGGCGCCCGAGCCGTAGGCCGGCTGGAGCCGTACCCCTGGCTTGGGGGAGTGACCGCGCACGGCCGCGATCGAGGTCAGTTCCGGAAGACCGGCAATCTCGAGGCGCCAGCCTTCGTCGTCGGTCAGGTGAAAGTGAAACTTGTTGAGCTTAAAACGGGCCATCAGGTCCAGCCACTTGAACACCGTCTGCTTGCTGTGAAAATTGCGTCCCACATCCAGCATGAACCCGCGATAGCCGAAGCGTGGGGCATCGACGATGGTCAATTCCGCCACGCTCTGATCGGCCGCACCGGGCAAGGGCATCAGGTCGCGCAGGGTCTGCAGACCGTGGGCGACGCCGGCCGCACTGGTGCCGACAATGGCGATACCGCTGCCGGCGTCGATAGTGAGACGATAGGCTTCAGGAGAAACCTGGCCCGGCACACGCCCGACGCTGAGCTTGAGCACGGGGCCTCCGCTTGCAGGCAGTGATGACGCGAACAGCGTCCGCGCCAGGGCAGCCTCTCCACTCAAGGTTGTCGCAGCTTGCACGACCGGCTGGCCTGCCAGGGCCAGGCGGCCTGCACCAGGCTGCAAGTCGAGCGGCGTGGGCAGCACCGGCGGCACGGCCGACGCCTTCAGCGCGTCAATGCGGGCATTGCGACTATAGGTCTCCTGAGGCGTCACCTCAGCGTGCGGGCTGCTGCCTTGCGCCACCTGAACCGGCAGCTTGAGCGGTACGACCACCCAGTCGAGGGGCACGCCCTTGTCAGGTTCTGCGTCGTACACCAGATACGGCCCACTGGGGGCCTTGTCCGGCATGTAAATGCTGTCGTTGTGCTGATAGGCTATCTCCACGGACTGGCCGGGCGCCAGGCCGCCGAACAGCGGCCCTGGCCGGAGACGAAACAGGTAGCCGGCCACCTGCTCCACCAGGATGCCATGGGCTTGCAGTCCGGCTGGAAAACGGTCGAGCGAGTTGAAATACACCGACCAGCCGCGCCCGGGCAGCGGATGCGCGTCGCGGTTGGTCAGCACAAAGCGCGCAGGCGACCGGTTTGCAGGCACCTCGCCTGCGCTGCGCTGCAGTTCCCAGAGCAGCTGCAGCCTGGCGCCGTTGGCCACGTTGTTTGCCGTTGCCATGGCTGCCTGTGCGGCCTGAGTGGGCTGCGCGTGAACCGTCGGCGCCAGCATCAGCGCAGCCATCATTGCCGCTGCCATCATGCGGTTACGGTAGGGTGTCGTCCTCAAAGCTCTCTCCTTGTGTCGAAGCGCGCACTCACGGCGCGCTGGATGTGACGCTGCGACTCGTTAGAGCTTGACGTAGATGCCGCGACGATCCATCGCGTAAGCGACGAGCCAGCAGGCGAACATAAATGCCAGGGCGAACAGCAGCGATGCCGTCCTGGCGCTGGTCCAGGACAGAAAGACATTCTGGTACAGCCAGTCGTAAAGCGGGATGGCGCCTGCATGGATGCGGTTCAGAACGTGCACGGCGACGTTGGACAGCACGTAGATGAACAGGGTGTTCTTCCCCAGTACGATGGGGAAGTGCAGCCCGCGGCGCATCCCTTTTACGTCAATCGTCCAGACCAGCGCGGCAAGCATCAACAGGTCATATCCCAGGCTCAGAAAAACGTAGGAACCGGTCCACAGCTTCTTGTTGATGGGCAGTGCGATATCCCAGGCGTACGCGATCAGCAGGCAAACGATTGCGCTGATGGCGAGCACCATCACGCCTTGCAGTGTGTGGCCCTTCTGCTCCAGCAGCCATATGGCGAGATAGCCGCCCAGTACATTGACAATCGCAGGCAGCGTGCTGAGGATGCCCTCGGGATCGAAGGCGATGCCTTCGCCTTGATACAGGTGAGCCGGTCCCAGCGCGGCCAGGTCGAGGGCGCGCGCTGCGTTGCCGGCAAGCGTGTAGTCGCCGAAAGCGGCCAGCAGCGCCCAGTAGGCCAGCAAGGCTACCGCGCTGAAGGCCAGCGCACCGCGCACCCCGCCGTAGCGGATCACCATTGCAGCGGCCACGTAGCACAGGCCGATGCGCTGCAAAACGCCCATGATCCGTGTCTGGCCGATCGGTATCAGAGCGAAGTCTGCGTTCACGAAGGGGAACCACGACAGCAAGTAGCCACATACGAAGATCAACGCGCCGCGCTTGAACACCGTGCGCAGAAAATGTGATTCGCTCTGGCCGGCGAACTTCTTCATCGACAGCTGCAGCGATGCGCCCACGACAAACAGAAAAGTCGGAAATACGAGGTCGGTGAGCGTGTAGCCGTGCCATGGCGCATGCGCCAGCGGTCCGTACAGCGCGCCCCAGCTGCCCGGCGTATTCACGACGATCATCAGGGCCAGCGTGAGACCGCGAAAGACGTCGATGGAGAGATTGCGTTGGGGCTTGGACGCCATGACCTGAGTTCCATGTTGAGGTATGGGCCAGAACGTAACACGGAGTAACTGCTGTTGGCAACGCTTGAAAGATCGAGTCAGGACATGAAACGGTGGGTATTCAGGATCAGTTTCAGACAGGTAGCAGACCACTTGGTCAATGGCCTGCATCACCTCCTGGGAGAGTTCGTGCGTTTCGTGAAAATGCGGCAGTCCACTTGGTTTAGTCGTGCGTGACCGGCGCCGGAAAATATTTTTCCCGACCGGTCACTGCGGCCTCTATTCCGCAAGCCGCTGTCCACTCCCGGGGATGTAATCCACGCCGCGCCACCAGGGCAGTCCGGCCTGCGGTTGCTTGAGGTTGACGGCTTCGCCCATCTGCGGCGTGGTTACCGCTACACCCTGCTGCTTGGCCAGGGCCTCGATGCGCTCGAACGGCTCCTGCCATCGGTGCATGCCGAGATCGAAGGTGCCGTTGTGCACCGGCAGAAGCCACCTGCCCCTGACATCCGCAAACGCCTGCAGCGTTTCCTCTGGCTGCATGTGGACGTCGGCCCACCGTTTGTCGTAGGCGCCGTTCTCAATAAAAGCCATGTCGAAGGGCCCGTACTTGGCACCGATCTGCTTGAAACCGTCAAAATAACCGCTGTCGCCGCTGTAGAACAGGCGCAGGTCGCCGTGCATCAAGACCCACGACGCCCACAGGGTGCTGTTGACATCGAGGGGGCCGCGCCCCGAGACGTGTTTGGCGGGCGTGGCCACGAACCGCAGGCCATCAATTTCGCCGCCGCCCCACCAGTCGAACTGCTGGACCTTGCCTGCGTCCACGCCCCAGTCGATCAAGCGGCTCCCCACGCCTAGCGGCGTCAGAAAATGCATGGTCTTCGGCGCCAGTGCCATGATGGTGGCGTGGTCGAGATGGTCGTAATGATCATGCGAGATGAAGACCGCTTTGATCGGCGGCAGGTCCTCGATGCTGATCGGCGTCTCATGAAAGCGCGCCGGGCCGGCCCACTGTACGGGCGAGGCACGCTTTGAGAAGACGGGATCGAGCAGATAAAATTCGCCCCCGAGCTTGAGCAGGATGCTTGAGTGCCCAAGCCGATACAGCGTGTTGTCGGGTGCGGCCAGAAGCGTACTCCTGGTCATGGCCCGAACCGGTATCGCGCCCGCGGGCACGGTGCCCTCGGGGGCATTGAACAGGACGTCCCACATAATGCGCGCCATGTCGATCGCGCTACGCTCGATCATCGGGTCGGAATTGTGGAATTGGCCGTCGCGGAACTGCGGCGAATTGTGAGACGTTTGCGACGTTTGCCACGTGCCTGAAACCGGGGTCGCCGCAAACACGGAGGCACCCAGTACCAGGCCGGTCAGAATGGCGCCTGTCACTCGACGCATGATGTGCCCCCGTTGTCGGTTGCCGCTACCAGCAGGCTGTCCACGCCATATAGCTGGGCCAGTCCCAGCAGCGCGGGCGGCAGCCCGGTGACTTCAACCGCACCGGCGGCGGCGTGCGCCAGTCGCCTTGCGTGCAGCAGCAGGGAAATGGCCGTGCTGTCGAACGTGCAGACGCCTGACGCGTCGATGCGCAGCACGCTTCCTGGTCCAACCAGACGTGATAAGTCATGCGCCAGTGCGGTACACGCGTCGAGCGTGGCGATGGCCGGCAAACGTAAGGATGTGCTGCTCATTTTTTTGCCGTCGGCGCGTTGCGCAGCGTGAGTGCCGTTACCAGCCCATCAAGCCCACTCCTGGCGAGTACCGGGGCAAACTGGGAACGGTAACTCTGCACCAGCCACAGGCCGCTGATGCCGACATCGACGATCTTCCAGCCGGCGCTGCCGGCCTGCTGGTCGAGCCGGTAGTCGAGCTTGATGGGCTCGCCCTTGCCGCGCACTTCCGTCTGCACGACCTGCTGGGTACCGTCCGCAGCAGACACGCTGCGCAGGATCGCCACGGTGTGGTTGCCTACCTGCGACAGGGCGCCTGAATACACGCGCATCAACAGGGTTTTGAATTCAGCCTGCAGGCGGCTGCGCTGATCCACGCTCGCCCCGCGCCATTGCGGACCCACGGCAGAACGCGTAATCGATTCAAAGTCGAGGTGCGGCATCAGCTGTTGTTCGACCAGGATGGCGATGGCCTTGGGATCGTTGGCGACGACTGCCTTGTCCGACTTGGCACTGTCGATCATCGCGCTCGAGATCCGGCGCACCAGATCGGCCGCTTCCGCCGGCTCCTGCGCGCCGTGCGCCACGGGCATCGTGGCAAAGCAGATCAAGGTGCTTGTAACTACTTTCATGAATATCCTGAACATTACTTTCTCACTTTCTTAGTCTGGTGTCGTTGAATTGGTCTGCGCTGCACCGTCTTGCACGGCATCGAGTCGGCGCGCAAGGTGGGCCTGCCGCACCATGCTGTATTTGTCGAGCGCCATCTCGTCGAGCAAATCGGTGGCGCCGAGAAGCCCGGCGCGGGTCTCGATGGCGTCGACCGCCGTGATTGCATAGGCGGCGTTGTCGCTCGCCACCAGCCCCGCTGGCGCGCCTGCCCGGTCGACTGGCAAGGCCAGACCATCGCGCGCCGTGGACGGGCCAAGCAGCGGCAGCACCAGATACGGTCCGCTTCCCACTCCCCACCGCCCCAGGGTCTGGCCGAAGTCTTCGCTGTTACGTGGCAGCCCCATGCCGGTGGCAGGGTCGAACAGTCCGGCCAGCCCGACACTGGTGTTGACGAGAACCCGCCCGGCCATGCTCAGGCCTTGCCGCGGTTTGCCCTGCAAAAACTGGTTGAAGCTGGACCAGATGTCGCCGATATTACCCAGCACGTTGGCCAGGCCCTTGCGCGCGGGAGCTGGCACCGTCCTGACCCAGGCTTTTGCAGCCGGCCGCAGCACGGCATCGTCGGCCCGTTCATTGAATTGCCAGACACGGCGGTTAAATGATTCCCACGGATCGCCCGGCGACTGCACGGTCCCGGACGACGTCGCGCAGCCACTCACCATGACAGCGGCCAGTATCGCCAGCAGCCAACGCCATGTTGCGCGCCCCGGCGTCATTGGACTACCCCTGAAGCGGCAGGTGCCGCGCCACGGTCGGCCTGACCGGCCATGAACTGGGCGATCAGGTTTTCCAGCACCACCGCCGACTGCGTCTGCGCGATGATGGCGCCGGCCGCCAGATTGACGTCGTCGCCGCCCGCTTCCAGGCCAACGAACTGGTCGCCCAGCAGCCCGGAACTCATGATCTTTGCCGCGGTATCCCTGGGAAACCGGTAGTCCTGGTCGATCTCCAGCGTGACCACGCCCTGGAAGATGCCGCCATCGAAAGCGATGCTGTTGACGCGGCCCACGGTGACTCCGGCGGCGCGCACCGGGGCGCGCGGTTTGAGTCCGCCGATGTTGTCGAAGCGGGCCGTGAGCGCATAGGTATCGCCGCCCCGTAGCCTGCCCAGATCGGCGGCTTGCACCGCCAGAAAAGCCAGTCCCAGTAGCCCGGCCAGCACAAAGCCGCCGACCAGGATTTCCATCCGTTTTACGTTCATTGCATACTCTCCAAAATGCGCGCCACTCATGGCGACGACAACATCACTGCGGTTAAGAAAAAGTCCATGCACAGCACCCACAACGACGACACCACCACCGTGCGGGTCGTAGCCAGTGCCACACCCTGCGGCGTCGGTTCCGACTCGACCCCTCGATACAAAGCGACGATCATGCAGATCGCACCGAAGACGGCCGCCTTCAGGATGCCGCTGCCGATGTCGCGCACAATGTCGACTCGCGCCTGCATGATCGACCAGAAGCTGGCGGCATCGATGCCAATCAGCGGCACTGCAACGAGATAGGCGCCACAGATGCCGATGGCCGAAAACAGAATCGCCAGCAAGGGCATCGCGACCAGGCCGCCGATCATGCGCGGTGCGAACAGCTGCCGCCTGGGATCGATCGCCATCAGCTCCATGGCGACCAGTTGTTCGCCCGTCTTCATCAGCCCGATCTCGGCGGTCAGGGCCGTGCCCGCGCGCCCCGCGAACAACAGGCCGCTTACCACCGGTCCCAGCTCGCGCACCAGCGCCAGATTCACAATCAGGCCAAGGCTGTCGACCGCGCCGAATGGCAGTAGCGCGTAATACATTTGCAAAGCCAGTACACAACCGACTGCCAGGCCGGACGCGGCGATGATGGTGAGCGAGCGGTTGCCGAAGGCATAGACCTGCGCCAGTACAAGCCTAGGGTGGCGTAGCGCCGCCGGCAGCACAGCCAGCATGCCGACCATGAACATCGCGGCGTGACCGCTGGCGCGCAGGCGCACCAGCGCGCTGTGCCCCACCACTTGCAGCAGAACCTGCAAGGCGGCCGTCATGGTGCACCCCCGAAGTCGGCCGCCAGCGTCGGGGCCGGGTGATGGAAACGGAACGGGCCATCGGTGCCGCCGTGCAGCAGCTGGCGGACCTCCGGATCGTTACTGACGAGGAGCGCCTCCGGGCTGCCTTGGGCGACGACACGGCCTTGCGCGGCCATCAGCACAACGTGGTCGCTGATGTCGAGCGACTCCGGCACGTCATGGCTGACCAGTATCGAGGTTGCGCCCGTGGCGTCGTTCAGCTTGCGGATCAGCCGTGCCGTCATGCCCGTGCTGACCAGATCCAGCCCGGCAAACGGCTCGTCGTACAGGATCAGTTCAGGGTCGAGTGCGATGGCGCGCGCGAGCGCGACACGGCGGGCCATGCCCCCCGACAGCTCGGCAATGCGCAGATCGGCGGCGCCACGCAGGCCGACCGCGTTGAGCTTCATTAACACCAGGTCGCGCACCATGGCTTCGGGCAGGCGTGTGTGCGCGCGCACTGGAAAGGCGACATTTTCAAACGCGGTGAGGTCGGTGAACAGTGCACCGAACTGCAGCAGGAAGCCCATGCGCCGGCGCATCCGGTAAAGACCCGCACGATCGCTGCGATCGACCGGCTCGCCGTCGATCAGTACGTGCCCCGCGCGCGGTCCGTGCAGGCCACCGATCAGGCGAAGCAGGCTGGTCTTGCCGCAGCCCGAGCCGCCGATGATGGTGATGACTTTACCGCGTGGGAATGCGAGCGACAGATTGGACAGGACCGCAGGGCCGCTGCCGTAGCCGAATGTGAGGCGATCGAGTTCGACAAAGGGAGTGGTGTTCGCGCGCATGGCTGGCATGCTTGCGGACGCGACGGGCTCGTCGGATTGCGTGTCGGATTGCGCGTCCGATTGCGGGGCGGATTGCGCGGAGCATTTGCCGCGACTGGTAAGTGAGATATAGGGCATGCATGTATCATGCGGCCCTGAGTATTACTGCCTACTTACCGGTCGCCAGCTTTCGCGAGAAATGTACGGTGAAGCGGGCACCGTGGCTGACATTGGCCGCATCGATCGACCAGCCATGGGTGGCGACGATCTCATGGCAGATCGCCAGACCAAGGCCGGCGCCGTCGTCACGCCGGTCGGCGCCGCGCCAGAAGCGCGTGTACAGTTTGGGGATATCCTCGGCGGCGATGCCCGCGCCATCGTCCTGCACGTACAGGCAGTCCCCGTCGATCGCCAGCAGCACGGCGCCGCCGACGCGGGCATGACGAATGGCGTTCTCGATCAGGTTCTTGAGCAGAATGAAGACAGCAGACCGGTCGGCCGGCACGAGCCAGTCCTCGGCAACGGTCGACGCCAGGTGCAGAACCACCTGGCGCGGTTCGGCCAGACGCCCTAGGTAACCGATCACCTCCACGGCCACCGCCTGCACGCTGGTCGGTTCGAACACATAATTATGCGACTCGCTGACCTCGGCCAGATGCAGCAGCTGATGGACCTGGCGGGCCATCATGTCGATGTCGTTCAGCAGCAGCGCGCGGTCGGCGTCGCCATTGAGTTCGATCTGCGCGCGGATGAGCGACAGCGGCGTCTTCAACTCGTGCGCGGCGCCGGCCAGGAACTCCTGCTGCACGCGAAAGCCGTGTTCCAGCCGGTCCAGCGCCGCGTTGAACGAGTCGACCAGCGGCGCCAGTTCGCTGGGCAGCCCGGCGCTCGCCAGCCGGCGGGACAGGTTGCCGGGCCCGATGCGCGCCGCTGCCCTGGATGCTTGCTGTAACGGCCGCAGCGAGCGTCGCAGCGTCAGGTGCACCACGCCCACCAGCAGCACCACGGACACCACGCTGACCCAGAAAGCCGTCTTGAGGGCCGGCCTGGTGAACGACTGGCGCAGCACGGTGGTGAGCCGGTCGCTGCGTGCGACCTGGATGTAATAGGTCGCACCGTTGCGCGCAAGAGGACGCGTGAGCAGCGTGAAGGGAATGTCGCGGATGGTCAGGCGGGACAGGCGGTTGCGCTGCCCGAACACCTGCGCAGGGGCGAGCAGACCGCGGCCGTGCGGCGTGGAGCTGAACAGGGGCTTGCCGCTGTCGTCGAGTACCGCATACGCGAGATCGTCCGACATGGCCGCATACATCCATGCCGAGTCGCTGGCGGAATCGAGACGGAGTGGTCGGCCGCGCACGTCGAACTGCAGCGCCTCCTCGATCCAGTCGGCCTGCAGCACAAGGCCCTTCTTGACCGTGGCGTCCTCGGAGCGCCAGTCGAACAGGTACCACAGCATCGCGGCGATCGCGCCTGCGGCGAGCAGCAGCGCGAACAGGTACCCCGCCATCAGCTGGAGGCGAATGCTACGCAGATGCAGAAATGTCGCTAAGCGCATAGCCCAAGCCCCTCAGGTTGACGATCTGCACGCTCGAACCGATGGCGTGCAGTTTCTTGCGCAGACGGTGCAGCGCCACATCCATGGCGTTCGGCGTGACCGCTTCAGAAAGGCCCCAGGCGGCCGCCTCAAGCGCCTGGCGGCGCACCGTCTTGCCACCGGCGCGCACCAGGCCGAGCATGATCTGCAGCTCGGCCGGGGCAAGGCCTATCGTCTGTGCGCCGCAGTGCAGCGCCGCCGATTCGGGCACGATCTTCAGATCGCTGAATGAAGGCGACAGGCTCTGCACCTCCGGCGGCCTGCGCAGCAGTGCGCGCACCCGCGCCACCAGTTCTTCCATCGAAAACGGCTTGACGAGGTAGTCGTCCGCGCCCGACTCCAGTCCCTCCACGCGGTCATGCAGGGCATCGCGCGCGGTCAGCATCAGGCAGGGAATCACGCAGCCTGCTTCGCGCAGGCGCCTCACCAGCGACAGCCCGTCGCCATCGGGCAGTCCGCGGTCGACCACGATCACGCCATAGGGCGTCGACTTCAGCGCCAACCAGGCCGAGTCGATGCGGTCGAACACATCCGCCTCGATGCCGGCGCCCGACAAGGCCCTGGTCACCAGGGTTGCGAGACGTTCATGGTCTTCAATCACGGCGATCCGGTTCATTCAACGGCCTGTAGGAGATAGGTCACAAAAGCTGCCATTGGGAAGGGCGTTGCATTATCCGATCCTTACTATTACTGGATCCTTACTGAACCGTTTATTTTACCCAAGCAATACTGAACAGCTTACCTTCAAACGGCTGCGATGCCCATCACAACAAGTCCTCGAGCCTGATCGGCAGGTGCCGCAGCCGGCGCCCTGACGCGTGGAACACCGCATTGCCGATCGCCGCAGCCAGTCCCACCATGGCCACTTCCCCGAGCCCCTTCACGCCGGCGGCATTGAGCAGGGGGTCGGGCCGGTCAATGAAGTCGACGTCGATACGGCCAATGTCGGCGCTGACGGGCAGCACGTACTCGGCAAGGTCCGCATTCAGAAAACCGCCGTAGCGCGGATCGACTTCGCTCACTTCGCGCAGGCTCGCGCCGATTCCCCACACGACCGCCCCGCGCACCTGGCTCGCTGCGGTGATGGGGCTCACCACGCGCCCGCAATCGACCACGCTCACCACGCGCGGCACGCGCACCCGGCGCGTGCGCGGCTCGATCCGCACCTCGACGAAGTGGGCTACATAGCTCATCGATACGAACTCCGGATACACCGGACCGGCAATCGCGGGCAAACCGCCCCTGAGCCTTTGGTAGACGGCATCGGGCTGGCCGGGCGCCTTGCGGCTGATTTCCGCTTCGATACGGTCTTGCCCGGCCAGCCTGAGTACCTGTGCGGGCGTGAGCATCGGATCGTGTCCCGGCACCAGCTTGGCCAGCGCCTTGACAAGCGCTGCGGCCGCCTCCTGCGTGGCCGGCACCACACTGGCGGTGCCCCAGGAACCCGCGGTCAGGTGCTGGGGCGCCGCGCGCGTGTCGCCCAGCCGAATATCGAGGGCGTCGGCACCGACCCGCAAGCGTTGCATGAGCACGTTGGCGATGACGGTGCGGATGCCCTGCCCCATCTCATGGCCGGCGGCGCGGAACTCGATGCGCCCGTTGGCGGTGGCGACAATGCTGGCCACCACCGGCGTCGTCGAGGCCTTGTACGTGCCGCAGGCCATGCCCCAGCCGATCTGGGTGCCATCGTGCGTGCGCATCGACGCGGCACGCGGATCGCGCTCGCTCCAGCCGAAGCGCTTGGCCCCGCGCTCGATGCATTCGGCCATGAAGCGCGACGACAGCGGCTTGCCGGTCAGCGCATCGGTCTGCGTGTCGTTGCGCAGGCGCAGGCGCACCGGATCGATGGCAAGGGCTACCGCCAGTTCGTCGACGGCTGTCTCGAACGCAAACGCGGCCGGATGCTCCCATGGCGCACGCATGAATCCGGGTGTCTGCACATCGGTGCGCACCAGTCGTTCGCGGCCACGGAAGTTGTCGATACCGTACAAGCGCGCCGACATCTCGGCGTGCGACGCCGGGAACAGATCGTGGCGTGAGGTCTGCTGGTCGGCCTCGTGGATGGCGGCGACAATCTTGCCCGTCGCATCCGCGCCCAGCCGCACCCGGTGGCGGCTCGCAGGCCGGAAACTGGCGTCGTGGAACTGCTGCGTGCGGGTCACCACCAGCTTGACGGGCCGGCGCAGCCGACGCGCCGCCACCGCTGCCAGCAAGGTCTGCATCTGCAACGAATTCTTCATCCCGAAACCGCCGCCCACCTGCGGCGAGATGACTTCCACGCGGGCCGGATCCAGACCAAGCTGGCGCGCCAGCCCGTGGCGGATCGCCCCGCTGTTCTGGCTGCCTTCATGGATCACCAGCGTTTCACCGCGCCATTCGGCGACGGTGGAAAGGAGCTCCATCGGATTCTGGTGCTGGGGTGGCAGCCGGAATTCGCTGTCGACCCGCACGGGGGCGTTGGCAAAGGCGGCCTCAGCGTCGCCGACCCGTTTGTCGCCGTACAGCTCCTGCGGCAGGGGCGAGCCCTGCTGTGCGACGATATCGGCCGCGGGCGCATCCAGCGAGAGCTGGGACGCGACTTCGTCGTAGCGCGCGCTGATCGCCTCGGCGCCCTCGATTGCCGCTTCCAGCGTATCGGCCACGACCACGGCGATCGGCTGGCCGCGGTAGGCGATGCGCGACGTCAGCAGCGGTTGCACACTCTGGAAGGCGAAGCCGCCGGCGAGCATGAAGCCGGCCGACTTATACGCTGTCATGTCCAGGTGAGTCAGGATCAGGCGTACGCCGCGTACTGCGCGCGCCGCCCGGGTATCCACCGTGCGCAGTTCGCCCCGGTTAATGCTGGACACCGCAAGGGCCGCATGCAGCATGCCGGCGCGGACATCGTCAGCCGCGTACAGCGCAACGCCGCGCACCTTGTCGCGCGCATCGACACGTTTGATCTCGGGGAAAGTTGGATGAGTCATGAATTCAGGTCCTTTCTGCTGCAATCATCAATGCATCGGCGACGGTCTGGGCGCCCAGGTCGGCGCGAAAGCCGTTATGGCGGCCAATCCGCGCGGCGGCAAAGACGGCCCGGCCCGCAGCCAGGGCGCTGGCCGCCGTCAGGCGCTGGCCGACCAGCGCGCGTTCGGCATCGCGCGCGCGCCACGGCGTGGTCGCGACGCCGCCGACGGCGATACGCGCCTCTTTAACAACGTCACCTGACAGGGTCACGGCGACGGCCGCCGAGGCCAGCGCGAACGCATACGATTCGCGGTCGCGGATTTTGTGAAACACCGATCCTTTGCCCAACGGGCTGGCCGGCACGCGGATGCGAATGATGATTTCGCCTGGCCGCAGAGCCGTTTCCAGATGCGGCGTAGTGCCCGGCGGCCGATGCAGCATCTCGACGGGGATGGTACGCGCGCCTGCCGGGCCGAGCAGGTCGATGACTGCATCGAATGCAACCAGCGCAATGGCAAAGTCGCCCGGGTAAGTGGCAATACAGTCGCTACTCGTGCCTAGCAGGGCGTGACCGCGGTCGAGGCCTTCGAGGGCGGCGCATCCGCTGCCCGGTTCACGTTTGTTGCAAGGGAATGGACTGCCGCCGCGGAAGTACGCACAGCGCGTACGCTGTAGCAGGTTGCCGCCCAGGCTGGCCATGTTGCGCAGCTGTTGCGAGGCGGCCCGCCACAACGACTCCGACAGCGCAGGGTAAGCAAGCGCGAGACGCTGGTCTGCCGCGACCTGGCTCATGCGCGCCATGCTGCCGAATACCAGCTCGCGCTTGCCTGACGTGTCGAAGCTGACCAGCTCGGCCACGCTATTGATGTCGATCACCCGTGCCGGCCGCTCCACGCCCAGCTTCATGAGATCGTACAAATTCGTTCCGCCGGCCAGCAAGCGTGCTGCCGGGTCGGCGGCCAGGGCCTGGCGCGCCTCGGCCAGGGTGGTCGTGCGCAGGTAGCTGAATGTTTGCATGGTCAACCCCGCTGCATGACCGTGCTGGCCTGGCCGATGGCCGCGACGATGCCGGCATAGGCGCCGCAGCGGCACAGGTTGCCGCTCATGTATTCCCGGATACGCTCTGGCGAAGCGGCGTTGCCTTCCCGCACACAGGCAATGGCCGACATAATTTGTCCGGGGGTGCAGTAGCCGCATTGCAGCGCATCGTGATCGATGAACGCCTGCTGCATGGGATGCAGCGGACCATCGGCCGATGCCAGGCCCTCGATGGTGTCGAGCTTGCGGCCCTGTAACTGCACCGCCGGCGTCAGGCACGACACCACCCGGCGTCCGTCCAGGTGCACGGTGCAGGCACCGCACTGCCCATGGTCGCAGCCCTTTTTCGCACCGGTCAGGCCGAGCCGCTCGCGCAGCAGATCGAGCGTGGAGGTACGCGGATCGACCGCCAGCGCCAGCATCTTTCCGTTGACCTGGACGCGCAGTGCTACGTGCGTCGCCGTGACATCGGGTGCGGGTGCAGCTGCGGCTGCCGCTGCCGAAGCTGGCCCGCCATGCACGGCGCTGGCGCTTGCCGCAGCGGCCGAGGCCAGGGACACCATAAAGTCACGCCGGTTGAGCTGGCAAGGAACAGTGTCTTCGCTTGCAGGATCAAGATCGTTTTGCTGGTTCATCGCTTAGTCCATTCCAGATTGATGGTGAAACACGGGACGCAGTACCCGGCGTCCGGATGACATACCGCTGCCGCCAGCCTCAAGGCACACGTTTCAGGCGGCTGTCGACCGAATACCGGCCGCCGCCACGCACCGCGATGTACAGCGCCAACGCGCCCATGAGGAAGGGAAACTCGATACCCCGATCAATCCATACCCACTTCGGACCGAGCGCATAGCAGATGCCGGCCATCTGCCCGGCCATCAGCAAGGCAACCGGGCGCGTCCACAGCCCCAGCATGAGCATCGCCGCCCCCACAGTTTCGAGCAGCATGATCAACAAGGCCAACTGCGGCGCGAACGGCAGGCCCATCACGTTCTGGATCAGGTTGATCGAGCCAGACCACGGGTCGGCCATCGATCCGTGCGAGGTGCGCAGGGCCTTGGGAATGCCGTGGGTGATCATGACGACGCCGAACGCAATGCGCAGCGCGGCGAAGAACAGGGGCTCGGCCGCTGCATAAGGCCCGGCCAGCGCCGGCACCAGCAGTCGCTGCGCTTCGGGAGGCGTGTCCTTGAACGCGGCGCCGTGCGAAATAGGATGGGTTGTTTCCATGGTGTCTCCGGATAGATGAGTAGAATGAATCGTGGAAGCACCATCGTGAACGGCACTGCCCCTAGCGATGCAGTCTAGCTAAAACATTGATTAATGAGGCTTCACAGTGAGTGAAGGACCGCATGGGTGAGCGGCGTGTTAACATTCAGGCGAGCGCCGGCATGTGCCCCGATGCGCCCGTGGTCTCCGGTCGCTTGTATCCACACTGCGTTGGGCATGCGCGCTGCGCGCCCGCCCCCCCGCGCTTCGGGAGTGCTGAGAAAAATGAAAACATGAAAAACCTGCCCCTCGCGGATCTCGAGGCATTTATGGCCGTCGCGCGGCACCGCAGCTTTCGCAAGGCGGCGCTGGAGCGTCAGGTGTCGCCCTCGCTGGTGAGCCAGCGCATCAACGCGCTCGAAACGCAGCTCGGCGTCAGGCTGCTGCACCGGACCACGCGCAGCGTGATGCCCACGCATGAAGGCGAAGCATTGCTGGCCGCCTTGACGCCGGCACTGCAGCAGATCGCCGATGCCATCGAGCGGCTCGACACGCACCGCGAGCAGATCTCGGGTACCCTGAGAATCAGCGCGCCGCAACCTGTGGTCCACTACATCCTGGCGCCGCTGGTGGCCCGCTTCCTGCAACGCTATCCGCGTGCCGAACTCGACATCGTGGCGGAAGACGCGCTGGTCGACATCGTCAGCGACCGCTACGATGCCGGCGTGCGCTACGGGGAAAGCCTGGCACCGGGCGTCATCGCCGTTCCACTGGTGCCGCAGTGCCGGATGATCGCGGCAGCCTCGCCCGCTTTTCTCGCGCTGAATGGCACGCCCGGCCATCCGGATGACCTGGCTGGCCTGAACATGATCAGGCACCGTTTTCAGAGTTCCCGCGTGTTGCATTGGGAATTCGAAAAGGACGGCCAGAAAATCGTTGTAGTGCCGTCCGGCGGGCTCACCATCAACGATCCCATGCTCGGCGTGCGGGCGGCCATCGACGGCGCCGGCATCGTCTTCGAGTTCGACAGTTACCTGCAAGGCCCGATCCAGGACGGCCTGCTGGTGCCGGTATTGCCGGACTGGTGCCAGCCATTCCCGGGGCCGAGCCTGTACTACTCGTCACGCCGCCACATGTCGACGGTACTGCGGGCATTCATCGACTTTGTGCGTGCCGAAGCGGAAGGTGGCGCTGCTTCCGGATGACCAGGCTAACCCCTGGCCCGGATGGCGTCCTGCGCGCGCCGGATCACGCCTGAATAGTTTTTCCCGGGGTACCACGGCATATTGCCAAGCTGAGCGAACCCCGGGATGGTCTGCATGTGTTGAACCATCCGCTCCCTCATGCGTGGATTGGGTAGCGCACCGCGCATGGCCTGAACATTTTCCCGCGCGTGCGCGGGATTTGACGTGCCGGTCAGGCAACAGGTAACGGCCGGATTGGAAATCACCCACTTGAGGAAGTACTGCGTCCAGTTCTCGATTCCCGATTCCCTGGCGAAATTGGGAACCTTGTGGCCTTCGACGATCTTGTGCAGCCGTGCTTTTTCAAGTGGCATGTTCACCAGCACTGCGACGCCTTTCGCGGCTGCGGCCGGGAGCACGCGCTGCTCGGCGCCGCGATTGAATATCGAATAGTTTACCTGTACAAAGTCGACGTCGCCGCGCTCTATGAATGGCGCGAGGATGTTGTGATGGTCGTTCTCATTTACCGAGATCCCGGTGTAGCGGATCAGGCCCTCCTTTTTCCACACCTTTAAGATCGGCAGAATCGCGCCCACATTGACCAGGCTGTGGCACTGCATCAGGTCGATGGGTGTGCGCCATAATCGGCTTTGCGACTGTTCCAGGCTCCTGCGCGCGTGGCTCTCATCGGCGAGGAATTCGCCGGTGGACCAGATCTTGTTGGCGATGAACACGTCCTGGGTCAGGCCCAGCTTCGTGAGAAAGTCGCCGACACTGGTCTCCGCGGTGCCATACAGCGGCGAGGTATCGATCAAACGGGCGCCGCCCTGGTAAAACTCATTGATGACATCGCCAACATGGACGCGTGGTTGCCCCGGCAGCACATCGATGGTGAGGAACGTGCCGAGCCCTATCGTCGGCAATGCCACCTGAGTGCCCGGGATGTTCCTGGTCAGGAAATTGCTCCCCGCCTGCGGGCGTGGCGTCTGGGCAAGGGCCAGCGGTGAAAAAGCCGAACTGGCCGCCAGGCCGGCGGCAGAGAATGCGGCGTTGCGCAAAAAGCCGCGGCGCCCGCCGGCTGACACATCAATGGTGCTCATGGAGTACTCCGTGCATGGTGGGGTGGGATGCTTCACTTAGTGACCGACATCGGCCATGGCCTGCTTGCGCATTTCCAATAACGCGACGTTCATGTAGTCGCGATAATCGTTCTCGATGGACGATCGGATCAGCGGCCCGTCGGGCCAGACTTTGGGTCGAAACTTATAGGTCCACACGATCTGCGTGGCGCGCGCGTCGCCTGCGAATACAAACTCGCTGATGGAATAGCGCGTGTAGCGGCCGGTTTTGTTGGTGGAGTTCCAGCCCACATGGCGAAACTGCCCCGGGGTGTTCTCGACGATCTCCTCGACTGAAGTGTGGCCATCGGCCAGTACCACACGCCGGCGGTCACCGGGCTGTTGCCACGTACCGGTGAGTGGTTCCGTGCGTGCCACGCCCGGCACTGAGGCCGTACCGACCGGATACGCGCCCGGTTGCCGCGCGCCGTTCATGGCAAACCACGCCCTGAAAGTAGCAAGGGGGACGGGAAGCTCCATCGTGACGCTTGCCGTCTCGTAGCTGGCCTTGGGATCGATGGTGGGGCGCGCCATGGCGCGCTGCAGCTGATCTCGTTGCGCCGACGGCAACGTGGGATCAACACCGACAGGACCACTACACGCTGCCAGGCCGGAGGCCATCGCTACGACCGCGACGGGTAATGCAGGGATTCGAATCATGTTAACTCCTCAAGAAAATTCGATAGTGCTGTGGTTTGACTTACGGAATATTTACTGGACTGCGATTTATGGCAGCACGGACAGGAGCGAACGCCCACCAGATGCATGCGGGTCCGACGTGCACAACGCATCTCGAGGAAACATGACGCCACCAAGCCGTTCGGATTCATTCCATAGAAGCCTGGCCACTTCCGTGTCCAGGGCTTGCGGTGGCAACGTCGCAACGCCAGGATGGCCGCGCGTTTCCCCCAGCTTGTTTGGACCGTAATAGACGCCCGCCTGTGCTTCAGGGTGGGTGGCGGCATACAGGGTCGTCCATGCGCCCTGCTGCGCCGGTTGAAACAGGAACCACAGCATTCTGCGCGCCAAGCCTGCAGCACTCCACGTGCCCGCGCCGTTGGGCAGCAGTTCGGTACGGGAAATTCCGGGATGGGCGGCCATGCTCTGAATGCCCCAGCCCGCGGCCTCACTGCGGCGTTGCAGCTCAAGGGCAAACATCAGGCAGGCGAGTTTGGACTGTGCATAGACTGCCATCGGCTGGTACCGCGTCTCCGATTGCAGGTCGGACAATTGGATCTTGCCGTTGCGTGCGGCAATGCTCGACAAGCTGATCACGCGCGCTGCAGGCGCCTGGCGCAGCAGCGGCATCAGCAGCGCAGTCAACGCAAAATGGCCGAGATAGTTGGTTCCGAACTGCAGCTCAAAGCCGTCGCCGGTCAGCTCGCGCTGCGGCGGAGTCATCACAGCTGCGTTATTAATCAAGATGTCGAGACTGCCCAGCGAACTGCGCATCTGGTCGGCAAACAAGTTGATCGAATCCAGACGAGCAAGATCGAGTTCCGCAAAACTCACGGCCGCCCCGGGGACAAGCCGGGCGATGCGCTCGACTGCCTGCTCCCCTTTCCGAAGATTGCGCCCGGCGATGATGACAGTGGCGCCGGCGCGGGCAAGCGCCAGTGCATCTTGGAATCCAAGTCCACCAGTGCCGGTCACGATGGCAGTGCGGCCGCGTTGCGGGGGTATTTCAGAAGACGTCCACTTCAGCATGATCTTTGCCTTTTCACAGATAGGAGGTAAGCTAGCGCGCACTGTGCGCACCCACAACAGAAGGTGCAAAATTTTTGCACTGAGTGCATAATTTAATGCACTGAGTGCAGCAATGCAAGGATTTGTTGAGCCATGACTGAAGATTTCCCGTTAGACGCCGAGTCTCCTGACGAGGGCGTGCGCGAACGCAAGCGACGCGACACGCTCCGGCGCATCGCCGAGGTGGGACAAAGCCTGTTTCTGGTGCATGGGTTCGATGGCACGACTGTCGACGCGATTGCCGAGGCGGCCGGCATTTCACGGCGCAGCTTTTTTTCTTATTTCAAGGCCAAGGACGACATCATCGTGTTCTGGCAACAGGCAGATTCGGCAATTCTGTTTGCCGAATTACTCAAGGTGTCGCCCGCTGTGGACCCGATCGATGCTGTGCGTGACGTCATGGTCGAACACATTGCGCGGTACACCACCGAACAGATGACGGTGGTGGATAACCTTATGCAGTCGAGCCCAACTCTGCTGGCTCGCAAACAAGCGTTTTATGCTGAGCAGGAGCAGGCACTGTTTGATACGCTGTGTCAGGTATGGCGCGAGCCGGGGCGCGCCACCGAGCTGCGATTGGTGGCAATGGCGTCGATCGGCGCCATGCGCTTGTCGCTGTTGTCATGGCGTGAGCAGACGGACAGGCGCGAGCCGGTGGCGAAGTTTCTCAGGGATGCATTTGACCGTTTGCAAGCGGGACTATGAGGTCGAATGCCCGGATGATGTTGTCCAGGCATAGACTCGCATTGCAAACGAGCAGCACGGCTAACGGTGGCGGCCCAACATACGCAGCAGGGTGCCGTCACGGGCCATCAAGTGGTGCTTGAGCGCCCCTGCCACATGTAATAAAACCGACGCCATCAGCACATAGCCACTCCAGAGGTGAAGCGTCTGTCCCAGCGTGGCCCCGGCGGCACTGTACGGGATGACCTGGCCGGGGTGGAGCGGATCGTGCTGGCCGTGGACGATGTCAACACCCAAGGTGCCGAAGCCGTGGCCGCTTGCACCGCTGAACATCATGCCGGTCAATGGCAGCGCGATCGTGGCGGCGAGCAGGGTCAAGTGGACGATCTTGGAAAGACGACGTTCTCCCCGCGCAAAGGCGCCTTCGGCTTGCCCCACTGGCAGCGGCCAGCCCTCGCGCACGCGCCATGCAGTCCGGGCCAGTGCGAGCAGGAACACCAGCACGCCGGCCGACTTATGCCAGGGATACAGATACCAGAGTTCGAACTGCACCATCGCGTAGCCGATGCCCAGCATCGACAGCATGCCCAACGCTACCAGCCAGTGGAATGCGATGGTTGTGCCGCTGAGTTTGGGTATATGGCTCATCGCTATCGCTCCATGGTGACGGGACTGACCTTGGGAATATAAAACAGCACATCCCAATGGCGGCCAAGCTGGCCCCGGGCCGTGCTCACGTATTCGTAGCTGAACTGAGGCATGGCGACCGGCGCGTCCGCGACCACTCCCAGCACGCTTTGACCTTGCCCCGCCCCACCCCACGCGCCCAGCCGTGCCTCGAAGCTGTCCGGCGTTGGCACGGGTACCGCAAGGGCCTTGCCCGAGACATAGTCGAATATGTCACCGCCGCCCGCGCTGAACTGGACAACCTTATACGCCGGTCCCCAGTGGCGGTGCATCACTTCGCCCGCCTGGAGGTTCACCGGGGTGCGCTGGAAGCCACGGGCCAGATGGACTGTATGCGCGCAGATGACCATCTTCTTCCCCGCAAACAGGTGGTCGGAGAGCCAGATGGCGTTCGCTCCCATCTGGTTATCGCGCTGGTAATCATGATCGCCGCTCCAGTAGCTGAGCGCTTGCGCACGTACGCTGCGCGCGACCAGGCACCACCAGGTGCGCCCCTGAAATGCGTTGTCGCCGCTGTTGCAGAGCGCGTCATCGAGCGCTGTCGCGTGACGCTCGAAGGCGGCGCGCTTGGGTGCCGGAGGGGCGCTGCGGTCCATGGCAAGAAGTGCTCTTGCCGCGCTCGACCACGCGTCCCAATCGGCGCCGCGGGCCAGCGCTTCGTGCGACGCCGGCTTGGTTCGCTCAATTGCCCCCATCGCTTCCTTCGCCGCCGTTTTTTGGGATGCCACGACCGCCTGCGCCGGCTCGGTCAGGAAGGCCTGCACCCGAGCAATCAACTGAGATTTACTCAGCTCACCCGTATGCTGGCTGTCGATACCCGCCAACGACATGGGAGCGGTCGTCGCGCGCTGGCCGTCCAGATAGTGCAGTAGCGCCCGGCCTTCGGCGCTGCGGGCATACATCATGAAGACATTGCCAGGCGCCATGAGATCGAGTTTCTCGCCCTGTTCGCCTTGATAACTCGCCGATATCGTAAAAGCCGCTTTCCAACAGCACCACGTCGAAGCCCATTTTCCGATGCAGATATTTAAGAAGACGCAGCTTTAGCTGATATTCCTCCCTGGCCCCGTGGGTCTGTTCGCCCAACCCGACCACCCGCGCGTTGCCGATTGCCCTGGCGAAGGGTGCAAGGTCGCTGTCGTCGGCATGATCGGGGTTGGTAGTTGCGAGCCTCCAATGCACACCCCCAGGGAAGCTTGGTGGTCAGCGGCGCACTGTCCGCCCATGCCCCAGCGCTTGCCGCGAGCAGTGCAAATCCAACAATTTTTTGCAAGGACATAGTGCGACCACCTCTCGCGTCGACAAGAAGGTATGCATGCCAATATAGAACCAGTTTACTCAGCAATAATACCTGTATATAACCAATTCTGCAAGATTGAATTTCGAACACCGGCGCGTGCCATTGTGCGTGACCAATTGAGTAAAGACGGTGAAGAGAAGACGCTTACCTTGGGTGCGCAGATCGTACGCTGGTGCAGTCGAGTCCAGACACAAAAATAGCCCACTAAAAAATGGGCTATCTTTGTATCTGGAGGCGAGGACGGGAATCGAACCCGTCTAAACGGCTTTGCAGGCCGTATTGCTGAGTTAAGAATCAAGCGCTTGCACGAAAACCTCTTGCCGAGCCCCTCAACGGCAACAAGCTCGAGCTTCGCCAGTGTCCTGGCTCCCTGCGGTGCGTCAAGGCGCCCTGCGTAAGTACCAGTTGCAGCATTGTTTGGCATGGCGCCCTGAGCGAATACAGCGCCACAATAGCAAAACCGCACCGGCATCGCCATCACAAGCTTAGTAACACTTTAGGATACTCTTCCGACGCTTTTAGGAACAGGATCGGCGCTACATCGATAGACTCCCCTCCTTCATTGCATTCCCGCCAATCTTCTAGGAGTCTTCATGCGTATCCTGCTCGCCGCCACCCCGGCATCCGGCCACCTCAATCCCATCCTCGCAGTCGCCCGCATCCTGGTGACCCAGGGTCACGACGTCGTCGTCACCAGCGCGACCGTATTTCGCGAGAAAATCGAAGCCAGCGGCGCCCGCTTCGCCGCGCTGGCGCCTGGCGCCGATATCGACCTGTCGGACGTCGATGCCATTTTCCCGGCCCGAAAAACCTTCGCCCCAGGACTACCCCAACTGGCGTTCGACTTCCAGCACATGTTTGTCGAGCCGATACCGGCGCAATTTGCCGGCATCGAAGCGCTGCTCAAGGACTTCCCGGCCGAACTGATCATCGTGGACACGATGTTCGGCGGCTGCCTGCCTTTCCTGCTGGGCGCCCGCGCGACGCGCCCCGCCATCGCCGGACTCGGTGTCACCTGCATGCTGACGCGCCGCGACGACGGCGCGCCCATCGGCTTGGGGCTGCCTCCCACCACCGATCCCACCATAATGGCCCAGTACGCTGCCATCGCCGCGGTGGCCAACGCCCAGTTGTTCGATCCCACCCGCCAGCGCCTCGACGCCATTCTGGCCAGCCTGGGCGCAGCCGCACTGCCGATGCCGTACATCGACGCCCTCATCTGCCTGCACGATGTCTTCCTGCAGCCGACCGTTCCCGGTTTCGATTTCCCCTACAGCGAGCTGCCCGCCAACCTGCATTTCATCGGCGCGCTGCCCGTCCCCGCCGCCGCGCCCTTGCCGCAGGAACTGGCAACAGCGATGCAAGGCCGCAAGCACGTCGTGCTGGTCACCCAGGGAACGGTCGCCAACCATGACCTCAGCCAGTTGATCGGCCCGGCAGTGACGGCCCTTGCCGAGCGCGACGACGTGCTGATCCTGGTTGCCACCGGTGGACGCCCTCTGACGGCGCTGCCCGTAGCGCTGCCGGCCCACGCGCTGGCGGCCGAATTCCTGCCATTCGACGCGCTGATGCCGCAGATCGACTTGCTGATCACCAACGGCGGCTACGGTGCCATCACCCAGGCCGTGCGTCAGGGTGTGCCCGTCATCGCCGCTGGCATGACGGAGGACAAGCAGGATGTCAATGCCCGCCTCGCCTGGTGCGGCGTGGGCATCGATCTGCGCACCGACACGCCGAGCGTCAGCCAGCTGCATGCGGCAATCGGCGAGGTGCTGGGCACGGCGACCTATCGCGAGCGCGCGAACGCGCTCGCCGATGAATTCTCACGCTACGACGCCGAGGCAGCGCTCGACAGGCTGCTCAAGCAAGCGGTCCACCTCCACCAGCGCTGATCGACATGGCGGCATCGCGCCTCCGCGCAAGCTGCACGCGCTCGCCCTCCCAGAACTAACCAAGGAAACACCATGTCTGAAATTCTTATTATCGGCGGCACCAGCGGCATCGGCCGCGCACTCGCCCTCGCCTGCGCTGGCCTGTCCTACGATGTCGTCATTGCCGGCCGGGACGAAGCGCGCGCGGTCCGGGTGGCAGCCGAGCTGATGCACACACTGTCGCCCGGCTGCGGGCGCGTGCGCGGTATCGCCGCCGACCTGTCGCAGCCGCACACGCTCGCGCAAGCGCTGAGCGTGGTGCCCGCCGTGAGCCACCTGGTGCTGTCGGCCATCGACCGCGACAACAATAGTGTGACGAGCTACAACATCGACGCGGCCATCGGCACGGCGACGATCAAACTGGTCGGCTACGCGGCGGCCGCGGCGGCGCTGCAACAGCGCTTCGAGCGCAATGGCTCCATTCTGATGTTCGGCGGCATGGCCAAGGACCGCCCATACCCCGGCTCGACCACCGTCAGCAGCGTCAATGCCGCCATCACCGGCCTGGTCAATGCGATGATGCATGAGCTCAAGCCTCTGCGCATCAACTCCATTCATCCGGGCGTGGTGGGCGACAGTCCGTACTGGGCTGATAACGAGGCGGCGCTGGAATTTGGCCGCCGCGTCACGGTCACGGGCCAGCTGCCGACCATGGACGACATGGTGGATGGCTGCCTGTTCCTGATGCGCAATCCGTCGGCCAACGGCATCAACCTCAGCCTTGACGGCGGCCGGGCCTGACCTGCCCTTCCCGTCATCGACATCCATCGAAGGACTACCACCATGAGCAACACCAACAGTGTCTCGACAGGACCGACAGCCCCCACGTGCCGGCGCTTGCGTGCCGGCGCCGCCGCGACCGGCAAGCAGGGGCTCGATTATCAGGTCGGCATCTCGGCCGAATCCGTCGGCGCGCGCGCCATCCACCTGCAACTGGCGACGCTGGCGCCGGGCCAGCGCGGCAAAGCCCACCGGCATGCCAGGCATGAGACCGCCATCTACGCCATCAGCGGAAGCTCGGCGGTGTGGTTCGGCGACCAACTGGAGCACCATGACGTCATCGCGCCGGGCGATTTCTTCTATATTCCCGCCAACTTGCCGCATCTGCCGTATAACCCCCATGCGACCGAGCCGGCGGTGGTGCTGATTGCCCGCAGCGATCCCAACGAGCAGGAGAGTGTGGACATGCTGCCGCAGCTGGACCGTCTGCGGCCGGCATAGTCAATCATGGCCGCGCCTGCTCACTCATCGTCGGCGCGGCCCGTCCGCGTGGCAGGTTCACCGGCCACGGTCAGTTCGAGCGCACCGTCCACTTGCAGGCCCAGGCGTCCGCGCCCGAGCCGCTCGATGCGGATCGGAAAGTCGCGTTCTTCCAATCGCCGCCTCAGCAGCAACAGCCGCGTTTCCAGATTATCTTTCACCGGCGGCAAGCGCAGCTGGGTGTCGAGCCGGATCTCGCGGTTGCTGAATTCCAGCCGTCCCTGGTCGATCGACAGCGCTAGCATGTAATGCAATAGCCGTCCGGCGATGCCTTTGATGACATAGCTGCCGTTGATGAACACGCTATCATCGTAGGCGTAGTAGATCACCTGGATCGGCGCCGCGCCCTGCGCCCGCGCCGCTGGGGCCGCGCTGGCTGGCGCGTCGTCGAGCGCCAGCTTGTCGATCAGCGCCACGCTGGCGCCGACCTGGCGGGCAATGAGTGCCAGGGCAACCTCGTGCTCGGGCGAGAACGCCGTGCGCATGGTCGATTCGGCGAACAACACGCCGTACACGGCGCCATGCAGGGGAATCGGCACGGCCATCTGGCTGAGCGCATCGGGCAGTCCCGGCAAGGCGATCCTGCGGCTGATGTTTTCTTCGCTCGCGCTGGCGGCGACAGCGGCGCTGAAGCGCCCTGCCCGGCTCAAATCGTTGATGCGCACCGGCTGGCCGGTCAGCGCGGCCGCGCCGATGACGCCCTCGCCCATTGCGACGTCGGAACCGATGCCAGCCTGCGCATAGCCACGGCTGCCAATCGCCGCCAGCTGGCCGCGGTCCTCTTCCAGCACCATGAACAGCGTGTGCTGCAAGCCCAGTTCGCACTCCAGTGCGGCCAGCGTGGCGTCGATCAGCCCGTCGATATGGGACTGCGGCGCCATCGCATCGATGACGCGCTGCACCGCCAGGAGCGATGGCTTGACGCCCGGCGCCGGGCCCGCTTCCACCGCACCGACCGATGGCGCCGCGTGGATGGCGAGCACGCGGAACACGTCGATGCTGCGCAAGCGCATCACGCCGGCCATCCCGACCCGGGCGCTGCTGGCCATCACCCGCGCCGCCATGCGCTCGAAGTGCGCGCCGCTGGTTTGCGTTTCGCTCAGCGCAACCTCCAGCGTATATTGCACGCCCGCTTCCGCATCGACCACCAGCACGGCAGCGCCGGGCCAGCGGCGCAGATTGTTCGTGGTCTTGCTGAAAAATTGGTTGGTCAGCGCGATATGCGCGTCGTCGATCATCGCCACGTGGGACAGGTAGCAGAGGTTGGGCATCCCATCGTCGTCGCTGGTGGCGATGAGCGCGGGAATCACCCCGTCGAAACAGGGTTGCAGCTGCTTCAGCCGGATCGTCATGGCGCAGGGCGCCGCTGCCCTGCCAGCGAGCCTGGTGTCTGGATGAACACGTCGCCCACGGCCAACGTCACTGCCCATAGGTCACGATTGCTGAGCCAGCCCGAACGGGTGTCGGACACCATCCCCATGCTGTTCAACAAGGCGTGCGTGGCGGCGATAGCGCGATCGGCAAGCGCGGTCTCGCTATCGAGCGCGGGTCGCAGCGTGGCGCGCCCCTTCAGTTGGAAACTGGTGTACGTGACCGGCGACGAGGCGGTGAACGCCATCGCGGGGTTGCGCAGCAGATTATCGATGGTCGCCGGCCACTGCCAGCGCGACACCAGCAAATCGACCCGCGCGCTGTCGGCCACCCGTACCCAGGCGGCGCGGCCTATGGCCATGCGCCGGCCCTCGCCCACGCTGGCCAGATTCAAGATCACCGGTCCTTCGATGAATTGCCGCAGTTCCTGATCGATCATCACCCGCTCCGGTCGCCCGTTTGGATTAACAGACCGACAATTATACGACACCAAGCCGACCGCTTGCGCCCGGCCACTGAGGCCGCCCCTTCAGGACAGGTGCACAAAAAATGCACACGGCGCCTGCGTCCAAAAGTGTGATTGGGGCGTAAGTAGCGTTATGTCCCCCACCGTTAGACTCCGTTGACCTTACTTTTCGAACCGCCCCACCGGGGCACCCGCGTAGCCCCCCTGTGGCAGCCGCTGCTGCTGGCCGGCGTGCTGTGGACACTCACCCTGCCCGCGCTGGCCCAGCGCGCGCTGTTGTCTCACGCCGAGCAGCCGGCCAAGCTGATACGCAAGACCACCGTCTATGACGCGCCAGCGGGCACCACCCTGCAGGCCGGGGACATTCTGGAAGCCGGGCCACGCGGCCTGCAGATCGAATGGCCCAATGGCGCCATGATGGCGCTGGGACCGGCCAGCAGCGTGCGCTTGAACCCGGTCGGCGACCCGGCCGCCGGATCGCCGGCCGCCGGATCGCCGGCCGCCCGATCGCCGGCCGCCCGATCCCCCACCGTCAGCCTGCTGCGCGGCTGGATCAAGCTGGCCACCAGCCAGCCCGCTGTCAGTCAGCTCAGCGCCATTGCCGGTGTGCTGGAGGTGCGCACTAACAACGGCAGCGGCATCCTGCGCCTGACGTCGGACAAGACCGAGCTGTTCGTCGAGCGGGGCACGCTGGAGGTGTTCGACCAGACCAAGGGCGGCAGCGCCGCGCCCGCGCTGCCGGTGACGCGCGAGCAGTACGCGCTGCGCCCGCGCGTACTGGCGCTGCAAGTGGCGGCCCGCCCTCCCCGGCTGTTCGTGGCGCAGATGCCGCGCGAGTTCTTCGATCCGCTGGTGCCCGTCGCCCGACGTGCCCCTCCAGCCCAGCCGTCCGCGCTGCGTGAGGTCGACGCGAAAGATTTGGGGGACTGGAACGACGTGGCAGCGCTGCTGAACAAGCGCCTGGTGGCGCAGTTTGCCGCACGCCTGGCCGATCCTGCCTTTGCCAGGGATGCCACCACGCTGCTGGCCAGTAATCCCGACTGGCGCCTTGCCCTGCAAAAGCAGTCCGGCGTCAAAAAGCGCGCCACCATTACCACCTACTGGTACTGATCCATGAAAAAATTCTCGCTTGCCGTCAAATTCAACCTGGGATTCCTCGTCGTGGCCGTGGTCGGCTTTGCCGCCTCCAGTCTCGTTACCCATGCCCTATTGGTGAACAATGCCCGCGAGGAGACGCTGCAACATGCCCGCCTGCTGATGCAGGCCTCCTCGGCAGCGGGCAAGTACACGGCAGCGCACATCGTACCGCTGCTCGATAACCGCCTGAAGTTTGAATTTCTGCCCGAATCGGTGCCGACCTTCGCCGCCATCGAGCATCTCAACGAGCTGTTGAAGGCCTATCCCCACTACAGCTACAAGCAGGCCACGCTCAATCCCACCAATCCGCGCAACCGCGCCAACGAGTGGGAGGCGCCGATCGTGCACCGCCTGCGCGCCAATCCCACCATGCCCGAACTGGTCGGAGAGCGCATCACGCCGGGTGGCCCGGCACTGTACATTGCGCGCCCGGTTACCATCACCAAGCCCGCGTGCCTGGCCTGCCACAGCACCCCGGACGCGGCGCCCAAGACCATGATCGACATTTATGGCGCGACCAACGGTTTCGGCTGGAAGCTCAACGAAACGGTCGGCGCCCAGGTGGTGTCGGTGCCCATGACGGTGCCGCTGCAGCGCGCCAACGCCCTGTTGCGCACCTATATGGCCTCGCTGCTGGGGATCTTTGCCTTCCTGTTCGTCGCGCTGAACCTCACCGTGCACCTGTTCGTCACGCGCCGCATCACCCGCCTGTCTTACCTCGCCGACCAGGTCAGCCTCGGTCGCTTCGACGCGGCCGCCTTCGATATCCGCGACGGCGACGAGCTGGCGCAGCTGGCCCAATCGTTCGACCGCATGCGCACCAGTCTGGCCAGCGCGATGAAGATGCTCGATGACTGACACGGCCGATCGTGCGCGGTACATCGGCAAGTACCGCCTCGACGGCCTGCTGGGCAAGGGCGCGATGGGCGTGGTGTACCGCGCGCTGGACCCGCTGATCGACCGCACGGTGGCCCTGAAGACGGTGCGGCGAGACCTGGGCGACGAAGCGCACGGACAAGAGCTGATCACGCGCTTTCGCATGGAGGCGCAGGCGGCGGGTCGGCTGACGCATCCGAATATCGTTGCCGTACATGACTATGGCGAAAGCGACGACATCGCCTACATCGCCATGGAATATATCGATGGCACGCCGCTGTCGTCGCTCATCGGCGAGCGACCCTGCGCGCTGGCGCAGGCGATGGACTGGTTCAGCGACCTGCTCGCCGCGCTCGACTACGCGCACCGGCACGGCGTGGTGCACCGCGATATCAAGCCCGCCAACCTGCTGGTGACGCGCGACGGCCACATCAAGGTCGGCGATTTCGGCATCGCCCGCATCGATACGTCGACCCTGACCCAGACCGGCGCCATGCTCGGCACACCCAGCTATATGTCGCCGGAACAGTTTCGCGGCGAAGCCATCGACGGCCGCAGCGATCTGTTCTCGGCTGGCATCGTGCTCTATCAGCTGCTGACGGGCCAGCGCCCGTTCTCGGGCTCGACGGCGACGGTGATGCAGCAGGTACTCAATCACACGCCAGCGCAGCCGTCGCGCTGGAACGCTGCGCTGCCGCCGGGCCTGGACGCGGTGATCATGCAGGCGCTGGCCAAGGAGCCGGCGCGGCGCCACGCCACGGCCCGGGCGTTCCAGCAGGCCATCGGCGCAGCACTGCGCGCGGTCGGCGCACAGGCGCCGGCGCAGCAGACTCAGGAGCCGTGGGAGACCGACAGCGACGCGACCATCGTGGCGGCGCCCGCCATGCTGGCGGCGCTGACATCGCAGCCGGGCTGGGCGGACCGCTCGTTGCAGCGCTCCCGGCACGATCTCCAGACCGGCGCCGGCCACCCTGCATGGCTGCAGTCCGCCGTTGTGCCGCTGGAAGCGCTGCTGACGCGCCAAATCGGCCCGATGGCCAAGCTGCTGCTGCGCAGGCTCGCCGCTTCCTCGACCGACTTCGACAGCCTAAGCCAGCAATTGCTGGAGCATATACCATCGCCGGCGGCCAAATTGCAGTTTCAACAGCACCTGGCCGCCATCGCCGCCGCACAGGCGCCGGCCACCGCGCGCGACGTGCGCGGCACGATGGCGCTGGCGGCGCAGCCGACCATGGCGCCGACCATTGCGCGGACTATCCATCCCCTCTCTGATCCGGTCGGCCATCCAGTCACGCCGCAACTGGCAACTGCCCTGACGCCCTTGCTCGCCGCCGCGATCGGCCCGATTGCAACCATCGTGGTGAGGCGCGCACTGAACATAGCGGCGGGGCGCGACGAACTGATCGCCATGCTGGCGCTGCAGATCGAAGCGGTAGCGCCGCGCCAGCGCTTTATGGACCAGGCGCGCCAGGTCTGACCCCGCCGGCTACCATCGCTCGATCGCCGGCACGGCACTGACCTGATGGGCCTGGTCAGCCTGGAACACCAGCGGGTCGCCTCCGGCGCCACCATGAAACAGATTCCTGCGCGGCCGTTCGGTGGCCAGGTCGGCCACCGGTATGAGCCCGCCGCCAAGAATCGATTTCGTGCCGGACGGCACCAGGGTCGGGGTGCTGCCCACCGTCTGAATGCCGTACTGCACACCGCTCTGACGCTGATAATAAATCCACCAGCGGTTGTGCTCGTAGCGCAGAAACGCAAAACCACAGGGAGCGGTGGCGGTGCCATAATCGTCGAACGTCATCGCGGCGGCAATACCCAGCCCGTGACCATGGGGACTGTTGGTGTATTCCTGTGCCAGGCGGCCGCGACCGCCCGTGACGTGATAGACGCGATAATGATTGGCGTCGATCTGGTCGACGATGATGGAGCACCCGCTGAAGTCCGGCGTAAAAACATAGTCGAACGGAAGTGGTTGTGCCGGTATCAGACAAGAATTTCCTTGCGGTGCCCAGTAGCCCAGGATGGGGAGCTCGTCCGCCAGCGCCCAGTCGGTCAGGCGCGCGACCTGTTGCCGTTGCGGACCCACCAGGTGGCGCGTGAGATTGAAGTTGTGGCGGCCTGCGGGCATGGGGGGATTCCCGACCGCAGTCATCATGAAAGTGCCGAGAAAATCGCGGTTCACCAGTTTGAATAACGCGTTAATGTGATTGATCATCCGTTCTTCCTTATTCGACCTTGATCGCCAGTCCCATGTGGTCGGTGACGGCGGCCACCCTGCCGCCATCGCCAATGGGCGCCAGCTGCGACCAATAGCACATCTGCGCCATCGTGACCGTTTGGGTGTTGTACACGGCAACGTCGTACATCATGGTGGCGTTGGCGTTGGTGCCGCCGGCGCTGAACTCGTGGGTATCGATGGGCTGGATGTTGCGGTTATTGTGGGCATTTCGAAACGTCAGGTTGGTCGCCGCACTCACTATGTCAGGCGTCCAAGTGTCGCTTTTCTGGTTGGTGTCGCCCATGATTACATCGATGACACCGCCCCCGTTCTGCAGAATGGTATTGCTGATATTCCGATAAAAACCGATCAAGCCCTCCCTGGCCCTGCCCCCTATGCCAACGATCGGTTTGCTGTACGGCTTGGGCGCCGCCGCTTTGACCTGATGCTGCGCCGCCAGGCCTCTTACCGGTCCTGGTTTCGGCTTGGTCGCCGCCGGGTTCTTGGGAGCATCCATCAAGCTGTTGGGCACGTGAACGAACACCACCGTGTAGCCGAGGTAGTGGATCGCGTACCAACCGTCCCCTTGCCCCACACGGTCGACAGTGGTGCCGTCGGAACAATACACGCTGAAGTTGTGGCAGGCTTGCGGGTGGGCCGATGCACCGCTCATGCCGCCGTCGAACATTTGCGTCATGGTCTGGAAATCGGCGTGCGCGCCATCGAACTCGCCGAACGCGACCACCTGCGGCATCTTGCCCATTTCACGAAATACGCCTTGGCGGCTTTGCAGCACTTTTTGCTGCATCATCCGGTAGAAAACGGCTCTGCCCTCGGCGTTGGCGTTCAGCGCTCCCGGCCCCTCGACTTTAACATTAAGCAAATTTGCCGGGCCCTCCACCGGGAGCCCGTGCCGGCCGGTAACCACGGCGCCGGCCTGGGGTGGATCGTCGCCATCCTCATCGGGCAAGGTGGGATAGACCAGCGCGGCACGGCGCTGCTTGGCCCAGTAATTGTGGGCACTGACGGTGAATCGCTGGCCGGAAATCGACTCCAGATCATGCGTTGTGCTAGGGCTGGAATTAAACGACTGGTAAGAAAAAATCGGCATAGAGGCTTTGTTTAGGTTGGTTGAGCGAAGTGGCTGATAACATGTGGGTAAACAAGGCGGCGCTGGGCGCTGGCGCCCACACCGCCAGCGGCGCGGTGTCGTCGCCGGTCCAGAACAGCGCCCGCCCGTCGTCCGCGCCGACGGCGGGCACACAGGCGGCACGGACAGCGCCGGGAAGTTCGCCGCCCGCGTAGGTGAACTTCTGAGCAAGGAGCGCGGCATCCAAGCCTGACAGCGAAAACCCTGCGCTCAGCGCAGGCAAGGCCAGCGCTTCGAGCGCTGCATACCACCCCGGCGCCGGCACCCGCCATGGCCCGGCCGCACACGCCCCGCCGTCGAGGCAGGCGGCGACCGTGAAGGGAAAAAAACGCCCGACCCGGTCCACGCTTGGCATCATCACCCCGCCCACGGCCTGCGGACCGCACACGCCGGCCCCGAGTACAAAACGCCAGATCGGGCTGTTCAGGTAGAGCGCCAGCCAGGCATCGTCCAGGCGCGCGCGGCTGTCGGCCATGCCCGCCTGCAGCCAGGCGTCCCAGTGGTCGGTGAACGCAGCTGGCAGGCGTCGCGTGAGAAAATCGCCGTGGCTGGGCAACTTGCCGAAGAATCCAGGCGCCTGGCGGCACGTCGTCGCGGCGCCCATCTACAGGCTGGCCGGGCAGCGGAACTGATCCAGCGCCTCGCCGCGAAACGGATTGACGACGCTGCTGGCGGTCAGCTCATAGACGGCCTTGCGGCCCTCCAGGTCCACCGTCAGGCGGAACCGCTCGCCCTGGATGGGCTCCAGCACACCGCGATCGACCATGCGCAGCCACGCCCAAGGCCCCTCGGTCTTCACCTCGGTGCGCAGTGGCGGCGCCGCCTCGAAGCGCACCTGGCCGTTGCCTTTGCCGCTGGGCAGCAGCATCGGCACGGCGCGCGCTCCCTGCCCGGCCTGGAACGCCAGCGCCTGTCCATCGATCTCCAGGGTCAACTGCGTGAACGCGGGGTCGACACTGGCCACTTTCAGGTCGAAGCGCAGCGACGGCGCACGCGCGCCGGCGCCGAAGAACATCTCGCGCAGGCGCGCCCCGCGCTGGAACTGGTCCAGCGCCTCTTGCGAGAAACTGGCCGCGCCAGCCGCGCCGCGCCAGCGCCACTGGCGCGCGCTCATGTCCACCAGCGGCGCCAGGTTGTTGGTGAAGAAGTCGTCCATCAGGCCGGCGGGGCCGAAGAACTTGCCGAAGTCTTCCGCCGTCGCGTCGCGGGCGCTGCCGCGCACCAGGGGATAACGGGCGGCGATGGCGTCGCGGCAGAACGGTGCGGCCGTTCCTGCCCACAACGCGTTCAGGCGCGCCCGTTCGCTGCCCGCTGCCAGGCCGTTGCCGCCGCTGTCTATGTTCTGCAGCAATGTCGACAAGGGCGCCGGCTGGCCGTCTGCGCCGCGCCTGAGGCGCACCATCGCATCGGCCGATGGCGCCGGCGCGCCCGTGCGCCTGGCGCTGTCGGCCGCGTCGAAGTACAGGGCCACGTCCTTGATCAGGGCCAGCGTCTGCTCCAGCGGCGTGGGCGCGGCGCCCCCGGCCAACCGGTGCAGCGTGGCGAAATGCTGGTCCACCGGATGCAGCGGCGCCGACGCCGGCGCCGGCGCGGCTTGCTCCTCCGACCCCAGCACCGCAGCGAGCTGCTTGCGCGCCTGGTTCAATTTGTCGCGCACCAGCCCATCGGCGGGCGCTGGCGCACCACCGGCCCCGTCCGCCGCCAGCGTGGTCGCGCGCGCGGCCGCCATCAGCAAGGCGCGCAGGGGCGAGTCGGCGCCGGCCAGCGCATTGGTGACGCGCGCCGCCTGGTCCAGGCTGGTGAGCGGCACCAGCCGCACATCGGCCAGGAACGCATTCCACTGGGCGATGTAATCGGCGTAATACAGCTGCAGCACGGCGGCCTGCATCTGCGCGACGCCGCCGATACCGGCCGCCGCTTCCTGGCGGTCCAGCACCCACTGGTCCTTGGCCACGTCGGCCACCGCCTGCCGGCTCAAATCGGCCACCTGGCGCGCGCCGGCCACGCTGTACAGGCCGTTCACGCCGCGCGACAGGGGCGCCCCGCTGGGGCGCGCGAAGACGCTCGAGCCGTCGCGGCCCAGCGCAGCGTTGACGCTGAAAGGCGGCAGGCGCAGCAGCGCCACCTGCCGCTTGAGGCGGTTGTAGACGCGCTCCGGCAGCGGCATGCCGGCCAGGGTCAGGCGCACCTGCGCCACCAGCGCGGCGTCCAGCTGCACCGGCTCGGCGCCGTCCTCGTCCTCCAGCAAGGCTTGGGCGTGCGCCAGCAATTGCTGGCGCTGCGCCTCGGTCGCCTCCGGCAAGCTGCGGCGCCCGTCGAATTCCACCCATGCCTGCACGGAGGCGGCGTCGAAATAGCGCCGCTGTCCCAGCATCAGATACACGCGCAGCGTTTCGTACAACACGTCCTGGTTGCCGGCGTCACCCCGGCGCAGCGCATTTTCCATGGCCGCGACCAGGCGCGGCATCAGCGTGCTGCGCAACACGCGGCGGTACGCGCCGATGGCGCCGTCGCCCAGCTTCTCGCCCTGGTACAAGCTCATCCGGCTCAGCAGCGGCAGGTTGGCGCCGCGCTCGGCGTAACCGGCCGGCAAGGCGCGCGCTGCGTTCAGCAACGGCAGCGCGCCGAGCACGGCTCCGGTGGTCGGCGCGGCGCGGGCCAGGCCGGCCAGCTCGCCCGCGGCGACGGCCGCCCGTTCGACCAGGCGCGCGTTGCGGCCATGGCTGACGCTCAAGCCCCACGCCAGCAGCAGCGCCAGCGCAGCGGCGCCGGCCAGCGCGCCCCAGTGCATCAACTGATGGCGGCGCGCCACGGCGCGGCTGACGCCGGCCAGGCCCGCTTCCTTGAAAATCACCTCGCGCATCAGCTGGGTGAGAAAATAGCTGCGCCCGCTGCCGGCGGCGCCGCCGGCCGGCAGCACCTTGCGGCCCAGACCGAACGACGCGGCCAGCGACGCCATTACCCGGTCGATCGGACTGCCCTCTTGCGTGCCGCTGGTGAAGTACACGCCGCGCAGCAGCGCTGGCTGCTCGTAGCTGTTGGGGGCGAACACGGTGTCGAGAAAGCGGCCCAGCACGTCGCCCATGGCGGCGAACTGTTGGGGTAAGCTGTACAGCAGTGCACGCCGCTGCAGGTCGCGCTCCTGCTGCATGCGATCGAGCACGCGGGCCTGCAACTGGCGCTCGAGCGCCTCGAACTGCGCCGGGAAACTGGCCAGCGGCGCCCGTGGCGCGCCGTCGGCGGGCAGCGCGAACGTCATGCCCCACACCTGCGCGCGTTCGGCGCGGCCGAACTGGGCGAAGAACTCGGCGAAGCCGGCCAGCAGATCGGTCTTGGTGACCATCACATAGACCGGGAACGCCAGGCCGAGTTGCTGGTGCAGTTCGTCGATACGGGCGCGGATGGCCCGGGCCTGGGCCTGACGTGCCGCCTCACCTTGCTGCAGCAGGTCGGCCGTGCTGATGGCCACGATGACACCGTTGATGGGCCGATGGCGGCGATGCTGTTTCAACAAACCCAGAAAGCCGCGCCATGCCGCCTTGTCCACGTCGGTATAACTGTCCTGGGTGGTGTAGCGCCCGGCCGTGTCGAGCAGTACCGCTTCGTCGGTAAACCACCAGTCGCAGTTGCGCGTGCCGCCGATGCCGCCGATGGCGCCCGCCCCCAGCGTCTCTGCCAGTGGGAATGTCAGCCCGGAATGAGTCAATGCGGTGGTCTTGCCGCTGCCGGGCGCGCCGACGAACATGTACCACGGCAGTTGGTACAGGTATTGGCCGCGCATGTTCCAGCCGGGATGGGCGCGGCGCATCACCGTCATCGCCGCGCGCATGCGCTCGCCGAGCAGGGCAAGCTCGGCAGCCGACTCGGCCACGCCGGCGCCGGCGTGGCCGTTTTGCTGCGCCATGCCGGCTGCCAGCCGGTCGGCGCGGCGGCGCGCCAGCCACCTGCGCCAGGCGGCGTGGGCGGCGGTGAGCATGACCAGCACACCGATCAGGCTCCAGCGGGCGCGCGCCGACGCCAGCGGTTCGCGCCCGTCAAACGCCAGCAGCGGCCCTTCGAACCAGATCAGCAGGGCCAGCAGCGACAGGCCGATCAGCGACAACACCCAAGGCTTCAACAGCCAGTTCAATACGCGTTTTAACATGGTTCTCTTCTGGTTTCTCTTCTTGTGGTTCTGTGCTTGTGGTTCTGTGCTTGTGGCTCTGTGCCTGTGGCTCTGTGCCTGTGATTCCGAGCCTGTGGTTCTGTGCCTGTCACTGCGGCTGCGGCGGCGTCAGCACGACGATGTCGACGCGGCGGTTACGGGCGCGGTTGTCCACGCCGTCGTTGGGCGCCACCGGCTCGGTGTCGCCCCGGCCCTCGCTGGCGTAGCGGGACGGCGGGCCGGCGCGCTCGGCCAGCAGCGCGGCCACGGTACGCGCGCGCGCCTTGGACAGATCGAAGTTCGACGGCAGCCGCGCCGACAGCGCCGGCCTGGTGTTGTCGGTATGGCCGATCACCACCACCTTGCCCGGCACGGTGCCGAGCGCGTCGCCGATGCGCAGCAGCACCGGCTCCAGGCTGCGCGCTACCTCGGCGCTGCCCGACGCGAACACGCCGTCGCCGCGCAGGGTAACGGTGGAGCGCTCGGCCGTTTCGACGACCGTGACCAGACCCTGGGCCACTTCCGGCGCCAGAAAGCGGCCAACCCGCACCGGCGCCGGCCGCTGGGGCGGCGCCACGGCCGTGCGCGGTGGCGGCGCCACCCGCACGGCGCCAAGCGCCGCGTACACCGGATCGGAACTGCGGTGCAGCAGCCAGCTATAGGTCAATTGCAATGCCAGCAGCAGCACCCCGGCGGCGCCCGCCAGCACCCACAGCGGCACCCGCCGCAGCATCGAGCGTTGCGCCTCAGGCGCGCCGCGCCACTGCGGCGACAGGTCCGCCTCCGGCATGCCGCGCTGTTGCCGGATTAGCAGCAGCAGGCGTTCGCGCAAGCCGGCCAGTTGTTCCTGACCGCGATCGAGCACCCGGTAGCGCCCTTCCAGCCCGAGCGACAGGCACAGGTACATCAGTTCCAGCAGGTCCAGGTTGGCGCGCGGCTCCTGGCTGACGCGGTGCAGGATCTGGAAGAATTTTTCGCCGCCCCAGGCCTCGTTATGGAAAGCCACCAACAGGCTGCGGCTGTTCCACACGCCCCCGCCCCACGGGGTGCTGGAGATGGTTTCGTCGAGAAAGGTGCACAGCGCGTAGCGCGCCGCCATGAGCGTTTGGCTATCGGCATGCGCGACGCGGGCGGCCGCCTCGAAGGCCCGCATTTCCTCGATCAGGCGCTCGCGCAGCACCTGCATGTCCGGCGCGGTGGTCACGAAGCGCAGCGGCACCACCAGGTCGAGCAGCGCGTTGGCGGCGCGCACCAGCGGATTGAGGCCGGCGCCATGCAGGCGGACCGCGGCGTGGGGCGCGCCAAGGCTGGCGCCGCTGGCGGGACCGGTGCTGGCCTGCGCGCTCGCGCCGGCATCCGGCCTGCGCTGCACCGGCGGCGCGCGGCGGCCGCCGGGCGTGGGGATCAGCAAGGTGCGGTCGGGGTCCTGCTCGTCGTCGAACGAAGGGTGCGTCATGATGCTCAAGTACCTTTACGGATAGCCCAGAACTGCATCTGCAGGCCGGGGAACTCGCCCGCCACATGCAGGGCGAAGCCGGCCGAGCTGGTCAGCTGCTGCCAGTACGCGCTGGTGCGATCGAGTTCGAAATAGGTGTAGCCGGCCAAAAACGGCAGCTGGCGCGGCGCCACCGGCAACGGCCGCAAGGCGATGCCGGGCAATTGCAGATTGACCAGATCGCGGATCTTCTCCACCGAACCGATCTTGACCTGTGGCGGGAAGCCGGCCCGCAACGCTTCGGGCGGGATGCTGGCATGGACGGCCAGCACGAAACTGGCCGAGCGCAGCAGCGTCTGGTCGGGCAGGACGGCCACGCGGATGCCGAACTGGCGCTCTTCGAGCGCAATGGCCACGGCGTGCGGGTCCATCACCGCCGAGAGCGAGCGGCGCAGGTCCAGCATCAGCGGCGCGAACGTCTCGGCCAGTGCGTCGTGACGGTAGCTGGGATAGTGCGCGGCCAGCTTGTCGGCCCGGGTGAAGGTGGCCAGTTCGCCGGCCAGCTGGACCAGCGCGCGGTACAGCGTCTCGGGATGCAGGCCGCTCATCGCCGCCAGGTGCGCGACCAGGGGCGCACTGCGGTTAAGCACCTGCAGGAGCAGAAAATCGGCGATCTCGGCCGCGCCGGCGCTGCCCGGCTGGGCCAGCCGCTGCGCCAGCGCGTCGCCGCGCTGGCGCAGCAGGCCGAGCAGCTCGTCGAGCCAGGCGCCCAGGGCCGGCGCTGCGCGCACGTCCAGCGCCGGCGGGCAATAGGCGTCGTCCAGCACCACCCGGTTGTCGGCGCGGCGCTCGAGCACGCGCGCCACCCCCAGCGTGGCGTAGGCGTCGGCGACGTCGCGCTCGAGCGCCAGACGCAGGCGCAGTTTGCCCACGTTCATCAATGCGCTGTTGTCCAGACCGTTGCTGTCCCAGGCTTCGTATTCGGCGCCGCGATGGCGCGCGAAGTTGTCGTGGCCGGGCCGCTCGTCCACCTCTGGCACGCCGCGGCGCCGCGTTGGCAGCGCCAGCACTACCGTCAGGTCGCGCGCGTCGGCGGGTATGTCGATCGGCAGCGGCAGGTCTTCTTCGGTGGGCGACCCGACCGGTGTACCGTCCGGCAGCACCGCGCTGAACGACAGCAGCGCCAGCTTGCCCAGCGCCAGTTGCTGCTGGTCGATCACCAGGCGTGACACGCCCCAGGCGTACGGCCGTAGCGCGCCCACGCGCGACTCGAGCTGGGTGTGCAGATACCGGTCATGCTGCTGCAGGTGCTGTGGCTGCAGCAGCATGCCTTCGGACCAGACTACTTTACTATTCCATGCCATGGTGACTCGCTTGGTGAGGGGTTGAAGACGATTGCGCTGCCGCGGATGGCTGCGCGCCGCGCACGCGCTCGACCTGCTGTGCGTAGGCGCCGGAAAATTTTTCGCCGAACAGGCGTTGCAGGTCTTCGTCGGCGTCGCGCGCCAGTTCGCCGTACAGCGCGACCAGGCGGTCCCACAGATGGGCCTTGCGCCGGCGCGGCATCAGCTGGTCGAGCCGCCCTGGCTCGGCCAGGCGCTGCTCGATGCGCGCCGGGTCGAAGCGCTGCGCCACGGCCGCCAGCGCGGCGCGCATGCCGGCGATCACGGCCAGTTCGTGCCCCTTGAGGTCGTCGAAGGCGCCGCCGATGGCCGCCAGCGGCGGCAGGTAGCCGGGTAGCTGCGTGCCGAGCATCTGCGTCAGCGCGCTGTGCGCATCGGGAAAAAATTTCAGCGGGTTGTTGGCGCGTGGCGCGATCATGGTCATGTCGATATGGCTTTCGCGCTTGGTCAGCGCGCGCGCCATCAGCACCTCCATGGTGCCGGCCGTCGAGGCGCGCAGCATTTCGCCCACCAGACGCGCCAGCTGTTCGGGCGCATGGCTGGAGCGCAATTCGGGCAAGCCCAGCCCTTCCAGCAGCGCGTGCAGTATCGGATCGGCGGCTTCCGGCGCCGCTGCAACCGGCGCGGGTCCATTGAGCGCTGGTGCGACCGGCGCTGGTGCAACCGGCGCGGGTACATTGAGCGCCGCCGGCGCGCGGCGGTCCGCCAGCGCATCGTAATCCGCCGGGATCGCCGTAAAAGCGGCCGCTGGCACGGCGAACGCGTACAGTTCGGGCGATACATGGTCCGATTGCGCGGCGGCCAGCGGGACCTGTACCGCTTGACGGCCGGGGGGCGGACCGCCGAACAGGTTCAGCCCGAGGGGGTCTGCATCCGCATCGCCGACGTCGTCACCGGCAGGCGACTGCGACGGCGCCGGCGTCAGCCACGCGTCGAATGGCGCCAGCGGCGCCGGCACGGGCGCCGGCGGCGGCACAAACAGCGGCAGCACCGGCGTCGACAGCACGGGCGTCGACAGGGGCGCATTCGACCGGGGCGGCGTCGATAGCGGTGGCGTCGCCTCGGACGCCGGCTCCGACGCCGATTCGCACGCCGATTCGCACGCCGATTCGCACGCCAATTCGGACGCCGGTTCCGACGCCGCGGCCTCCAGCGCGGCCAGCAGCACGTAATCGCCGATCACCACCCGGTCGCCGTCGCCCAGGGCGATTTCCGCCCCGGCGCCCAGCGGGCGGTCGTTGACGATGCTCGGATTGCTGCCGGTGTCGGTCAGGTAGTACCGGCCCTCGCGCAAGGTCACGGCGGCGTGGCTGCGCGAGACGTACTTGCTCGGATCCTCCAGCACCAGCCGGTTGCCGGGCGAGCGCCCGAGCATGGCGCCCTCGGCCCCGATGGTCGCCTGCAAGGGCGCCGCAGGTGGCGCGTTACGGTAGCTTTCCACACGCAATGTCAACATCATGTTCGATTCCTTATTTTTTTCCATCGTCAGCCTCGCGTGGTGCGCCCGGGGGCGTCTGCGGCGCCGGCGCACCGGCAGCGGCCAGCACGGCGGCATTTACCAGTGGCGTCGCCGCCGGCATGGGCAGCGGCATGGTCGAGCCGAGTATCACCGCCGGACCGATGGTCAGGAACGCTGCGCCGGCCTTGAGCGTGATGCTGGCGCCCGCTTCGATGACCACGTTCATGCCGGCCTTGATGTGCACGGTCTGGCCAGCGTGCACGGCCGCTTTGACGCCGCCCTTGAGCAGCATGTTCAGGGCGGCAGCTTGCGTCACCGAGCCGCCGGCCCGCTCGTTGACGTCGCCGCCGACCGTCAGGTGGCTTGCACCGCCCACCTGCTCGAAGCTGTCCGCGACCACCATGGTGTGGCGCTCGCGCCCGATCCATGCCAGCGCATCGCGGCGCACGCGCTGTTCCAGGTCGCGCGCAGCATGTACATACAGCTGTTCGGCGCCCTGCTTGTCATCGAAGCGCAGCTCGTTGTAGCTGCCGCCGCCGATGGTCGAACTGCTCTTGATGGTCGAGCGCGTGGCCTGCGCCGGCAGCGCGTACGGCGGCATGTGATCGGCGTTGTAGACGCTGCCGGTGACGAGCGGGCGGTCCGGGTCGCCTTCGAGGAAGCTGACAATGACCTCCTGGCCGATGCGCGGCACAAACATGGCGCCCCAGCGCTTGCCGGCCCAGCCCTGCGCCACCCGTACCCAGCACGAGCTGGTCTCGTCATCGCGACCGGCCCGGTCCCAGTGGAACTGCACCTTGATGCGACCATACTTGTCGGTCCAGATCTCTTCGCCGGCCTTGCCGACCACGATGGCCGTCTGCGGGCCCTGCACCACGGGTTTGCGTGCCAGGCGCGGCGCACGGAACTCGGTCTGGCGGGCGATGGCGGTCAGCGAGCAGGTAAGCACCGGTTCCGGCTCGGCCGGGGCGGTCGGCTGGTAGCTGTCCGACGACAACGCATACTGCGCGCTGACGATCAGATACTCGCCGTTCTGGTCGCTGCGCGGATGCTCGGTCAGCTTGAACAGGGCGCCGGGGAACAGGCCACGGGCGCGCGTGGCCGCGTGCACCCGCTGATAGCTGCTCTGGCGGGCGTCCAGCCGGTTGCGGGCATCGGCCTCGCCGGCGGCGCGCTCGGTGTAGTTGCCGGGATAGTCGAACAGCTCGTGGCGCGACTGGGCGTAGCCATGCGCCACGCTGGCCCTGACCAGCAGGTTGGCCGCGGGCTTTTCGAAGTCGAAGTCCTGCAGCGACTGTACCCCTGCCTCGATCTGCCCGCCCATGCTCCACTCGTAGACCACTTCGCTGTCGCGCATCGCATGGTCGGCGGCCGGCATGTACAGCAGCGTGGCATAGCCGGGAGCCTTCTGGTGCGCCGCGTACGAGTCGGCCAGCACCATGGTGTGGCGCCCGGCCACGCTCCTGAAGTAATAATAGATGCCGGCGCGCTCCATCAGGCGGCTGACGAAATTGAAGTCGGTCTCGCGGTACTGCACGCAGTACGGCAGCAGCTGCTCGCCGGCGCACAGCCCGGCCGTATCGAAGTCGGCGACCGCGTACGGCGCGAACACCGCCTTGATAATGTCCAGTACGCTTTTCTGCTGGAAGATGCGGCAATCCGACGCGCGCGTCAGGAACCACAGCCATGGCCGCACGCTGATGTGGTAGGTCGCGTAGCGTCCCTGCCGGCCGGTCAGCGCGAACTGCGTGATGAAGCCGTTGAAATAGCGCTGTCCGCCGCGCGGCAGCGCCACCTTCACGCTCACCAGCGTGCCCAGCAGGTCGTCGACGCGCAGGTCGGCGCGCTCGCTGTACAGCTCCAGGCTGTACTCGCTCAGCTGCGACAGGGCCTCGCTGGCGCGCATGCGGCGCAGCAGCAGCACGTCGTCGCCGAGCACGCACGCGACCGAGATCTCGCGATGAAGTTGCGTCGTTGCCATGCCGCTCAACCGGTTTTCATGGCGTTGGCGACGGCGTCGGCCATGATGTCGTCGTAGCTTTTGGCCACCAGCGCCTGTATCAGCTCGCGCGCCAGCGCCGGCGCCTGGCCGGTGGGCTTCTGGGCGATCTCGACGATCAGGCGCGCATGCTCGGCCCGCGCCAGTCCCTTGGTCCCCTTGGCCAGCTTGTAGGCGCCCCTGCCCACGCCATACAGCGTCTTGACGGGCTGCCCCACGCCGCTCGCGTTGAGCCAGCCTTTTGCGTTCTTGGTGCTCTGCTGGCCCAGACAATAGTCGACTACTTCGCTGACCACGACCAGATCGGGATCGGTGTACGCCATCTTGCCAAGTTTGCCTTCGATCACTTTCAGTTTGGCGGCGCAGCGCCGGCTGTCCTGCACGGCAAACCCGCCCATCGCCATGTTGGCCAGCACGCCAAGGCCGGCCGCGGCGACCGCTCCGCCCGGTCCCGCCACCTGCGACAGCGCCGCCGCGCCCGACGCCGCACCGGCCAGCAGCGTGAGCGCGGAGGTCGTCATGGCGCGGCCATCGTAGGTCTGTTCATAAGTGTGGCTGCCATCGGCATTGACGACGTGCTGGCGCACGAACACGTCCCTGCTCGCGCCCAGCCCACCGGCGGTGGAAATAAAGGTGCCCAGCGCGGCGCCGCCGGTCATGCCGGATTCGAAAGGGTTGCCGGCATCCTTGTTGTACTGGTAGCCGGGCTGGTTGATCGAACTAATATGAGGCGATGGCATAACGATGCTCCTGATAAAAAATGATGAGACCGGCGGTCATGCCGCGTAGCGGTAGGCCAGCTCGCCGTCGCGCACGTCCACATGCACCGCCGGTACGGGTGCGCCGGCCAGCAAGCGTCCGAGGAACTCGGCGCTGAGGGCGGGCAGCAGCGAATTGGTCAAAATGGCGTCGATCATGCGCCCGCCGCTTTCCAGTTCCGTGCAGCGGCTGGCGATCAGTGCCACCACGTCGTCGCTGTAGCTGAACGGGATCTTGTGGCGGTCGGCGACGCGCTGGCCGATGCGGCCCAGTTGCAGGCGGATGATGGCGCCGAGCATCTCGTCGCTGAGCGGGTAATACGGAATCGTCACCACGCGGCCCAGCAGCGCCGCCGGGAACACCTGCAGCAGCGGCGTGCGCAAGGCGGCGGCGATGGCGTCCGGCGCCGGCATGGCGGCGCGGTCGGCGCACAGGCGGGTAATGAGCTCGGTGCCGGCGTTGGTGGTCAGCAGGATCACGGTGTTCTTGAAGTCGATCACGCGGCCCTCGCCGTCCTCCATCCAGCCCTTGTCGAACACCTGGAAGAACAGCTCGTGCACGTCGGGGTGGGCCTTCTCGACTTCGTCCAGCAGCACCACGCTGTGCGGACGGCGGCGCACCGCCTCGGTCAGCACGCCCCCTTCGCCGTAGCCCACGTAGCCGGGCGGCGCGCCCTTGAGCGTCGAGACCGAGTGGGCTTCCTGGTATTCGCTCATGTTGATGGTGATGATGTTCTGTTCGCCGCCATACAGCGACTCGGCCAGGGCCAGCGCGGTCTCGGTCTTGCCCACGCCGGAGGTCCCGGCCAGCAGGAATACCCCTACCGGCTTGCCCGGATTGTCGAGCCCCGCGCGCGCCGTCTGGATACGCCGCGCGATCATCTCCAGCGCGTGGCGCTGGCCGATGATGCGTCGGGACAGCGTGTCGGCCAGCTTCAGCACGTTCTCGACCTCGTTCCTGACCATGCGCCCGACCGGAATGCCGGTCCAGTCCTGCACCACGGCGGCCACCGCCTGGCGGTCGACCGTCGACAGGATCAGCGGGCGCTCCCCCTGGCAGTGGGCCAGTTGCGCCTGCAGCGCGCGCAGCTCGGCCAGACGGGATGCGCGCGGGTCGGCTGGCCCGTTGCCGGCGTCGTGCAGGTCGGTGTCTGATTTGGAGCTGAGTTCGGAGCTCAGTGCCGAGCTCAGTTCCGAGCTCGGTTCGCAGCCCCGTTCCGGGCTGAGTTCCGAGCTCAGCGCGGCGCGAAGGTTCAGGATGCGCTCGACCAGCTCCGTTTCGTCCGCCCAGCGCTGCTCGATGGCGCCGAGGCTCAGGCGCTCGGCCAGCAGCTGGTGCTGTGCCTGTTCTGCGCGCGCGGCCGTGTCCACGCCCAGCGCGCGTTCGCGCCCGATGATGGCCAGTTCCGTCTCCAGCGCCTCGATGCGGCGGCGGCTGTCGTCCACCTCGGCGGGCGTGGCGTGCAGGCTGATGGCCACCCGCGCGCAGGCGGTGTCGAGCAGGCTGACCGACTTGTCCGGCAACTGGCGCGCCGGGATGTAGCGGTGCGACAGGCGCACCGCCGCCTCCAGCGCCTCGTCGAGGATCTGCACCTTGTGGTGGCGCTCCATGGTGCTGGCGATGCCGCGCATCATCAGCAGCGCGCGCGCCTCGTCCGGCTGGTCGATCTGCACGGTCTGGAAGCGGCGGGTCAGCGCCGGGTCTTTCTCGATATGCTTCTTGTACTCGGCGAAGGTGGTGGCGCCGATGGTGCGCAGGGTGCCGCGCGCCAGGGCCGGCTTGAGCAGGTTGGCGGCGTCGCCGGTGCCGGCCGCGCCGCCGGCGCCGACCAGCGTGTGCGTCTCGTCGATGAACAGCACCACCGGCTGGACGCTGGCCTGGACTTCATCGATGACCGAGCGCAGGCGCTGCTCGAATTCGCCCTTCATGCCGGCGCCCGCCTGCAGCAGGCCGACGTCGAGCACCAGCAGCCGCACCGCCTTGAGCGCCGGCGGCACGTCGCCGCGCGCGATGCGCTGCGCCAGACCTTCGACGACGGCGGTCTTGCCGACGCCGGCCTCGCCCACCAGGATGGGATTGTTCTGGCGGCGCCGCATCAGGATGTCGATGGTCTGGCGGATCTCGTCGTCGCGCCCGACGATGGGATCCATCGCGCCCTCGCGTGCCTGCGCCGTCAGGTCGGTGGTGAATTGCTGCAATGCTTGCTGCCTGCCCATCGCGGCCGGCGCGATGGCGCCCGGCTCTGCTGACTGGACGGCGTCCCCGCCGTTGCCGCCCGCGCCGCCCATTCCGGCCTCGACCGACTGCGCCAGCAAGGCGGAAAACTGCTCGCCCAGCTCGTCCGTCTTGATCCGGGCGAATTGCTGCGACAAGCCGTACAGCGCGTTGCGCAAGCCGCTGGTTTTCAGCAGGCCGACGATCAGGTGGCCCGACCGCACCTGCGCTGCGCCGAACATCAAGGTGGCATAGACCCAGGCGCGCTCCACGCTCTCTTCCAGCTGGGGCGCCAGGTCGGTAACGGCGCTGGCGCCGCGCGGCAGGCGGTCGAGCGCGGCGCACAGGTCGCGCGCCAGCACGGCCGGATCGATCTCGTAGTGGCGCACGATGTGCAGCAGGTCGCAGTCCGGCAATTGCAGCAACTGGTGCAGCCAGTGCGCCAGTTCGACATACGGGTTGCCACGCAGTTTGCAAAACACGGTGCTGCTTTCGACAGCCCGATAGCACAGGCTGTTTAATTTTCCGAACAGGGCAACGCGGCTGATGTCAGCCATGGGGTACTCCTTGTGATAGGTGGTCTCTGTGGTGTCAGTGATGTCAGTGGCCGGGGTGGCGCGGCGGCGTCAGGCGTAGCTGGCGATCGTCGTGCTCCGGTGTTTTGCTGCTCAGCCAGCTGGTCCAGCCCAGCTGCGCCGTCTTGTCCAGCTTCAGGCCGGGCAAGCATTGTTTTTTGATGATGAGGCGCACATCCCAGTCGTGCGTCAGTCCGGCGTACTGGCGCACCCACGCCGTCAGGCGCGCCATGCCGGGCGCGCCCGGCAACAACCCGCCGGCCTGTTCCATGTCCAGCGGACCGATCAGCAGGCGGAACTTGTGCTGGGCGTTCCAGACCTGGGTGCCCAGCACGGTGTCGTGGCCCAGCCTTGCCGCGCGCGCGCCGCCACGCAGGCGGCACATGCCGTCGGCAGGCAGGCGCATCCAGTGGCCGACAAATTGCTGCACCTGCACCGGCGCCTGAAAGAAATCGCTCAGCACCGCTTCCAGTCCGGCCGCGCCACGCGCATGGGGCGCCAGACGGCCGGCGTAGTGCAGCTTGGCGGCGTCGGGCACGGCGTCGCGCCCGCGTAGCGACGGCATGCCGATGCCGATCAGCGCGCCCACGTAGCCGGCGAAGCGGTCCTCGCCCGGCCGGTCCAGGCTGAGCGCGGGCTGGGCGCTGGACCAGGCCCGGTACAGCAGACCGATCATGCGGTGCTGGAACATGTCCAGGAAGCGCGCCAGGGTCGGATCGTTGAGATTGCGCATGCGGTCGCGGATGTACTCGGTCAGGTGCAGCGGCATCGGCCCGTTGGCGCCCAGCAGGCCGAGCACGTTGACCAGCAGGCGCGGCGCGCCCTGCCCTTCTGCCTGCGCGTGGCGTGCGCCATCGTCCGGCGCGCGCTCCAGCCCGGCCAGCATGGCCGCTTCGAACGCCAGCGACGGCTGCTGGCCGAAGCGCACCGCCTCGTCGCGCGGGCGCGCGGCCTGACCGATGCGCGGCAGCGCCGGATAGGCGCATTCGAGCAGGCGCAACGCGGCGTAGAAGTCGAAGCTGGCCGGGGCCGCCTCCAGCCGGGCCAGCAGCGCTACAGGATCTCGCATCGTCCCACCCTGGCCGGCCACGCCATGACCACGCCGCGCGCGGTCTTGAGGACGGTCTCGGTGAAGCTGTTCAGACTGACATACTTGGCGAAGAACTGGTCCAGCACCATGCCCAGCACGAACACGCCGCTGCCCTCGTACGCCTGCTCGTCGAGCGTGACGCAAATCTGCAGCCCGCGCCCGTAGGTAATCGGGCCGGGCAGCGGCAGGCGCCGCACGATGGCCTCGGCGCGCACCGAGCGCACGCCGTCGACCTGCTTGTGGGCGGGGGCGTCGTCGCGGCCGCAGTACAGGCGCAGCAGGTCGCGCAGCGCGGCCGCCCCGGCCGCGCTATCCTGGTCCACCAGCGACAGGTAGTTCAGCGACAGATGGCTGACCAGGCGCCACGCCGTGTCGCCCTCGGCGTGCGACGGCGACGGCATGGTCGGCCCGACAACGCAGCGCACCGCCTTGACGGGCGCGCCGCCGGCCACGGTGAAGTCGGTCCTGGGGCCGCCCAGCGGCATGCTCAGCACCAGGTCGCGGTTGCTGCACAGGGTATCCACGCCGAGCTGGCGCAGGCTGCTGCGGTGCGGCGCGTCGGCGCCATCGACCAGCGCCAGGAACACCTCGCTGCCGAGGTAGCTCGAGCGCGGCCCGTGCACGCGCTGGCGCGCCGACAGGCGCCGGGCGTCGCGCCGCACCTGGTAGTAGGCGCCGGGTTCGCCCGGGCGTAAATCGTTGGCGCGGTAAAACGGCTGGAACGTTTGCTGCGCCTCGGCGCCGCTGCCGTAGCCGGTGACGCGCTCGATCTGGTAGATCTCGTAGTCCATCGGCCGGGTGCGGTCCGGCACCACGTGGTAGTCGGACTGCTGGTCCGACACATGGACGCGGTCGGCGCGCTTGTCGAACAGATTGATCGCCGGCGTGCAGTACAGGCCGATATTGGCGGCGCTGACCAGCGCTTCCAGCGACGGCTCCAGCCGGTCGAACAGCACCACGATGTCCAGTTCCGCGGCGGCGCAGCGGCGCACCGCCGGCCCCAGCCCGCCAATTTCGACGAACATGAAGCGCTGCGGCAGGGCGAAATACTCCTGCAGCAGGCGATAGCCCTGGAACGAGCGCGCGCCAACCGGCAGCAGGGCTTCGTCGTCGTCCGTGCCGAGCCCGCGCAGCGCGCCTGGGGCGAGCAGTTCGTGCCACGCCGGCGCCGCTTGCCCGGTGGTGGCGGGCATGACCAGCAGACCGCAGGCGCGTGCCAGCAGTTGTTCCAGCAGGCGCGCCGGCACGATGTCGCTGCCGCGCAGGTGCAGCGGCAGCCGTTCCAGCGCCAGCTCGCCGAACGCCAGTCCGGCGCCGGCGCGCAGGCGCAGGCGCAGGGCCGCCTTGACGCCGCCCATGCGCCCCAGCTCGATGCCGTTGAGCTGGCTGCCGCAGGCGAAGTAGCGCGCCTCGGTCAGCTCGACCGGCCACAGCGTCACCGCATGGGCGGTGCGCCATTCGCAGGCCGTGTGGTCGCCCTTGCCCAGCATGCTGTGCAGCGCGCTGCCGCGCGCCACGGTGAACCCCTGGGCCAGGCTGCCCTCGCCCATGTCGGGCTGCAGCTGCACTACCGCCATGGCCGGCGTGGGCGCCAGATACTGCGGGTAGACCAGCTCCAGCAAATGATTGGTAAAACGGGGAAACTCGGCGTCGACCTTGAGCTGCACCCGCGCCGCCAGAAAGCTGAAGCCTTCCAGCAGGCGCTCGACGTACGGATCGGCACAGGACTGGGTTTCCAGGCCGAGCCGACCGGCGATCTTGGGGAAGTCGCGCGCGAACTCGCCGCCCATCTCGCGCAGGTGCTGCAACTCCGCCTCGTAATAGCGCAACAGGGTCGGATTCATCGGGCCGCCCCCGCGTCCATATCGAACAGGCGCATCTCGCCGACTTCCAGGTCCAGTTCGGTTTTCAGATACAGCCGCTCGGGCAGCGGCTGGCCCCACAGTTCGCCATGAATCTCGAACGCCACCTGGTTGACCGACATGCGCGCCTGGCCCGGGGCCAGCGCCACCACGCGCACGCTGTCGCGCACGATGCGCGGCTCGAAATCCCAGATGGCCTGGCGGATGCGGCGCGCCAGCTCGGTCCGGTCCAGCCCGGACGCGGTTTTTCCGGCCAGGTCGGGCAGTCCGAAATTGAGCACCGAGCGCGCCGCCAGGGGGTGCCCCTCCAGCGCCTGCAGCGCATCCAGGCCGGTGGTGTTGAGTAGCCACCCGAGATCGCGCAGCACGGCCTTGCGCAAGCCGCGCATGGACAGCACGCGCTGCTCGCGCGACTCGCGCGCCGACTGGCGGTCGTCGTCGCTGAGGCGATCCAGCAGCGACGGCTGAAGCCGGTCCTTGCTCAGTAATTCAGCCATCGTGGCGCTCCCGGGTGGTTCATGACTTGGTGAAAACGGCTTGATAAGCGGACTTAGCAAGTGGACTTAGTGAGTTAGCTTAGTAAGTGGCGTTGGTTTCCAGGTCCCACTTCTTGGCCGTGCCCGTGATCACGTTGTCGCCGGTGAAGGAGTCGAACTTGTAACTGATCTTGGTGAAATTGATCGAGAACGTTTCGCTGGGACGCTCGCCGCCGCTGCTGGCCGAGTAGGAACTGATGATCGGACTGTCCAGTTCGATGGTCAGAAATACCTGCTCCTTCTTGTCGGCGCCGCCGGTCTGAATGAAGTGCAGCTCGGCCTTGCCCAGGCTTTTGCCGCAAACGGCTTGCATGAACAGGTCGGCCGAGGCGATGTCGCTGGCCTTGGACAGCGAGATTTCCGAAAACGACGGGTTGCTCGTGTCGCGGTCGCTACCGCCGCCGCTGACCGAAATGGCGCGGCCCACGCCCATCTGCAGCGAGTCGATGGTGATCCAGTCGGTGTGACCGGCGACGGTGGAGGTGCCTTTGATTTGGGTGGTGAATTTCAATAAGATCATGATGTTCTTTCAAGGAGTGGTTGTAACGATGGGGAAAAGCAGGACCGGCGCCCACATGGGAGGTGCGCCATGCCCGTGACGGCTTAGGCCGAAGGCAGTTTCGACACCAGCCGCAGCGACACCGTCAAGCCCTCGAGCTGGTAGTGCGGGCGCAGGAAAAACTTGGAGTTGTAATAGCCCGGGTTGCCTTCGACTTCCTCGACGATGACTTCGGCGCCGGCCAGCGGTTTGCGCGCCTTGTCCGCTTCGGTGGCGGTGGCCGGGTTGTGCTCGACATACTTGCCGATCCAATTGTTCAGCCAGACCTGCATATCGCTGCGTTCCTTGAACGAGCCGATCTTGTCGCGCACGATGCACTTCAGGTAGTGCGCGAAGCGGCAGGTGGCGAACAGGTAAGGCAGGCGCGCGCCGAGGTTGGCGTTGGCGGTGGCGTCGGGATCGTCATAGTCGGCCGGCTTGTGCATCGACTGGGCCCCGACGAAGGCGGCAAAGTCGCTGTTTTTCTTGTGCACCAGCGGCATGAAGCCGTTCTTGGCCAGCTCGGCCTCGCGGCGGTCGCTGATGGCGATCTCGGTCGGGCAGGTCATGTCGACGCCGCCGTCATCGGTCGGGAAGGTATGCACTGGCAAGTTTTCGACCGCGCCGCCGGACTCGATGCCGCGAATCTGCGAGCACCATCCGTAGCGCTTGAACGAGCGGTTGATATTGACGGCCATGGCGTAGGCGGCGTTGGACCAGGTAAAGTCCTTGCTGCCGGGCGCGTCGGTGGTCTCTTCGAACTCGAACTGCTCGACCGGGTTGGTCTTGGCGCCGTACGGCGCGCGGCTCAGAAAGCGGGGCATGGCCAGGCCGACATAGCGCGCATCCTCGCTGGCGCGGAACGAGCGCCAGCCTGCATGCTCGGGTGTCTGGAAGATCTTGGTCAGGTCGCGCGGATTGGCCAGCTCCTGCCACGATTCCATCAGCATCACGCTTGGATCGGCGGCGGTGATCAGGGGCGCGTGGGCGGCGGCGCTGATCTGGGCCATCTGGGTCAGCAGCCCCACGTCGGGCGCGCTGTTGTTGAAATAATAGTCGGCCACGAACGCGCCGTACGGCTCGCCGCCGAACTGGCCGTATTCCTCTTCGTACAGTTTCTTGAAGATGGGGCTCTGGTCCCAGGCCACGCCCTTGAACTTGCGCAGCGTTTTGTGCACCTCGTTCTTGGAAATATTCATCACGCGGATCTTGAGCGATTCATCCGACTCGGTGTTGCTGACCAAATAGTGCAGGCCGCGCCAGGCGCTTTCCACGGCCTGGAACTGCTCGTGATGAAGGATGTGGTTGATCTGTCCGGCCAGTTTCTTGTCCAGCTCGGCGATCAGGCCCTCGACGGTCCCGAGCACGTCGCCGGAAATCAGGGTGGCGCCGTGCAGCGCCTGCTCGGCCAGGGTGCGCACGGCCGCCTCGACGGCATCGCGGGCCTTGTCGGTCTTGGGCTTGAATTGCTGTTGCAGCAGGCCGGCAAAAGCGCTGGCCCCGCTGGCGTCGAAGTCGGCGATGGCGGCGCCCTGCTGGGCTGCGGGCGCGCTGGCATCGATGGTTGCGGTTGACATGGGAATCTCCTTATTCGTCAGGTTGAGCTGCAGGCTGGACTGGGGCGGTCGGCTTCGGCGTCGAACCGAGCGCCTGCATCAGTGCCGGATCGGCGAGCAGCCTGGCAATGAGCTCCTCGGCGCCGGTCTTGCCGTCCATGTAGGTCAGCAAGTTGGACAGCTGGCTGCGCGCTTCCAGCAGCCGGCGCAGCGGCTCGACCTTGTGGGCGATGGCGCCGGGGGTGAAGTCATCCATGCTCTCGAAGGTGATGTCGATGGCCAGCTTGCCCTGGTCGTTGAGCGTGTTGGGCACCTCGAGCGCGACGCGCGGCTTCATCGACTTGAGGCGCTCGTCGAAGTTGTCGACGTCGATTTCCAGGAACTTGCGCTCGGCGACCGGCGCCAGCGGCTCTGCCGGGTTGCCGGACAGGTCGGAAAACACGCCCATCACGAACGGCAGCTGCACGGTTTTTTCGGCGCCGTAGACCTCGACGTCATACTCGATCTGCACGCGCGGGGCGCGGTTGCGAGCGATGAATTTTTGACTGCTTTCTGTTGCCACGATTTAGCTCCTTTGAAGTGTGTTGATAGCGTGTGTGTTGATAGCGTGTGTGTTCATAGCGTGCGTGTTCATAGCGTGCGTGTTGATAGCGTGCGTGTTGATAGCGTGCGTGTTGATCGGGTGTTGCCATGTCGCTGAACCAGGTCTGCCGACCGGGAACTTCGCTGATTGCTGATCCGGGAAACCAACGCCACGTCGCTACGCTGCGTTTCCGGCACCGCTTACCCGGGCCAGCTGGCTCAATCCCTCAGGCGCCAGCTCCTGCAGCAGTTCGATGAAACTCATGTCGACCAGCTTGCGCGCGCGCTGCAGCAGCAACGGCACCGGGCTTGACGGCTCGCGCGCGGCGTACCATGCGCACAGGGTGTCGAGCACGCGCACCACGTCGGCGCGGCCGGCGATCTGGTCGTTGCGGGTAGCGGCGTGGCCGCTCTGCTCGTGCGACGCCGCTCCTGCCTCCTCGGTCTGTCCGGCGTCGGCACCGGTCGCCGCCGCGCCGTGAAGATGCGGGCGAAGTACGTCGGCAGCCCGTTGCAGCAGGTCGCCCAGCGGCGCAAGGTCGAGCGCGCTGCCGACGCCGACATGTCCGGTGAGCAGCAGTTCTATGCGCTGCGTGCTGGCTCGCGCCGAGGCCAGCGCGGCGGCGGTGGCCGCAAGCTCGGCCGGGTCCGCCCCCGCAAAGACGGCGTCGATCAACGCCACCGACATGCGCGGCGGTTCCAACGCCACATCCGCGCCGTTCATGGCCAGCTCGATGTCGCGCAGGCTGACGCTGCCCAGCGCGCGCACCTGCGCCAGCGGGGTCTGGCGCAGATCGCGCAGCAGTCCGCCGGACTGGCACAAGGCGGCCAGCACGTTGACGCGCAACATCGGATCGTAATCATCGTCCGGCTCGAGTTGAGGGTGCACGCCGTCCCAGTACCGCGCCAGTAGCTCGCTAAGTACGACTAGCCCGTCGGCCAGGCCGCGCGCGCCGTGCAGGTTCAGCAGCGCGCGCGTCAGCGGCACGACGACACGCAGGTCGCGGCTACGCTGCAGCAGCGTCGGCGCGAGCTGGCGCACCGCCTGCCAGTCGGGCGGCAGAGCCGCTGTGACGGTGCTGCCGTACTGAACCTCCGGCTTGCCGCTGGCCGCTGCTTCGAATGCCACGAACAGGGGGTCGTATTCGAGGTTCTCGCCGCACGCGGCGGCATCGTTGACGGGCGCGCACAGGGCGGCGATATCGATGGGTATGGTGTAGATCATGTTGTCTCCGGGTGCTGGTACGGGGACTTACGCGACCGGAGCAGAACTGGACGCAGTTGCATGAAAAAATAGTTAACACGGTTACCCGTCGCGCTGAAAACAGTGTCAACCTTACAAAGCAAGGTTATAATTCGGCTCGCTCGGGCGGACCCATCCGGTCTGCCCCGCGGCGCATGCAGTTACGTTACCCACTAACTTGGCCTTGGCCCTCCCCCTTTACATGCCTATTCACACACCGGAAAACCAGCGCCTGGTGGACCTGCTAAAGCGCGTCGCGCTGCAAGATCACGCGTCATTCAAGCAGCTGTACGACCTCACCAGCGCGCATTTGTATGGTGTCGCAATGCGCTTCGTGCGCAAGCGCGAACTGGCTGACGAGATCCTGCAGGACGCGTTTATCAATGTATGGCAGCAGGCTGACGGCTATTCCGCCACGCTCTCCACGCCGATGACCTGGCTGATCAGCATCGTGCGCAACAAGTCGCTGGACCGCCTGCGCAAGGGCAAGCTCGAATCCGGCAACGACTATGCGCCCAGCGCCGATGGCACCGAGGACGGCCATGAGGAGGCGCTCGACCATGCCGATCCGCATGTGCTGTTTACCGCCGCCACGGAGAAGAGCGAATTGAACCGCTGCCTGGCCCTGCTGGAACCGCCCCAACGCCAATCGCTGGCCTTGGCCTATTACAATGGCATGTCCCACTCCGAAGTAGCAGCGCATCTGCAAGTTCCGCTGGGCACAGCGAAGGCGTGGCTGCGGCGGGGCCTTGCGCGGCTGAAGAACTGCTATGATGCCCCGGCCCAGACTGCTGCCCGGAGAGAAGCGCCATGAATTACGAACGTCCCGACCTGCTTGATCAACTGGCCGGTGCCTACGTGCTTGGCACCATGGGCGCGCGTGCCCGGCGACGCTTCGCGCGCCTGCTGGCCCATTCCACCAAGGCGCAGCGCGCCGTCGCGCATTGGAATAACGAGCTCGCGCCCCTGAATGCCAGCGTGCCCCCGTTGGCGCCACCGGCCCAAGTGTGGCAGGCCATTGCGGCCAAAACCGCACCTGGCGCCAGCAGCGGCCACGTCGGCGCCGCTGCAGCGGCCGGGAACAGCTGGTGGCGCGGCCTGATTGATGGCTGGGGCCGCTCGGCGATCGCCTTCAGCCTCGGCGCGGTGCTGAGCGTCGGCATGGTCTCGAACAACGCCCATGTATTTGGGATGCACCACATGGACGCCGCCCTGCCCGCCAGTTATTTCGGCATCCTGAGCGACGTTGGGGGCCAGGCGGTTCTGACCGCAGGCTCGCACCGGCATGGCGAGACCATCAAGATCAAGTTGCTCAAGCCGCTCGCCATCCCCGCCGGAAAAGTCGCGATCTTATGGGCATTGCCGGCGAACGGCGCGCCGATACCGATCGCCGATGTGCCTGCCAGCGGCAGCGTCATGCGCGGCCTCGACGCGCACGCCGAGCAGGTTTTTCTTGATGTGTCAAAACTGGCCGTCAGCATCGAGTCCGATCCTGCCGCCAAGGCGCCTAGCGTGCCCTTTGTACTGTCCGGTCATTGTGTCAAGTTTTGGTAAAGCGCAGGACTAATTTCATCCTCACTTTTTACTAATTTCTTCTTTGGGCGTCGTCAGGTGCGTCCAAGGCCCCATCAGCTCCGTATATGTTGAGGAGACGCGCGCCGGCGCCGCTTTTGCGCGCTTCGTTCGAGAACGAACTGAATTGACAGAATTGGACGTGAGCAGTGAGCTTGACGGAGATTGATGGGCTGAGCGACACCGGCGACGTACGTCCCCATAACGAGGACGCTTTCCTGATCGACCGTACGCTGGGGCTGGCTGCCGTGGCCGACGGCATGGGCGGACACATGGCTGGCGAGGTGGCGAGCGCCGGCGCGCTCGCCGCGCTGCATGCCTACCTGACGCAACGGGAAGGGGAAGCGCGCGCGGTGCGTCGCGGCGACGGCGGCGCCGATCCAGACGCCACTGCCGTCAACTTGCGCTGGCGCCACACGGCGGCGCTGCTGCACGCGGTCGAACGGGCCAATACGGTGCTATACGCGGAAAACCGCGAACGGGGCCATGCGGACGGCGCCGGCATGGGTTGCACGCTCACGGGTATCCAGACCTTGCCCGACATGGGCGCGTTCGTGGCCTTCCATGTCGGCGATAGCCGGCTGTACCGATACCGCGAAGGCACGCTGAGCCAACTTACGCGCGATCAGACCGCCTATCAGCAGGCGCTCGAATCCGGCGCGCCAGGCGTGCTTCCGCCGCAGAACCTGCTGCTGCAGGCGGTAGGGCCCGCTGCCGTAGTGACCCCTGACATCACGCTGCACGAGGTGCTGGCGGACGATGTGCTGCTGCTGTGCAGCGACGGTTTGCACGGCTGGGTTCCGCACGGTGACCTTGAGCACGTGCTGGAACAATCGACGGTGCCGCTGGCGGCCCTGTGCGGGCAACTGATCACCTTGGCCAAGCGTCACAGCAGCCGGGACAACATTACCGCGTTATTGCTGCGCTTTTAATTGCCAGAGAACTAACGTTGCTAACCACTTTGACAAGCGCCGTTTTCCACTCTCTTCTATAATGCCGCCTGGCAGGCGCCCGCCTGCGGCACCGTGTCACGATAGAATGAGAACGAACCTTAATTCCCCCCCACGTCCCCCACTGGATCGGCAACGCATCGTTGTCACCGCGCTCGGGCTGATCGATGAAAGCGGCATCAGCCAGCTGACGATGCGCAGTATCGGCACCGCCCTCAATGTCGAAGCAATGTCCTTGTACCATCACTTCAAGAACAAATCGCAGTTGTTGGACGGCGTGAAAGATCACCTCCTCAATCAGTTGGTGGCGCGCGTTGGCACGCGCGGAACCCCGCTGGAGCGTATCGGATCGACCTTCGAGCAATTACGCCGCATTGCGATCGATCATCCGGACATCGCGTCGATGCTGGGCGCAAGCGGTTTCTGCACGGCGCGTGCGAAAGCGTTTCTCGAGGAACTGTTCGCGATGTTTTACGCGGCCGGGCTCAACCCGGAGCAAAGCGCGCGCTATTACTGTGTGCTGTCTCGATACACCTTGGGCTGGAGCCTGTTTGCCATGGGAGCCCACGACCAGCTCGCGCCCCCGTCGCCTGGCGAAATCAACGCCGCGCTGTTCCCTTGCATGGCCCAGGCCATGCCCTACGCGGACGAAGCGCATCGCGAGATCAACTTCCAGTTCGGTCTACGGCTGATTATGGATGCGCTGCGCGCCGAAATCACCGTGCCTTGACGCCATCATCTCGTCTACATCAAGGCGGCTGGCGAGATGGCAAGATGGCGAGACTTGGCCGCAGGGGGCCAGGGTCCAGTCTGGCACATGAACACGAACTGATCAGTCGTAAGCGTACCTCCGCTCAGGAGGAAAAATATCGGTTCCCCCTTGCGCGCATTGGTGTCCGGAATAATCTCCCACTCCGCACAAAGGGAGTTCCATAGGTAAACCTTCGTCGTGCCGCGCACTGCGCACCCCGACTTCCCGCGAAAGCGGGAACATATAGCACTTCTCCGAAGTCGTATTTTTCAACAACCTCGGGAGGTTGATGCGTACGGAATTCGCAGATTCAGCATGAGTTCCCGCTTTCGCGGGAATCATGGAGAGACTTTACCGAATAATGGTCCGGACAGTGCGCTTGCGCGGGAATGACGGTGTTTCGGCACAACAGCAGAGCTGGTGTACGTTTGCCAGACTGACCCTGTTCCCGCATGGGCCTTGCGGGTCTCGACACACTGCGTCCATTCTTCAGCAGCCCCTCCGGGCGTTGGAAATTTGCAGCGCCATTCAACACTGGATTTCGATTTGCGCGAGCTGGCGCGCGCCGGACCAGCGGGTTGCAGAAATCGAGCTGAACCTGGACTTGCATTCGGCCTTCCAGCAGCGCCGCGCGGAAGCCTTCGAGCGCCTGCTGATCGACGCGGTACGCGGCCGCCTGACCCAATTCATGCGGTGCGACGAGCTGGAAGCGGCCTGGGAATGGGCCGATCCGATCATCAGCGGCTGGTGCGTGCTGGACGAGAAGCCATCGCCGTACGCGGCCGGCTCATGGGGGCCTGCCGAGTCGTTCGCGCTGCTGGCGCGCGATGGGTCAGCTGGGTCGAATGATCGCGGGGCGGGCGCGGCAGAGGCGCCTGCCGGCTATGCTGGTTGCTGAGCCTTCAAGGCAAGGACCGTAGTGGCGGCAACAGTATCGATATCGATGAAATCGCACCACCGGCCGTCGTCCCGGTCAGTGATCACCCCGGCAAGCGGTCCCGTGTGCGAGCTGATCACCAGGCAGCCGCTGGCCATCGCTTAGCGCATTTGCATGACAGCACAAGGTGCCGATTTCCGACGCTGCTCGAGGGGATCGGCTGGCATCGAAGGCGACGCTTACCAAAAGAAAAAGCCCACTAAAAAGTGGGCTGTTTCTTTTATTTCTGGAGGCGAGGACGGGAATCGAACCCGTCTAAACGGCTTTGCAGGCCGCTGCATAACCTCTTTGCTACCTCGCCGGAGGATCTGTCAAAAAGCAGCGTTGCCGCATTTTCGAGTAAGCGCGTTGCTTACTGCTTGAATTCTGGAGCGGGAGAAGAGTCTCGAACTCTCGACCTCAACCTTGGCAAGGTTGCGCTCTACCAACTGAGCTACTCCCGCATTTGCAAGACTAGGATTATCGCAGAAACTACCCTGATATCCAAGCTTAACTTTCAAGCATTTACTACCGAATCGACTACCACCTGCACGATACGCCAGCTGCTCCGAGAAACTGGAGCGGGAGAAGAGTCTCGAACTCTCGACCTCAACCTTGGCAAGGTTGCGCTCTACCAACTGAGCTACTCCCGCTTGGGTACCGCTGTACTGCTTTGCTGTCACAGCTTCGTCACAACAGGCAGGCATTATAGACCATACAAAACCGTTGTCAAGGAACGATAGCGCGATCACTTCACAAAGCCGCCCCACCCTTCTCCTTGATCAGCGGCCAGGCCAGGCGCAGATAGTAAAACATCGACCACACCGTCAGCACCACCGCCACATACATCAGGTAGTCCCCGACGATCTGGGTGTCGATCGTGCGGAAGATCACGTCATGAAACAGCAGCATGGGAATGGCCGTCATCTGCGCGGCCGTCTTGATTTTGCCCAGCGACGACACGGCCACCGAACGCGACGCGCCGATCTGCGCCATCCACTCGCGCAGCGCCGAAATGGCGATCTCGCGGCCGATGATGATGAAGGCGATGAAGTGGTCCACGCGGTCCAGATGCACCAGCACCAGCAAGGCGCCGGCCACCATCAGCTTGTCGGCCACGGGGTCGAGAAAGGCGCCGAAGGCCGAGGTCTGGTTCCAGCGCCGCGCCAGAAAGCCGTCGAACCAGTCGGTGACGGCGGCGACGATGAAGACGATGGTGGCGGCCAGGTCCTGGTCGGAGCGCGGCAGCCAGTGCAGCGGCAGGTAATACACCCCCACCACCAGGGGGATCAAGGCCACCCGTAGCCAGGTCAGGAGTATCGGAATATTAAATGGCATAGGGGCTAAGGGGGTGAGTGACTGGCGCTGATAAAGCGTTAACAATAATTGCTGCGCTAGTCTACCCTGCCAGCACTATTTTCACCAGTTGAGCCCAAGCGGACGCGGCAGATGCCGCACTGCGCCCAAGCTCAATACTGAAGCTCAATGCAGCTGGCGATAGATCTCTTCGGCCAGCTGGGTCGAGATGCCCTCGACCTGCATCAGGTCTTCGACGCTGGCGTCGACCACCCCGCGCAGGCCGCCAAAGCGCGCCAGCAGGCGCTGGCGGCGTTTGGCGCCGATCCCCTCGATCTCTTCCAGGCGCGAGGTCTGGCGCGTCTTGGCGCGCTTGGCGCGCATGCCGGTGATGGCGAAACGGTGCGCCTCGTCGCGGATCAACGCCACCAGCATCAGCGCGGCCGATTCCTTGCCTAGTTCCTGCTGCGCGCGCCCGTCCACGAACATCAAGGTCTCCAGGCCCACGCGGCGACCCTCCCCCTTGGCCACGCCGACGATCAGGCTGATGTCCAGCCCCAGTTCGGCGAACACCTGGCGCGCCATTTCAATCTGCCCCTTGCCGCCGTCGATCAGCACCACGTCGGGCATCACGCCGTCGCCGCCGGCCACCTTCTCGTAGCGGCGCATCAGCACCTGGCGCATGGCGGCGTAATCGTCGCCCGGCGTGATGCCGTTGATGTTGTAGCGCCGGTATTCGCCATTCTGCATGGCGTGGTGGTGGAACACCACGCACGACGCCTGGGTCGCTTCGCCCTGCGTGTGGCTGATGTCGAAGCACTCGACGCGCAGCGCATCCAGATCGCCCGCGTCCAGCGACAACGCCTCGGCCAGCGCGGCCGTGCGCGACTGCTGCGAGCCCTGCTCGGACAGCAGGCGCGCCAGCGAGATGTCGGCGCCCTTGGCGGCCATCTCCAGCCACTGGCGGCGCTGCCCCTGCGGCTGGAAGATCAGGTTGATGCGGTGGCCGCACTGCTCGGTCAGCGCCACCATCAGGGCCGGCTGGTCGAATTCGATATTCAGGATCAGCGTACCGGGGATGAATTTCTCGCTGTAGTGCTGGGCCAGAAAGGCGGCCAGCACTTCGCATTCGATCGAGCCTTCGGCAATCGCCGCCGCGTCGCTCACCTGCGTGGGGAAGTAGGCGCGGTCGCCCAGGTGCCGTCCGCCGCGCACCATGGCCAGGTTGACGCAGGCGCGCCCGCCCTGCACCACCACGGCGATGATGTCGACGTCGGCGTCGCCACCGGTGTCCATGCTCTGCTGGTGCAGCACGCGCGCCAGCGACTGGATCTGGTTGCGCACGCTGGCGGCGCGCTCGAACTTGAGCTCCGCGGCAAAGCCGTGCATCTTGGTTTCCAGATCGGCCATCACTTCGCCCTGGCGCCCACGCAGGAACTTGGCCGCGTTGTCGACGTCGACCTTGTAGTCGTCCGGCTTGATCAGGTCCACACACGGGCCGCTGCAGCGGCCGATCTGGTGCAGCAGGCAGGGCCGCGTGCGATTGGAATATACGCTGTCTTCGCAGGTGCGCAGCAAGAACACCTTCTGCAAAATCTGCATCGACTCCTTGACCGCCCAGGCGCTGGGGAACGGACCGAAGTACTGGTTCTTCTTGTCCAGCGCGCCGCGGTAGTAGGCCATGCGCGGCACGTCGCCGCCGGTGATCTTCAGGTACGGGTACGATTTATCGTCGCGGAACAGGATGTTGTAGCGCGGCTTGAGCGACTTGATCAGGTTACTTTCCAGGATCAAGGCTTCGGCTTCGCTGTGCGTCACCGTGGTCTCCAGGCGCGCGATGCGCTCGACCATCATGGCGATGCGCGGACTGGCCAGGTTCTTCTGGAAGTAGCTGGAGACGCGTTTTTTCAGGTCGCGCGCCTTGCCCACGTAGAGCACGGCGTCGTTGGCGTCGAAATAACGGTACACGCCCGGCAGGTTGGGCAGCTTGGCGACGGTTTCCAGCACCCGGTCGCGCGGATCGGGAGTCACTACAGGATCGGGAATCGCGGAAATCGCGGGGATTGCTTCGGTCATTACTACCTCTATGCTACGCGTGGTTCGTACCGTACTTTACACTTCCTGCGTGACGATCACGAACGCCACGCCGTACTCGGCTTCGTCGCTGATGGTCACCTGCGCCGTGAGCCGGTTGGCGCGCATGAATTCGTCCAGCACGCCGCTGCACACGATGGTCGGCTTGCCGCTCGGTGCGTTGAGCATCTGCGCGGACCGCCAGGTCATCGGCATGCGCATGCCCAGACCAATGGCCTTGGAAAACGCTTCCTTGGCCGAAAAGCGCGTGGCCAGAAAACGCATGCCGCGCACCTCGTTCTTGGCGCGGCGCGCCCGGAACTTGAGCATCTCTTCAGGCCCGAGAATCCTGGCGGCGAAGCGCTCGCCATTGCGCGCCAGCGCCGCCTCGATGCGCGAGATCTGCACGATGTCGGTGCCGATGCCGTAGATATTACTGCCCATGCTGCACCTGTGCCCACACGGTGCCCAGCCGGGCCGCCGTCATGATGGCCTTCATTTCGCGCACGGCGTTTTCAAAGCCGACGAACACGGCGTGACCGACCAGCGCATGGCCGATATTGAGTTCGCCAATGTCGCCGATGGCGGCAATGGCTTGCACGTTGGTGTAGTGCAGACCGTGGCCGGCGTTGACCTTCACGCCGCGCGAGACGCCGTAGCGCGCCCCGGCCCTGACCCGTTCCAGCTCGAACGCCAGCTCAGCGCCGTGGGCTTCGGCGTAGCGCCCCGTGTGCAGTTCGATCACCGGCGCGCCGATGTCGGCGGCGGCACCGATCTGCGCCTCGTCGGCGTCGATGAACAGCGACACGCGGATGCCTTCGGCCTGCAGCTGGCGCACCGCCGCTTCGACTTCCTTGTAGTAGCGGATCACGTCCAGGCCGCCTTCGGTGGTCACTTCCTCGCGCCGCTCGGGCACCAGGCACACGTCCTGCGGCTTGATGGTGCAGGCGAAGTCGATCATCTCCTGCGTCACGGCCGCTTCCAGGTTCATGCGCGTCATCAGCTGCGGGCGCAGGGCGATCACGTCGGCATCCTTGATGTGGCGGCGGTCTTCGCGCAGGTGCAGCGTGATCACGTCGGCGCCGGCCTGCTCGGCGATCAGCGCCGCGCGGATGGGGTCGGGATAGGGGGTGCCGCGCGCATTGCGCAAGGTCGCCACGTGGTCGATGTTGACGCCCAGGTCGATCACCGGGCCGTTCGGTTGCAGGAAGCTCATGGCGTATGTTCTATCGTTAGTGGAGATATCTGCTGCGCTGCACGGTGCGCGTGCATGCTAGAGCTGCAGCAGGTCGATCAAAATCTGGCGCGTGTTCAGCGGCGCGCCGCCCAGCTGGTGCGCCAGCAGAAAGCGCATCAGCTGCTTGCTCTGGGACTGCGTGAGCGGGTCGCTGTAGTCGTCCTTGTCCATGTCGAGCAGGGTCTTGCCGCACACGACCGGCCAGGTGTCGGACGCGCGCGCCGGGCGCGCGCCCCGCTCCGGGTCGACCACATAGTCGCTGGCGGCCAGCACGCGCGCGCGCGTGGCCGTGCAGCGCGTCAGGTCGGCGGCCACGCCCGTCTCTTTAAGTAAGGCCCGTTCGAATTTTCGCAAGACGATGGGCGCAGGTTCATTGTGCGCCAGCTGGTTCAACGTCGCCACGTAGTGGTCGAACAGCACCGGGTGCGGGTCGTCGCGGGCGATCAGCTTGACCAGCAGCTCGTTGAGGTAGAAGCCGCACAGCAGCGCGGTTTTTTCCAGCGGCAGCATGCCGCCCACCCACTCGGCGTTGATCAGCGTGCGCAGCTCGTTCTTGCCGCTCCACGATGCCTGCAGGGGCTGGAAGGTTTGCAGCACCCCGCGCAGCGCCGAGTGCGGGCGCTTGGCGCCCTTGGCGACCAGCCCGATGCGGCCGAAGTCACGCGTGAACATGTCGACGATCAGGCTGGTTTCTTTGTAGGGGTAGCTATGCAGCACAAAGGATGGCTGGCCGGAGATGCGCCCGCTGATGCCGCCGCGCGGGGGCGGGCGTGGCGCGCTGACGCGCTCCGCCTTGGCGCGCTTGGGCACCACCGCAGGCGCAGAGGCCGCATGTGTATCCACGGGGTCGGCCGGTGCCGGAGGGACGATCAGTTCGACGTCGTTGCTGGACATGCGTGCTAGCCGCCTCCCCTTTGCTGATTGTTTATTACTCGCTTATTACTCGTAGCCGTAGGCGCGCAGGCCGGCTTCGTTGTCGGCCCAGCCGGACTTGACCTTGACCCAGATCTCCAGGTACACGGGGCCGCCGAACAGCTTTTCCATGTCCAGCCGCGACTGGGTCGACACCTGTTTCAGGCGCTCGCCCTTGTTGCCGATGACCATAGACTTGTGGGTGTCGCGCTCGACCAGGATGGCGGCGAAAATGCGGCGCAAGTCGCCTTCCTGCTCGAACTGCTCGATCAGCACGGTGCTGGTGTACGGCAACTCGTCGCCCACCAGGCGGAACAGCTTTTCGCGCACGATTTCCGAAGCGAGAAACTTTTCGCTGCGGTCGGTGATGTCGTCCGGGCCGAAGATCGGGTTGTTTTCCGGCAGCAGGCGCTTGATCTCATTCTGCAAGCCGTCCAGCTGAAACTTCAGCTTGGCCGACACCGGCACGATGGCGGCGAAGTTATGCTTGGCGGCGATCTGCTGGGCGAACGGCATCAGCGCGGCCTTGTCTTTCACGCGGTCGGATTTGTTGATCACCAGGATCACCGGCACGTCCTGCGGCAGCAGGTCGACCACTTGCTGGTCGGCCGGGCCGAAGGTACCCGCTTCGACCAGGAACAAAATCACGTCGGCCGAAATGAGGGTGTTGGTGACGGTCTTGTTGAGCGTCTTGTTCAAGGCATTGGCGTGGCGCGTCTGGAAGCCCGGCGTGTCGACGTAGATGAATTGCGCGTCGTCGTGGGTCTGGATGCCGGTGATGCGGTGGCGCGTGGTCTGGGCCTTGCGCGAGGTGATCGACACCTTGGCGCCGATCAGCACGTTCATCAAGGTCGATTTGCCCACGTTGGGGCGGCCGACGATGGCGATGTAGCCACAACGGAAGGGTTCAGGCGTGTCTGGCGTGCTGGCGGTCGTGCTGGTAGGCGTGGTGTTCATGCTGATTTCGTTTCCGGATGCGGGTGTTTGGGTGGCTTGACGTCGGTGCTGTCCGCTTCACCGTCTCCCTGAATGGTGGCGATGCCGGCCAGTTTCAGCTGGGCGGCGCGCGGTTTGCTCTTGCGGGCGGCGGCGGGCGACTTGAGCAGTGCCTGCTCGGCCACTTCCAGCGCCAGTTTGGCGGCCGCCTGTTCGCCGGCACGGCGGCTGCCGCCCCGGCCGTAGACCTGGATCGCCAGCTTGGGCACCAGGCACTCGATCTCGAACTCCTGGCTGTGGGCCGCGCCGTGGGTGGCCACGACGTTGTAGGTGGGCAGCGAAATCTTTTTACTTTGTAGAAATTCCTGCAGCAAGGTCTTGGCATCCTTGCCCAGCGTGCGCGGATCGACCGAGTCGAGAATGGGAATGTAGAAGGCGCGGATCACGTCGCGCGCGGCATTGAAGCCGGCGTCGAGAAAGATTGCGCCCAGTAACGCTTCCAGCGTATCGGCCAGGATCGACGGCCGGCGAAAGCCGCCGGATTTGAGCTCGCCCTCGCCCAGGCGCAGGAACTGCGACAGTTCCAGCTTCTGGGCAATTTCGTACAGGGATTGCTGCTTGACCAGATTGGCGCGCAGGCGCGACAGGTCGCCCTCGTCGATGGCGGCAAAGCGCTCGTACAGCACCGAGGCCACCACGCAGTTCAGGATCGAATCGCCGAGAAACTCAAGCCGCTCGTTATGCAGACTGCTATGGCTACGGTGCGTCAAGGCTTGCTGCAGCAAGCCAGCATCCTGGAACGTATAGCCTAAGCGGGTCTGCAATAACTGAAGATTCATTGTCGGTATTCTTGTTGTGGAGTGCCCATGCGCCGGTCGATGTGAAGGCAAGTCCAGTCCATGGGATGGTTCATGTTACTGGCCCGCCGCTTTGTCGGCGGGTACCGGCACGACACCGCTCTTGTCGGTGGTGCCGGCATAATCGATGACCAGGCTGACATTGCCGGCCAGGGGAATCCGCTTTTCATAGGCAAAGGCGATTTCCGTTTCGCCGCTGTCCTTGGAAATGATCAGGTCGGTGTCGCGGATCGAATCGATGGCGTTGATGTCGGCGTTCTTGCGGAACGATTCCTGGATCTCCGGCACCGTGCCATTGGTGGCCTTGGCCACCGCGATGGCGCTCTTGATGGCGCGGTATTCCAGAAAGGTGGGAAACACCTTCATGGCGAACACGGCCAGCACGCCCAGGATGGCCAGCACGAAGATCAGGCCCGACAGCGAGATGCCGCGCTGACGCTGGGGCCGGGGTGGAGTGAGCCTGCCTGCTTTGCCCGCGTTGCAACCTGTCATGTGCCGTACCCCTTAGTTGATGCCACCGATGCGCTTGAGATTACCCAGATTCATCCAGACGAAGAACGCTTTGCCGACGATGTTCTGATTCGGCACGAAGCCCCAGTAACGGCTGTCGGCGCTGTTGTCGCGGTTGTCGCCCATCATAAAGTAATTGCCTTCCGGCACGACGCACGAAACTTTCTCGTAGGAATAGACACACGCTTCGCGCTTGGGAAAATTGTCCACGGTGGACAATTCCAGGGTCGGACGGCCTTCCGTGTTCAGGATGCGGTGTTGCGCTCCGGGCAAGTCTTCCACGAACAGCTTATGGTACACCGGCTTTTCGGAGTCCAGATAATCGTCCATCGGCGTGTACGTCACCGTCTGGCCGTTGACCGTCAGGCGCTTATTTTCATAGGTAATTTTATCACCTGGCACACCGATCACGCGCTTGATGTAATCCTGGCTCATGTCCTTGGGATATTTGAACACCATCACGTCGCCCCGCTGTGGGTCGTTCAGGTCGATGATCTTCTTGTTCAGGATGGGCAGGCGGATGCCGTAGGTGAACTTGTTCACCAGGATCAGGTCGCCCACCTGCAAGGTCGGCAGCATCGATTCCGACGGAATCTTGAACGGCTCGTACAGGAACGAGCGCAGCACGAACACCAGGGCAATCACCGGGAAGAAACTGCCCGAGTACTCGATCCAGGTCGGCTGGCGCAGAATGGCCGCCTCGATGGCGCTGCGGCTGGTGTAATCGACCTTGACGCCGTCGGCGGTCAGCTTGGCATTGCGCGCATCGAACGCGGCCAGGGCCTTGTCGGCGGCGACGCGGCGCTGCTTGGACAGATAGAACACATCGAGGAACCACACGATCCCCGTCAGCACCATGGCGACGAACAGGATCAGTGCGAAATTACCTAAGATCACTTGCAGGTTCATTTATCGTCCACTTGTAAGATTGCCAGGAAAGCTTCTTGCGGAATTTCCACGGAGCCCACCTGCTTCATGCGCTTTTTACCGGCCTTCTGTTTTTCCAGCAGCTTTTTCTTACGGCTGATGTCGCCGCCGTAGCACTTGGCCAGCACGTTCTTGCGCAGCGCCTTGACGTTTTCACGCGAGATCACGGTCGCGCCGATGGCGGCCTGGATCGCCACGTCGAACATCTGGCGCGGAATCAGTTCGCGCATCTTGGCCGCCACCTGGCGCCCGCGGAACTGGCTGTTGGCGCGGTGCACGATGATGGCCAGCGCATCGACTTTTTCGCTGTTGATCAGCATGTCGACCTTGACCACGTCGGAGGCGCGGTATTCCTTGAACTCGTAATCCATCGAGGCGTAGCCGCGCGAGGTCGACTTGAGCTTGTCGAAGAAGTCGAGGACGATTTCGGCCATCGGCATTTCGTAGATCAGCTTGACCTGGCGGCCGTGGTAGCTCATGTCCATCTGCACGCCGCGCTTGCCGATGCACAGGGTGATCACCGAGCCCACGTATTCCTGCGGCATGTACAGGTTGACCGTGACGATGGGTTCCCGCACTTCTTCGATGCGCGACGGTTCCGGCATCTTGGAAGGGTTGTCCACCTTGATCAGGCTGCCGTCGCGCATGATCACTTCGTACACCACGGTCGGCGCCGTGGTGATCAGGTCCATGTCGAATTCGCGCTCCAGGCGCTCCTGCACGATTTCCATGTGCAGCAGACCCAGGAAGCCGCAGCGGAAGCCAAAGCCCAGCGCCTGCGATACTTCCGGCTCGTACATCAGGGCCGCGTCGTTCAGTTTCAGCTTTTCCAGCGAGTCGCGCAGCTGGTCGTACTGGTTCGCTTCCACCGGGAACAAGCCGGCGAACACCTGCGGCTGGACTTCCTTGAAGCCCGGCAAAGGCGCCGCGGCCGGCTTGGCGGCGTGGGTGACGGTGTCGCCCACCTTGGCAGCTTTCAATTCTTTGATGCCGGCGATTACGAAGCCCACCTGGCCGGCGGAAATCTGCGGCAGGGACTGCGATTTCGGGCTGAACACGCCCACGCTCTCGACCAGCTGGGTCGACTCGGACGCCATTAGCAGGATTTTTTCTTTCGGCTTCAGGGTGCCGTTGATCACGCGCACCAGCATTACCACGCCCACATAGTTATCGAACCACGAGTCGACGATCAGCGCTTGCAGCGGCGCGGTCGGGTCGCCCTTCGGCGGCGGCACGCGGGCGATCAGCGACTCCAGCACGTCTTCCACGCCCAGGCCGCTCTTGGCCGAGCACTTGACGGCGTCGGCCGCGTCGATGCCGATCACGTCTTCGATTTCGGCAATGGCATTGGCCGGATCGGCGTGCGGCAGGTCGATTTTATTCAGGACCGGCACCACTTCCACGCCCAGGTCCAGCGCCGTGTAGCAGTTGGCCACCGTCTGCGCTTCCACGCCCTGGGACGCGTCAACCACCAGCAGTGCGCCTTCGCACGCCGACAGCGAGCGCGACACTTCATAGCTGAAGTCGACGTGGCCGGGGGTGTCGATCAGGTTCAGGTTGTACACCACGCCGTCGCGCGCCTTGTAATGCAGGGCCGCAGTCTGCGCCTTGATGGTGATGCCGCGCTCGCGTTCCAGGTCCATCGAATCGAGCACCTGGGCTTCCATGTCGCGGTCGGACAAGCCGCCGCAAATCTGGATGATACGGTCCGCCAAGGTCGATTTGCCGTGATCGATGTGGGCGATGATGGAGAAGTTACGTATGTTGTTCATTGATGCAATTCAAAACCAAGGTGGAGAGACGAACATTCGAGCCGGCGCGGCGACGCGGTCCGTTGCGGGACGCAGCATGGCCGCCATACAAAAAAAGCGCTCCGAGGGGGACTTGTTCCGTCCCCAGGCGAGCGCCTTGATCGAGCGTGTAGCAGCGCCCTTGCCGTGGCAGGCGCTGTTCCGACCTCGCATTTTACCGGATTTCGGGGTAGAAAGCCCGGCTTAATGCTGCGCAGCAGCGTGCAACTGGCCGGATTGGTGCAGAAAATTTGCTAAATCGACACGCTTGCCGACGCGATGTGGCGCTGCACGGCATCGGCATCGAGAAAGTAATGGCACAGTTCCGGGCCGTCGGGGTCGCCGAACAGCACCGGCACCAGCTCGTCGAAGCGGGCCACCAGGGCCTCGTCGGCATCCACGTCGATGACGGCGATGTCGACCTGGTGCGGGTTAATTTGTTGTTGCTGCAATAACGCGCGCAGGGCGCCCAGCATGTCGTCGCACAGATGACAGTAACTGCGCGAATACAGGGTAAAGGCCAGCCGGCCAGCGGTCACGCTGGCCAGTAAGGAGCGATCGCTGGCCATTACGAACGTGGCTTGATGACCACGTACTGCGTGTTGTCGTCGCGGCGCACCAGCACGGCGATGCTCTTCTTGGGATCGAGCTTGGTCACCATGGCGTTGAACTGCTTGGCGTCCTTAACTTCGATATTGTTGATTTGCAGGATCAGGTCGCCCGGACGCAAGCCCGAGCGCGCCGCCGCGCCTTCGCTGGCGTCGATCAGCACGCCGCCTTCGATTTTCAGTTCGCGGCGCTGCGCATCGGTCAGGTCGGACACATGCAGACCCAGTGCATTGGGCGCCTGCTCCGGCTTCGGTTTCTTGGTCGGCAGTTTCTTGGCGGTCTTGTCGTCGCTCAGTTCGACGATATTGACGGGCAACTCCTGCTGCTGCCCCTTGCGCCACACGGTCACGTTGGCCTTGCTGCCCACGGGCGTGCCGCCCACCAGGCGCGGCAGGTCGCCCGGACGCTCGATGGCCTGGCCGTTGAATTTCAGGATGATGTCGCCCACCTTGATGCCGCCCTTGTCGGCAGGGCCGCCCGGCTCCACCAGCGACACTTCGACGCCGCGCGCCGCGCCCAGGCCCAGCGACTCGGCCACTTCCTTGGACACTTCGCCGATCTGCACGCCCAGACGGCCGCGCGTGACCTTGCCGGTTTTCTTGAGCTGGTCGGATACGCGTATCACTTCGTCGATCGGCACGGCGAACGAAATGCCGTTGTAGCCGCCGGACAGGGTGGCGATCTGCGAATTGATGCCGATGACTTCGCCGCGCATATTGATCAGCGGGCCGCCCGAGTTACCCGGGTTGACCGCCACGTCGGACTGGATCAGGGGCAGAAAGTCGCCCGTGTCGCGCGACTTGGCCGAGATGATGCCGGCCGTGACGGTATTCTCCAGGTTGAAAGGCGAACCGATGGCAATCACCCACTCGCCCACACGGATTTTATTCGAGTCGCCGATCTGGATGCTGGGCAGCTTGGTGCCCTCCACTTTCAGCAGCGCCACGTCGGAGCGCTTGTCCGAGCCGAGCACCTTGGCCTTGAGTTCGCGCCGGTCGGTCATGGTCACGATCACGTCGTCGGCGCCATCAACCACGTGGGCGTTGGTCAGAATGTAGCCGTCGGCCGAAATGATGAACCCGGAACCGACGCCGCGCTGGACATCTTCTTCTTGCTGGGGAGCGCGGCGCCCGCGTGGGCCGGGATTGGGCGAGCGCGGCGCCGCGCCGCCAAAGAAGCGGCGCAGGAATTCCTGCATTTCTTCTTCGCCAGGACCGCCGGGACCTTGCTGTTTGACTTTTTCGGTAGTGCGGATATTGACCACGGCCGGGCCGACCTTGTCGATCAGGTCGGTAAAGTCCGGCAAGCCGGTCACCAGCGGTGCGCCGGCAACCGGTGCGGCCATGGCCGTGAGCGGCGCGCTGAACATCAGGCTCGCGCTGGCAAGCGCCAGGGCGGTCAGTACTTTATTGCGAGTAGCTAGTGTCATGTGATGGCGATCCAAGGGAGAGGCAGAATTGACGTTATGGTAAGCCAAAAACGTGATTCGTGTCGCTTTTGCCCTTGGGGACCGACGGAATTTTATTGCCGCTGCTTCAGGGTGGGCAAAACGGGGGCGCTGCTGCCCATATTGCAGCAGGATGCCTGCCGAAATGACCGTTGTCTGCTGCTTTCCGTGCAGCGCATGCGTGCATGGAACGCCGCTTCACGACACCGACGCGATCGCCGGCTTGGGTTCGACCACGGCCTTGCCTTCGGCTGCGACCTCCTCGCCACCCTCGGCGGCCGCCATGCGCGTGCCCTGGTTGTTGCGGCCGCGCTTGCCCGCCGTGGTGGTGCGCGCCGGGGCGCGCTTGGGCGGCGCGCTGTCTTTCGGGCCGCCGCGCCGCGCCGGCGACGGTTCCGCGTCCAGCCGGGCCGCCAGCCGGGCGGAAAAATCGTCCGACAGCGCCGGCGTGGCCTGCGCCCGCAGCTCGTCGCCGATGCGGTGGTAGGTATCCCACGCGTGCTGCCCGTCGGGCGCGCGCAGCGCCGCCAGCGCCAGCTCCAGGTCGTCCGGCGCCAGTTCGCCGTCGCTGAGCGCCGAGACGTGCACGCGGATTTTTTTATGAGTGTCCATCTGAAATTCCATCACCATAGGTGTGAGTCAACATTTACCGAGCATTAGTATCATCGCTACACCTATCGTCGCTTGTCGGCCGGCAGGTCGAGCAAGGGCCTTAACTTGTCGGCAATGACTTCGCGCGCGCGGAATATGCGGCTGCGCACGGTGCCGATGGGACAGGCCATGACTTCAGATATTTCTTCGTAGCTTAAGCCTTCAATTTCCCGCAGGATGATGGCGGTGCGCAGTTCCAGCGGCAGCGCCTCCATCGCGGCATTTACAGTAAAAGCGATCTGCTTGCTGGCCAACACCGACTCGGGGGTGTTTATGTCGCGCAAGCTGTCCGCATCGTCAAACGCTTCGGCGCGCTCAGCATCGGCCTCGGTGGAGGTCGGGGTGCGCCTGCCCTGTGTGACGAGAAAATTCTTAGCCGTATTAATTCCGATACGGTAGAGCCAAGTATAGAATGCCGAATCCCCGCGGAAATGCCTCAGAGCACGATACGCTTTAATAAACGTCTCCTGCACAACATCCTCCGCCTCGGCCGGATCGTGCACCAGGCGCGACACCAGCCGCATCAGGCGACGCTGATACTTGCCGACCAAAAGGTCGAACGCCTGCCGCTCACCGGCCTGGACGCGCTCAACCAGCAGTTGATCACACTCGCGTTCTGTCGTCACTGACCATGCCCTCTTGGCTTTGGCGTGGGCGCGTCCCTATCATTATAGAGTTGTGCCTTTGCAATAAGTTCAAAGTATTTTGTGTTTTCCTGAAAATTTGTGGTTCCGCCTAGCAATAGCTTGTACGGCCACCGCCAGCGCCCGGAATTGCGCGCTTTCCACGCTGTCCGGCCACACCGCCAGTACGCAGTCGGGGCCGCCACCATCGGGACGCAGGCGCAGCAGCAGGAGCTGCGGCCAGGCCGTCGAGCCGGGCAACAGCTGCACCAGGGTCGTTGCGGGCAGTGGCTGGCCCAAGCTCTGTTGTACCGTCAGGCGCACCTCGCCGAGTCCAGAAATATCAATCCGGCGCGCGGTTGCGGGCCAGCGCGCCGCGCGCGCCAGCCAGAGCGCGGCGAGCAGGCAAGCGCTGCCCGCGGCATGCTGCAAAGAGAGGCCGTGAGCGGCGCGGGCGAGCAGAAAACCGCCGGCGGCGCCATGGATCAGGGCGTACGCGGCTAGTACCAGGCGCAACGCGCGCGAGGGCGTGATGACGGCGGACACCGCGATCGACATAGTGGCGGGATGGACGGAACGGACCTGACCGGTGTTAAAGCGGAGAGAAAAACAGGTAAAAGAACCGGCACGGGCCGGACAGGGCGACGTGCGGAGAGGGAAACCGGTGGGGTTTCCGCAGTGCTGACGCGGCGCCTACCCCTAAGACAGAGGCAGGCGCCGGAAGTTCATACAGAAGGCGTACTGGAGGACGTGAACCGCAATCAGCTTGGACGGGCAAACACCAGCGTACCGTTGGTGCCGCCGAAGCCGAACGAGTTTTTCACGGCGATGTCGATCTTCATGTCGCGCGCCACGTTGGCGCAGAAGTCCAGATCGCAGGCCGGATCCTGGTTGAACAGGTTGATCGTCGGCGGCGAGATCTGGTGATGCATCGCCAGCACCGTAAACACCGCTTCCAGGCCGCCGGCGCCACCCAACAGGTGGCCGGTCATCGACTTGGTCGAGTTGACCACCAGCTTGCCGGCATGGGCGCCGAAGGTCTTCTTGATGCCCTGCACTTCGGCCAGGTCGCCCTGGGGCGTCGAGGTGCCGTGCGCATTGATGTAGTCGACCTGGTCGGGGTTGACGCCCGCATTGGCCATCGCCGAAACCATGCAGCGGCTCGCGCCACTGCCGTCTTCCACGGGCGAGGTCATGTGGTAGGCGTCGGCGCTCATGCCGAAGCCGATCAGCTCCGCATAGATGGTCGCGCCGCGCGCCTTGGCATGCTCGTACTCTTCCAGCACCATGACCCCGGCGCCCTCGCCCAGCACGAAGCCGTCGCGGTCGCGGTCCCAGGGACGCGACGCCGTGGCCGGATCGTCATTGCGCGACGACAGCGCCTTGGCCGAAGCGAACCCGCCCAGACCCAGCGGCGAGACGGTCGCTTCGGCGCCGCCGGCGATCATCACGTCGGCGTCGCCGTACTCGATCAGGCGGCCGGCCGCGCCGATGCAGTGCAGACCGGTGGTGCAGGCGGTGACGATGGCCAGGTTCGGCCCGCGCAGGCCAAACTTGATCGACAGGTTACCGGAGATCATGTTGATGATCGAGGCCGGCACGAAGAACGGCGAAATACGGCGCGGTCCCCGCTTGGAATAATCGTCCTTGGTCTCTTCGATCAGCGGCAAGCCGCCGATGCCGGAACCGACGATGACGCCGATGCGGTCGGCATTTTGCTCGGTGACTTCCAGACCGGAATTCTGCAATGCCTGGATGCCAGCGGCCATGCCGTAATGGATAAAGCTATCCATGTGGCGGGCATCCTTGGCCGAGATGTACTCTTCGATGTTGAAGCCCTTGACCTCGCCAGCGAAGTGGGTCGAAAACGGCGTCGCATCGAACTTGGTGATGTTGGCGATGCCCGACTTGCCGGCCAGCGCCGCGCTCCACGTTTCGGCAATCGTATTGCCAATCGGTGAAACACAGCCCAGGCCGGTGATAACGACACGACGGTTGCGTGAACGGCTCAAGCGATTCTCCCGAAAACTATAAAACTTAGGCCTTGACGTGGGCAGTAGCGTAGTCGATGGCTTGCTTCACGGTGGTGATCTTCTCAGCCTGCTCGTCAGGGATTTCCATTTCGAATTCATCTTCCAGCGCCATCACCAGTTCGACGGTGTCGAGCGAATCGGCGCCGAGGTCGTCAACGAACGAGGATTCGATTTTGATGTCGACTTCTGCAACACCCAGTTGCTCAGCGACGATTTTTTTAACGCGTTGTTCGATATCCGACATGTTATGGCTCCATTGTGTGTGTTACGGAAAGTGCGCGCATTTTATCAGGTTTGCGCGGTGAAAAACGAATTTCAGTGTTTGACGCAAACTCCACCGAAAGTGCTGCTAACTGCTGCAGATCTTGGTGCATTTGTTTGTCCGCCGGAGCGACAAATGCACCATTCAAACCGGATCGGCGCCGATTCGACCGCCCCCCAGGGCGGCCGCGTCGGCCCGTCACGGTCAATCTTAACTCATGTGCATGCCGCCGTTCACATGCAAGGTGGTGCCGGTGATGTAGGCCGCGGTCGGGCCGGCCAGGAACGCCACCGCGTGGGCGATGTCTTCCGGGGCGCCCAGGCGCGCCAGGGGGATCTGGGTCAGCAGCGCGGCGTGCTGGTCGGCGCCCAGACCTTTGGTCATGTCGGTGTCGATGAAGCCCGGCGCCACGCAGTTGACGGTGATGTTGCGGCTGCCGATTTCCCGCGCCAGCGCGCGGCTCATGCCGGCCACGCCGGCCTTGGCCGCGGCGTAATTCATCTGCCCCGGATTGCCCGCCTCGCCCACCACCGAGGTGATGTTGATGATGCGGCCGTGGCGCGCTTTCATCATGCCGCGCAGTACCGCGCGCGCCAGCCGGCCCACGGCCGTCAGGTTGGTGGCGATGACGGAATCCCACTCCTCGTCTTTCATGCGCATGGCCAGCTGATCCTGGGTAATGCCGGCATTGTTGACCAGGATCGACAAACTGCCGAACGTCTTTTGCACGTCGTCCACGACCGCCGTGCAGGCCGCCGCTTCGTTGACGTTCAGGACCACGCCCTTGCCGCCGAATTCCTTCAGGTAGTCGTCGATGGCGGCCGCGCCGCTGTCGGTGGTGGCGGTGCCGACCACGATGGCGCCCTGGCGCGCCAGTTCGAGGGCGATGGCTTTGCCGATACCGCGCGAGGCGCCGGTGACGAGGGCAACTTGCTTGTCGAGATTCATGTTCTTGGTTCCTGTTGTTCTATATAGAGGTGGCAGCAGCCGATGGCGCCCTGCTCGGGCCAGCGAGTTGAGGCCAACGCTTAAGTGAGCGACGCCAGCACGCGCTCCAGCGCCGCCTGGTCGCCCAGCGACTCGCCCACCAGGCGCGCATCGATGCGCTTGGCCATGCCGATGAGCACCTTGCTGGGCGCGCATTCGATCACTTGCGTCACGCCGTCGTCGGCCAGCTTCTGCATGGTTTCCACCCAGCGCACGGCGCCGGCGGCCTGGCGCACCAGCGCATCCTTGATCGCCGCCGGGTCGTTCAGGATAGCCACGTCGACGTTGTTGATCAAGTCGATCTGCGGCGCGGAGAAGGTCAGCTGCGCCATGCGCTCGCGCAGGCGGTCCGAGGCGCTTTGCAGCAGCGACGAATGGAACGGCGCCGACACCGCCAGCTTCATGGCGCGCTTGGCACCCTTGGCCTTGGCCAGTTCGCAGGCGCGCTCGACGCCCGCGTTGCAGCCGGCGATGACGATCTGGGTGGGCTCGTTGAAGTTGACCGCTTCGACCACGCTGGCCGGCTCCTGCGCGGAGGCCTCAAGACACACGGCGCGCACGTCGTCGGCCGACAGGCCGAGAATGACGGCCATGCCGCCCTGCCCCACCGGGACCGCTTCCTGCATGGCCTGGGCGCGAAAACGCACCAGCGGCACCGCATCCTTGAAGGCGATCACGCCGGCCGCCACCAGGGCCGCATACTCGCCCACGCTGTGGCCGGCCACCACACCCGGCGTCGGGCCGCCGGCGGCGAGCCAGGCGCGGTACACGGCAACCGAGGCGGTCAGCATGATGGGCTGGGTGTTGGTGGTCAGGTCCATGTCTTCTTTGGGACCGTTGGCGATCAGGCCGCCCAGATCGAAGCCGAGCGCGTCGTTCGCTTCGGCGATGGTCTGCTCGACCACGCTGTTGCCGGCAAAGCCGTTCAACATGCCGATGGCCTGGGCGCCCTGGCCCGGAAACACGAATGCAAATTTTGCCATGTAAATGGTTCTCCTTGTTCTATGGGATGGTTGACGGGGCGGGCCGGCTTCGGGCCGGCCGCGGCGGGCGCGCCGCCGGCACACCGCCCCGGCGAATTACATGGTCGCCAGCACGGCGCCCCAGGTGAAGCCGCCGCCGACGCCTTCCATCATGATGGTCTCGCCCTTCTTGATGCGGCCGTCGCGCACGGCCAGGTCGAGCGCCAGCGGAATCGAGGCGGCCGAGGTGTTGCCGTGCTGGTCGACGGTGACGACCATTTTTTCCAGCGGTAAACCGAGTTTCTTGGCGGTGCTCTTCATGATGCGGATATTGGCCTGATGCGGAATCAGCCAGTCGATCTGGTCGGCCGTCATGCCGGCCTGCTCCAGCGCTTCGTTGGCGACCTGTTCCAGCACCGACACGGCCAGCTTGAACACGGCCGGTCCGTCCATGTACAAAAAGCCGCTGCCGGCCACGGCGCCGCCGGCCATGTTGCCCGGCACGCTGAGGATGTCCGCATGGCGCCCGTCGGCATGCAGCTTGGTGGCCAGGATGCCCGGCTCGCTGGAGGCCGACAGCACCACGGCGCCGGCGCCGTCGCCGAACAGCACGCAGGTGGTGCGGTCGTCGAAATTGAGGATGCGCGAAAACACTTCCGCGCCGATCACCAGCACGTGCTTGTGGGCGCCGGCCTTGATGAAGGCGTCGGCTACCGAGACGGCGTAGACGAAGCCGCTGCAGACGGCTTGCACGTCGAATGCGGCGCTGCCGTTGTGCATGCCCAGCTTGCGCTGCACGATGCAGGCGGTGCTGGGAAAGCTGCCGTGAAAATCGGGCGTCGAGCTGGCCACGATGACCAGGCCGATGTCGCTCGGCTGCAGGTCGGCCATGTCCAGCGCTTTCAGCGCGGCGGCCACGGCCAGGTCGGACGCCAGTTGCTCGGGCGCGGCGTAATGGCGCGCGGAAATGCCGCTGCGCGAAAAGATCCACTCGTCGGAAGTTTCGATGCCCTTGGCCGCCAGCTGCGCCGTCAGGTCGTCATTGGTCACGCGCTGCTGGGGAAGATAGCTGCCGGTACCGGTGATTTTGCTATACACAGTCATTTGCCGTCCTACAAGGTGAGTGAGCCTGGCGTCTCGGGGTCAGGCGTGCGGGGCATCAATTCGGTGATGAGTGTCGAAAGCTGCTCTTGCACATTATATTTAGCTGCATCGAACGCGCGTTTGATCGCCCACTCGAACGAGTACGCATCGGCGCCGCCATGGCTCTTGAACACGAGCCCGCGCAAGCCCAGCAGGCTGGCGCCGTTGTAGCGCGAGGGATTGACCAGATTGCCAAAGTTCTTCAGCGCGCCGCGTCCGATCAACGCGCCCAGCATGGTGAGCGGGTTGCGGCGAAATTCTTCGTTGAGCGATTTCTTCACGAAGCGGCCCAGGCCTTCGATGGCTTTCAGGGTCACGTTGCCGACGAAACCGTCGCACACGACGATGTCGGTGGTGCCCTTGAAGATGTCGTTGCCTTCGATATTGCCATAAAAATTGAGCACGCCGCGCTCATGGTCCTCGCGCAGCAGCTTGGCGGTGGCCTTGACCACTTCGTTGCCCTTGATTTCCTCGGTGCCCACGTTGAGCAGGCCGATGGTGGGCCGGGCGATGCCTTCCATGGCCGACACCAGCACCGAGCCCATCACCGCGAACTGATGCAGGTGATGCGGCTCGCAGTCGACGTTGGCGCCCAGGTCCAGCATGTAGGTGGGGCCGTTCTTCTGGTTCGGCAAGATCGAGCAGATGGCCGGACGGTCGACCCCGGCCATGGTCTTGAGCACGTAGCGCGACACGGCCATCAGGGCGCCGGTGTTGCCGGCCGAAACGCAGGCCTGGGCCTTGCCGTCCTTGACCATTTCGACGGCCACGCGCATCGACGAATCCTTCTTGCGCCGCAGCGCCACTTCGATCGGATCGTCCATGGCCACCACTTCGGACGCGTGCTGGACCGACAGGCGCGGATGCGACTCGGCCTTGTGTTTTTTCAGTTCGGCGCGTAAGACCTCTTCCAGCCCCACCAGGATCAGTTCGGCCTGGGGTTCGCTGTTCAGGAAGGAAATTGCCGCGGGAATAGTAACTGACGGGCCATGATCGCCGCCCATGCAGTCGATGGAGAGTTTTATTGTCATTGGATGGAGTGTGCGCGGCTCAACTACCGACGCTGCAGGTCGACCGGGCGGACCGGGAGCGCATAGTGGTGCTTGGGGCGACGGCGCGGCAGGAGCCGACGGTGCGGGTGGACGAGCGCCAGCCACAGTCGGTGTCATTCAACATGACAATGTGCATTGGATTGGTCGCAAATAAAATTTGCAGCCGGCGAAACGCCGCCGGAGGAAGGATGCGAGAAAAGAAAAAGCGGCGCGACGCACAAAAAATACGTTGCACCGCCTTCGTCTTACTCACAACTAAAACGTCGATTACTCGTCGTTTTTGGTCTTGAGAACTTTACGGCCACGGTAGAAACCGTTCGGGCTGATGTGGTGACGCAGGTGCGTTTCACCGGTGGTTGGCTCGATACCCAGTTGCGGCGCGACCAGGAAGTCGTGCGAGCGGTGCATACCGCGCTTGGATGGGGACTTCTTATTCTGCTGAACTGCCATGATGACTCCTAATACATAAGTTCTAAAATTCTAACACAATCGACTTGCAAATACATGCGAATCGAGTATCCCAGCGGCAAAACCAATTTGCCGACATGCTTAACGCTGTCTTACTTTTACTGCAACTTGCCATACTCGACTACTACACGCGTTTGACACGTCTGTTACTACTACAAATCTGTACCACGTATTCGGTGCTGCCTGCGCGGTCAGCGCAGCAATGCTTGCGGAGTTGGCGCCTGGCGCTCGGCGCCTGGGGCATCGGATGCTGCTTACTCGGACTTGAGCGTCTTGAGGCCGGCGAACGGCGACGGCTTGTCGGCCTTCAGCGCGTCCAGCACGGTATCGTCCGGGCAGACATCATGTTTCGGCACCTGCGGCAATGCCAGCAGCGCCTCGTCTTCGATCAGGTCGCGGATATCGCAGCTGCGGTTGCCGACAATCACGTCGATGGACTCGTCGTCCAGCGTCTCTTCGATTTCGTCGGCATGCTCGTCGTCCTTGCCCAGTACCAGCACGGTGGACGACTCCATCTCGAACGAAAACGGGGACAGGCAGCGCTGGCACACCAGCTTGACGGTGCCGGCGACCGACAGCGTCAGTTGCGGATAACCCGCCTTGTGGGTTGCACCGTCGACAGACCAGGCAATCTCGCCCGACTGGTCGGCACAATCCTTGTTTAACCGGCTCATTTCGGCGACTGGCGTGACACCGTCGCGATGGCCGTTGCTTCGACTAAATTCAAAAGCGTCGATGACAAAAGCGCTCATTGCAGAAATTTTCCCCGGAAAACCTGCGATAATAACAGGCTTATCGCCATCAAGTCAAAGACTTACCGGTTTTTTTCTCCATCGTTCCATGATCGATGGCGAACCCCGGCGCAGGCTTGTTTCAAACGGACCACATGATACCAAACTTCGCTCCCCCACCCCGCTTAATTCTCGCCTCCAGCTCCACATACCGGCGTGAATTGCTGTCGCGACTGCAACTGCCCTTCGAGGTGGTGGTCCCCGACCTGGATGAAACGGCGCTGGCCGGCGAAGCGCCCGAACAGACCGCGCTGCGGCTGGCGCGCGCCAAGGCCATGGCCGTGGCGGCGCGTGCGCCGGGCAGCGTGGTGATCGGCTCGGACCAGGTGGCGACTCTGGACGGCTTACAGATCGGCAAACCGGGCAACCACGCCAATGCGCTCGCCCAGCTGCAACTGATGCGCGGACGGCGCGTGATCTTTCACACGGCGCTGTGCCTGTGGGACGACCGCCGGCACACGGCGCAAGTCGAGAACGTGCAGACTTTCGTGACTTTCCGCGACGTGCCGGACGCCGAGCTGGACGCTTACCTGCGCATCGAGCAACCCTACGACTGCGCCGGCAGCGCCAAGAACGAAGGACTGGGCATTGCCATCCTTGAACGCATCGACAGCACCGACCCGACCGCCCTCACCGGCTTGCCGCTCATCGCCCTAACAGGCATGCTGCGCGGCGCCGGCTTCACTTTTTTTGGACTGACCCACAGCGCATGACTACTCCCGGCACCCTCTTTTTGATACCCAACACGCTGGGCACGACCGAACCGGCGCCCGACGCCGTGGCATTCAACCCATTAGCGCACATTATTCCCACGCAAGTGCAGGCGATCACCTCGCAGCTGGATTACTTTGTCGCGGAAAACGCCAAGACCGCACGGGCGTTTTTGAAATTGATTGCAATCGCCCATCCGCTGGCCAAACCGCTGCAGGAAATCGAGATTGCAGAACTGAATGTGAATACCCCGGCGGCGGCGCTGGCGCAGCTGCTGGCGCCCCTGCTGGCCGGGCGCGATGCGGGGCTGGTGTCCGAGGCCGGGGTGCCTGCGGTGGCCGATCCGGGCGCGGACCTGGTGCGCCTGGCGCATCAGCACGGCGTCAAGGTACGTCCGCTGGTGGGACCATCGTCGCTGCTGCTGGCGGTGATGGCGAGCGGGCTCAATGGGCAGAGTTTCGCATTCAACGGCTATTTGCCCACGGACGCAGCGCTGCGCACCAAGCGCATCAAGGAACTGGAGCTGCGTTCGCGCTCGGAGAAGCAGACCCAGTTGCTGATCGAAACGCCGTACCGCAACGGCGCCATGCTGGAGGCGCTGGTGGGCGGGTGTCAGGCCGGCACGCTGATCTGCGTGGCGACGGATTTGAGTCTGGCGACCGAATCGGTGCGGACCATGACGGCGGCCAAGTGGAAAGCCGTGCTGGGCACCCCGAACGCGCCGGATTTCCATAAGAAGCCGACGGTGTTTTTGTTGTTGGGGCAGTGACGGCGTGGTGATGGAACCTCAGCGGCGCGGCCATGGAACCTCAGCGGCGATAGCGCAGGACAGTGACGCCGCATCCATCTCAGTTACACGCCGCTCCGTGTCCTCGCGAAGGCGAGGACAACAGCTCACGGTCACTTGACCTCGTCGGCCAGCACATTGACCCACGAGA
>CALRYE020000002.1:0-116551 GCA_943372275.1 Janthinobacterium lividum
AAGGCCGTTTCCATGTCGCGCAGTTCGAGTCCGCTTGAAGGACTGCCAGGTGCTAGTGCCATCGATGTCTCCTCGTTGAGCGCTTCCGTCGGCACTGAAGGCCGCCGCGCCTGGTCGATACGCAGGTTGTGCATGATGCTGAACAACCATGCGCGCATATCGCTACCACCCTCCCATGACGCCAGTCTCCCCCATCCGCGCTCGACCGTGTCCTGCACCAGGTCGTCGGCGCCGGCCCGATCGCCGACCAATGCCCGCGCATAGCGGCGCAGACGGGGAATGCAGGCCAGCAGCTGGTCGCGCGAATTGGGCATGGATGTCACTGGAGTATCGGTCGATTAATCAATAAGCTGCTGCGGTCAGTTTCGGATCGATCTGCCAGGTTTCGTTGACCAGCTTGCCATCGCGGTAGGTCAGCACATAGCGCACATTGACCTGTGCCTTGCCTTCGAACTGCACCTTGGCGACGATCGTCGCACCCTTTGGGTTCGCCGATTCCTCCAGAGCAAGCACAGTCACGCGCGCCGGCCCGACAGCCTTGCCAAACTTTTCCCAGGTGGCGCGAATGGCATCGGAACCGGCGTACATGCCGTCAAGCGGCCCGCCGACCCATGTCAGCTGGGCGTTGTCGGCATAGCCACGCATGATGACGGACGTGTCACCGGCGCCAATGGCGCTAAAGTGAATCTGCGCGGCATCGCTCATCGGGCTGGCGACAGCGCTGCCGATCGAAGCGATAGCGAGGATGACGGCGAAGGTCGCTTGTTTCATGAAATTCTCCCTGGTTGGGTCAGTCGGACGGAAAAAACCGGTGTTATCGAGGTGAACGGATCTGCGGATGATTTATTCCATCTATTTCAAATTAATTTTCGCAGGCGTTTCGTCGCGCGCTATTTGGGAGAGGCGGATCATCGCTTCCAGCGCCAGAGATGCCTTTGTCTTGTACCGTTCGGGATGGCGCAACATGTAGAACGCGCGCTCCGGCAAGTCGATGTTTGCTTTCGCCAGCAAACCTGCCCGCAGATGCGAGGCTACTACCAGTTCCGACATGGCGGTGGCGAACTTGCCGGCCATCACAGCGGAGCGGACCGCTTCGTTGGACGGCAATGTGAGTGCGATATCGAGTGCATCGAAGTCGACATGCATCGCCTGAAGTGCGCACTCGAGCGCCGAGCGCGTGCCGGACCCCTTTTCGCGCAAGATCCACTGTGCCTCAAGAAGATCCGCGTGCAGCAGCCTCCTCCCTGAAGCCCATGGATGGTGCGCTGCGACTACAGCGACGATCTGGTCGGATGCGATGGCATCGACCGATAGTGTCGGCTCGTCGATGGCGCCCTCGACAAAGCCAAGGTCGGCGCCCCCCTGAAGCACTGCTTGGGCGACATTATGGGTGTTATCGATGGTCACGCTCAGTGCGATCGCCGGATGCGCTTGGCGAAATTGCACGAGGTACTCGGGTAGCCAATAGCTGGCGATAGTCTGACTCGCATGAATGGTCAGCGTGCCACGTTTCATTCCACCCAGCTCGGCCAATGTCAGTTCGGCGGCGCGCGCGCTGGCGATCGTGCGGCGTGCTTCTATCAGGAAAATACGGCCCGCTTCGCTGATCTCGATGCCGCGGCCGACGCGATTGAATAGGGCAGTACCATAGCGTTCTTCCAGCACCTTGATCGAAGCACTTACCGCTGAAGGGGTGAGCGCCAACACTGCGGCGGCCTGGGTCAAATGCTGTCGCTCGGCGACTTCAACAAAAATCCGCAATTGTTCTAGTGTCATCTGATTGTTCAATTCTATTGAACGATATATTCGATATTGTAAGATGGACATAACAATCTGTCGACTTGATAATCGTTCTATTGAATTCGAGAATCAGGAGCGGCAAATGGTCAAGCAACCACTAAAACTCGTTCGCAACGCGCTGCCAGGCTTGGCACTTTGCGCTGTGGTTACTGCGATAGCTTACGCAATGGAAAACATCGAAAGCGCTTTATTTGGCCACGCATGGCTCGAAAGCCTGGTGCTGGCCATTCTTCTAGGCACCGTCGTGCGGACGGTGCATCGGCTCGATACTCGCTTCGAAGACGGCATCCAAGTCGGTGCGAAATTATTGCTGGAAATCGCGGTCGTGCTGCTGGGCGCTTCGGTCAGCGCCGGTGCGCTGCTCGAAAACGGCATCGGTCTGATGAGCGGCATCGCGGCAGTGGTCGCCATCGCGATTGCGCTCAGCTTTGCCCTTGGCCGTGCTTTTGGTCTGCCGCGCAAGATGGCCATCTTGATTGCCTGCGGCAATTCGATTTGCGGTAACTCTGCCATTGCCGCGGTGGCCCCGGTTATCGATGCGGATGGAAAGGACGTCGCTGCGGCGATCGCCTTCACTGCCGTGCTTGGCGTTGTCGTGGTGCTGGTGCTGCCGCTAATGGTGTCACTGTTGTCGTTTTCACCAACGCAGTTCGGTGTCTTTGCCGGGCTGACCGTCTACGCGGTGCCCCAGGTGCTGGCCGCGACCTCATCGATATCGCTTAGCAGCGTCCACATCGGCACCCTGGTGAAACTGGTGCGGGTGCTGATGCTGGGCCCAGTCGTGCTGGTACTGTCGCTGATTGGTCGGCGCGAAGGTGGTCGTCGTCCTGCGCTGTCGCATATGGTCCCGTGGTTCATCGTCGGCTTTTTGCTACTGCTGACCTTGCGCTCGTTCGGCGCCATTCCAGAGGCGGCAATTGCGCCGATGCACGTGACGGCGAATTTCCTCACCATTATGTCGATGGCCGCACTCGGACTCGGCGTCGATGCGCGCTCAGTCATGCGGGCCGGTTGCCGGGTCGCCGCAGTTGTCGTGTTGTCGCTGCTGGCGTTGGCAGTCATCAGTTTTTTCCTGATAAAAATGCTCGGCATCGTTTGAAGCACTGCCCGATTAGCGGCTACCGTTAGAAATCGAGGATCTGTATTTTTTTAATACGAGAAACTTGGTGGTATTGCAGAAAGTTACAGTCTGATACGCTTGGCAAGCAGTCGCGCAATGCGCTTGCCAGAGCGGTCTTGATTCATCGCTTATTAGGTGATATGTGCGACCGCGGCTTAAACCTGGTGACGGGCGCCATCGTTCTTTGGCATGCGGTGTTTCTGGAGCGGGCGACACAGGTTGCGCGCGGTCCTGGCAGCTCCCCGACGCCAGTATGCTGCAGTTTCGTGTCCTCGTTGGCCTGGGAGCACATCTACGGGACCGGATATTACATTTGAAGGAAGAGCAAGAAGGTTGATGAGAAAAATATCGGCCGCTGCGGACTTCAAGAATCGGTAACAGGGCTTAGCGCCCGATTTTTTCCGTTTTCCCTATTCTCCCCTATTTGTTTCCGGCTAGTGTACTGGCGCCCGGCATGCCTGCCATCACGTTCCCCATCGATGAGATGCGCGCCGAAGCGACTCGCGCGCTCGACGTCTTTGAAGCGAGAGTAAAACAGGCAGGCGTCAACAAGTTCGAGCGGCGCTGCGTCGATGAAGAAGCCGGTGTCGCCGTCAGCCTGCAGGCGCGCTACGCCGATCTGGTGATCCTGAGCCAGCACGCGGCAGGCGAGCATCCGGGGCTGCTGCGCGCAGACTTCCCCGAGTACGTGCTGCTCAATTGCGCGCGCCCGGTACTGGTGCTGCCAGCCGCCGGCGTGCAGGGCAGCATCGGCCAGCGCGTGGCGGTGGGCTGGAATGGCAGTGCCGACGCGGTGCGCGCCATCACCAGCGCATTGCCGATGCTGCGCGCCGCGCAGCAGGTTGGCCTGGTGGTGTTCAATGCCGCCAGCGACGGCGATTTGCACGGCGAACTGCCCGGTGCCGATATGGCGCTGTACCTCGCGCGGCATGGCGTCAAGGTCGATGTCGATGCGCGCGAGACCGAGCAGGATCCGGGCGAGGCGCTGCTGACGTATGCCGCCGACGCCGGCGCCGACCTGCTCGTCATGGGAGCGTACGGGCATTCGCGCGTCCGCGAAATCCTGCTGGGCGGCGCCACGCGCACCGTACTGCGCTCGTCAGCGCTGCCGCTGTGGATGGCGCACTAGCCCGCCACGCCGCCGATCGCGTCCGGGTCGGATGCCAGTCGGCTGCCAGTCAGTTGCCAGTCATTTGCCCTTTGCCATCGACCAGATGAAGCGCACCCCATCCTTGTCGTCCGACAGGGGGCCGGCGCTATCGGCGCGCACCGCTTGCGTCTTGGGATCGATGCGCAGGAAGCGGTTGTTGGCCAGCGCCATCAGCACCAGTTCGCCCGTGGGCGTTTCGATCCACTGGAAACTTTGCGCCTTGCCGGCTTTGCCATCCTTCATCGAGACGCTGCCATCGTCCGCCACCGTCAAATAGCCTTTGCCTGACTGTAGCGCAGCACGGCCAAAGCCCATATTCTTGACGACGAACGGGGTCGGCGTGCTCGCGCTCACCTGCGCCTTGCCCGCCGTTAGCCCGGCCGCTCCATGCATGCCGGCCAGCCGAATCGATTTACCATATGGAATGGCGCGCATCAGCCCATGGGGCAGCGGCTGGTGGATTTCGACGCTGTCGAAATCGGCCACGCCTCCCTCGACGCCCTGCGTGTTGTAGTTAAACAGCGAGTACCGCACACCCTGGAAGGTAACCAGCTGAAACACCATGGTGAACTCGTCGCCCACGGGCACGAAGGTCTTGCCATCGACCGAATAGCTGAAGCGCGCCTTTTCGGTGAGGAAATCGCAGTCGGCGCGCAGCCACACGCGGGGGGACTGGATGGCCACCCGGGCCGTCTTGCCGCTCGCCTGATCGAACACGGCCACGGCCAGCCCGGCCGAGGTTTTCTCGACGCCCAAGGTGGCGTAGGGAAGATTCAGCAACCCGAGGCCGGCCACGTCGCCATCTTTCAGGCCAGCGGCGTCGAGCATGACCGTCGGCGTCGACAGCGGGCCGATGGCGCGCTGGGTCAGGCTGTTGCGCGCTTCCCAGAATGACTGAGCCGGCAGCGCGCGCAAGCGCAGAAAGCCGGGCCGTTCGCTGAGCGACCATTTGCCATCGACGGGCACGTGGTTCCACTGCCACACCGGCTGCAACACGTTGGCGGAAAAGTCGTCGCTGCGCTGGTACGGCACGCTGACCGGTTGCGGCGTCGCCGTCTTGGGTTTGACCCAGGTGCGGGGATTGCGGCCCAGATTGCCCGGCAAGCCAAAATACGGCCAGCCATTGCTCCACGTGATCGGGGACAGGGTCAGCAGGCGGCCGACGGAATTGGCGTCCATCATCGAGAAGCCCCACCATTCGCCGGCCGGGGTGTAGACGATGCCGCCCTGATGGATGGCAGTCGCATCCACGCGCGCGCGGTTGCCCGGCGCGACTTCAAACGGCGCCTTGTCGGACTTGAGGCGATTGCCCTCGGCCAGCCCGAAGCCTTCATTGGTACTGATCGACCGGTTCACTTCATACGGGCCGAACACGCTGTCCCCGCGCGCGGCCGGCATGCGAAAGCCGCCCGCATAGTTGGCGCTGAGGATGTAGTACTTGCCGTCGATCTTGTAGAAGTGCGCGCCTTCCCCCATCCCCGCGGTTTTCTGGAAGATGACCTTCTCGGTGCCCGGCACGATGTCGCTCAGGTCGTCGGTCAGCTGGGCCACGCGCATTTCCTGGTGGTCCCACACCACATAGGCTTTGCCGTCATCATCGAACAGCACCGACAGGTCGTGCAGGCTGCGCTTCATCTCCCGATGTTCCCACGGCCCCTTGGGGTCCTTGGCGGAATAAATCTGTGTACCGCGCTTGTTCACATTGGTGAAGATGTAGAAGGTGCCGTTGTGATAGCGAAAACTCGGCGCCCAAATCCCCTGGCCGTAGCTGTGCTTGCCTTGCTCCAGCCGGAACTGCGGCCCGAAATCCAGCTTGGGCGTGGCGTAGGACAGGAATTCCCAGTTGACCAGGTCCTTGGAGCGCATCACGGGCAAGCCCGGCATGGCGTGCATGGTAGTGCCGGTCATGTAAAACCAATCGCCCACGCGGATGATGTCCGGATCGGAAAACTCGTCGTAAAACAGGGGATTGGTGAAGGTGCCGTTGCCGTTATCGGCCGTCCAGGTCTTGGTCGACAGGCCTTTGGCGGGCCGGTCTTGCTGCTGAGCCAGCGCCGGTGTGCAGATCAGCAGAGTTGCCACGGCTGCGGCACAGGAGCGGGCCCAGGCGAGGGGCAGGGCGCGGTGATACGAAAGAGTAGAAGACATGTGAGCGATGGTTGCGGTACCAGAATGCCGTAACATAACGAACTTATCGATCACGCGCCAATCAATTTTTGCGTGGGAGTGATATGTAGATTGATATCGGCCGGCGACATTGGCGTGCAGTATCATCGCAATTCATGCTCCCATGCATGCGACTCACGCGCCGCCCCCGTCCTTTTAAGGAATTCCATGCCAGCCCGTCATCCGCCTGTCCAACAGATTGAACTGCGCATTAACCAGTTGTCCGAGCTGTTCAACTCGATGGACCCGACACCGTTCCCGCACCGTAATCTGGATAAGGATGCGGAGGACTTCCTGGAACAGTGGGCGTTGGAATACTCCGCCAACAGCCACTTTCGCGTCGTTGTCCATGTGGCCCAGAGAACGGCAGACGACCCCACGACGTTAATCACGGCTGCTATCCATCACTATTTTTCCGACAAGGCGGTGCGCTCCCGCCGTATGTTGCGGGTACTGATGCTGGAGGGCCGTGCCGCCATGTTAATCGGGGTGAGCTTCCTGTTGCTGTGCCTGATCGGCGCCGACCTGCTCACGGTGTACACGGTCAACGCTTTTTCGCGATTGCTAAAGGAAAGCCTGTTGATCGGGGGCTGGGTTGCCATGTGGCGGCCGCTGCAGATTTTTTTGTATGACTGGTGGCCGATCGTGCGGCGCATGCGCATCTACCGCAACCTTGGCAAGGCAACGGTCCATGTTGTGCAGGGTGACCTGCGCAAACAGGCGCTGCGCTGACACAGGTTTCTTCCCTTACTTTTCTGGAGTCGTCTAACGTGCTTACCGCCGATCGCCCCAGCGCGCGCCTCGCGACGCGCCTGCTGTTTCTCATTGCCGGATTCGGTTATTCCTGCTGGGCACCCTTGGTGCCTTACGCCAAAAGCCAGCTGGCCATCGACGACCATGTGCTCGGCCTGCTATTCCTGTGTATCGGTTGCGGCTCCATCGTGGCGATGGTGTTGACCGGGATGCTGACCACGCGCTTCGGCAGCAAGCCGATCCTGATGGCAAGCGGGTTCGGTTTCGCTTTGTCGATATCGCTGCTGCCGCTGTGCGACACCGTATTCACGCTGGGCATCGCGCTGGCGCTCTTCGGCGCCACGCTGGGTTCGCTGGACGTTGCCATGAACATGCAGGGCGCGGAAGTCGAACAAGCCGCCGGCAAGCCACTGATGTCGGGCTTTCACGCCCATTTCAGCATCGGAGGCTTCGCCGGCTCGGCTTTTATGACCTTTTTGCTGTCCAATGGCATAGCGACCGGGCCCGCCACGCTGGTCTGCTCCGCGTTGATGCTGGTGACGATGGTGATCGCCACGCCGCGATTGTTGAACGGCAAAGGATCGAAAGATGGCCCGCTGTTCGTGCTTCCCCGCGGCATCGTGCTGTTGATCGCCATCCTGGCATCCATCACGTTTCTCGCCGAGGGCGCGCTGCTGGACTGGAGCGCCTTGCTGATCACCGAGGGCGGCCTGCTGCCGGTCGCACAGGGCGGGCTGGGGTATATGTTCTTCTCGATCGCCATGACGGCTGGCCGGCTCGCAGGCGACGCCATCAGCCTGCGCTTTGGCGACCGCGACACCTTGCTGTGGGGCGGGGTGGTGGCACTGGGCGGATTCGCGGTGTTGCTGACAGCGTCGGGCGCGGCGGTGGCCATGGCCGGGTTCGTGCTGATCGGCTTGGGCTGCTCGAATATCGTGCCGGTGTTCTTCCGCCGTGCCGGCACCCAGACGCTGATGCCGTCAGGCCTGGCCATCGCAGCGATTAGCACGACCGCCTACGCCGGCATCCTGTTGGGCCCGGCCGCGATCGGCTTTATCGCCAACGCCACCAGCCTGCATGCCGCCTTCTGGATAGTGGCGGGACTGCTTGCCCTGGTGCCGTGCTGTGCGAATCTGTTGGCGGGCAAGCGCGCTTGAGAAATGGGCGCCGGCGGTCCCGAACGGCGTCAGCCCTGCGCGCTGTCGCCCAAGGTGCCGCCATACTGCTCCAGATCGTCCGGCAGGTTGGACGGGCAAACCCCGCACTGGCGGTTTCCCGGGACCGCGTAGTCGATGAATTTGGGGTACGGCAGGTTCAGGTTGGCCATGATGTGCCTGAACTGGTCGAGCGTCTTGCCGTTGCCCAGCCGCGGGTTGCGGGCTTTTTCCTGGGCGATGGAAGATACGAAGCGTTGCTCATAGTCGTGACCAGGGTAGACCCGCGTTTCATCTGGCAGCGTGAACAGCTTTTCGGTCACGCTGCGGTACAGCGCATCCGCGTCGCCGTTCTGGAAGTCGGTGCGCCCGCAACCATCGATCAGCAGCGCGTCGCCGGTGAATACTCTGTCGTCGTACAGGTAGGCGAAGTGCCCGTCGGTGTGGCCGGGCGTATGCATGGGCTGCAGGACGATGCCGTCCAGTACGAACGGCTTTCCTTCCTCGATGCCGAGATCGGTGCACGCGAGCCGGTCGCAGGCCGGCGCCGCGATGCGGCTGCCTACCGCGCGCTTGAGTGCCAGCGCCGCCGTGATGTGGTCGGCATGGATGTGGGTGTCGAGTGTGACGGCCAGCGTCAGTCCCAGCCGCTTGAGTTCGGCAAGATCGCGCTCCATCGTGGTAATGACCGGGTCGATCAGGACGGCCCGGCCGGTGTGTTCGTCGCCGATCAGGTAGGTGTACGTGCTCGATATGGGTTCGAACAGCTGGCGGAAAATCATTTATTGCCTTCCAAAAGCTCGAAGATGGCCATGCCGGCCAGCATAGACCCGGTAAACAACAGCACCTCGTAGCGCCCGCTGGCAAGCGACGCCAGCGCAGGGCCGGGGCAGAAACCCGCCAATCCCCAGCCGGCGCCGAACGCCAGCGACCCGACCACCAGGCGGCGGTCGATCCGCGTCGCCGACGGCAAGCGCATGACCTCGCCGAGCAGCGCGCGCTCGCGCTTGGCGGCGATTGGAAACGCCAGTAGCCCTACCAGGATCGCGCCACCCATGACGAAGGCCAGCGACGGGTCCCATCGGCCCGCAAGGTCGAGGAATCCCAGCACCTTGGCAGGATCGGTCATTCCCGAGACGATCAGCCCGATGCCGAAAACCAGACCAACGACGAATGCCATGGTCGCTTGCATGGTCCGCTCTTTAGAGAAAGACATGGCGCACCAGGTAAACCACGGCAAAACCGGCGGCCATGAACGCCGCCGTAGCGGCCAGCGACCGCGGCGAGCGGCGCGACAGGCCGCACACGCCATGCCCGCTCGTGCACCCGGCGCCGTAGCGCGTGCCCAGGCCGACCAGCAACCCCGCCGCCACCTGCGTGACGCCGCCGGCATCGATGCGGCCCGCTGGCAAGGGAGCGGCTAGCTGGTACACCAGCGGTGCGCCGATCAGACCGGCCAGGAACGCGATGCGCCAGGCGATATCCCCGCGTGCCGGCCGCAACAGGCCGCCCAGTATCCCGCTGATACCGGCGATGCGGCCGTTAAACAGGATAAACGCGGAGGCAGCGATACCGATCAGCAAGCCGCCGCCCAGCGCGGACCACGGGGTGAAGTTAAGCCAGTCGATGGTCATGAGCGCCTCAGGTTGAATTGTCACGACCATTATATGCGCGGCGTGTGCGGCGTTTGCTCACCAACGACGCGCCGCTCTGCCCGAACAAAAAGTTAGCTTGCCGCTTTGATCAGCCGGGAAACGGTCGATTGGTGCCAGGTGCGCCCCAGCGCCGTCTTCACGCCACGCCGATTGAGCTCGTCCGCAATCTGGGTCATCGTCATGCCGTGGGCCTGCAGTCTGCGCACTTCCGGCAGGATGCTCGCAGCGAACGCGGCGGCTTTTTCTGCGTTGCGCGCATGACCCAGCGCCTGCGCTTCCTTCAGATTGGTCCGATTTCCTAACTGCACCCCTTGGGCCTTCAAGTCGGCCAGCGCCGATTTGGTACGCGACGCAATCAGCTTGCGCTCCTTTTCAGACAGGGCCGCGAACAGATGCAGGATGAAGGGGTCCGTTTCAGCGCCCAGTTCAGCGACGATGAACGGTGTACCAGCGGCCATCAGCGCCGAAATGAAAGCGACGTCACGACTCAAGCGGTCCAGCTTGGCAACGATGACAGGACAGCGCAGTTTGGCGGCCTTGGCAAGCGCCTTGCGTAAGGCTGGTCTGTCTTCGGTGGCAAGCTTGCCACTGGCAACTTCGCTGATGACATCGTTGAACTCGAACCCTTCGGCAGCGGCGAACTCGTCGATGGCTTTGCGTTGGGCGGCCAGTCCCAACCCCGAGCGTCCTTGTTCGGCGGTGGAGACGCGCAAATATGCGATGGCGGTTTTCATGGTGAACTTTGGTCGCGGTGATTATGCACTTATTATACGAGCGTTTAGCGGTTGCATACAAGCGTTTGCTCTCGGACCTTCACCTCGAATCAGAGCAAAGAGGGCGCAGAAGCGGGGAAGGGCGGAGCAGGGAGGTGGTAGCTGGCTCGTACTGCTTGTCCGGGGCGGATGGCCCCAAGTTTCGATGAGCAATTTGCGGTCCCAACCAGTCGCGCGGCGCACGGTTTTGCGCGGGTGGCGAGGGAAGGGGAGTGAGTCCAGTTTTGTCGCATGAGGCATGTACGCGGTCTTCTTCGCTCAGCCGGCATTGCACCGCTCGGATTACTCGCAATGGCCGTGCAGCGCGCGACAATCATTGACAACCCGGGCGGCATGGGCGCGGACGCGGGTTGCGAATGCGTCGGCTAACAGTGCAACGATCCGACACTCCATCGCCACGAGCGTCCGAACCTCACGATGAACAATCTGGTCTCGTTGGTCAAATTCACGGGCGGGATCGGGTAGTTGACGTTTTCAGTCCGCAGGACCCGGACGCACCCGACGAACTGGCGAAAAAGGGGCTGATCGAGCCAGTGCAACGTCAAGGCCTATAACCGGCCGCTGCGCGACCTGATCCACGCTGGCCGCGCCAAACCGTCGTTTCGTTTCCCATGAACTGAAACTGAAACTGGAGCAGGCGCCTGACGCCTACCGACATTTCAACGTGCGCGGCCACGGCTGTACCAAGGTCCTGCTGAACCCGGGTTCCTAGCAGCCGGGCGCGGTAATCGGCACAACGCGCCACGCTGGAACGGCAACCGCGGGGCGCTTGCCTTGATGAACGGGGAAGGCCATCGTTCGGGAAGAAACAGCAACTTAAAGTCGAATGTCCATTTCGCATTTTACATAATATAAATTATGCGAAATCATGCATTTGGGTTTGTGGCTGGTGATCCGGCTTAGCGCGTCCCGGCTATGGGCCCAGTGGCGGCAATGGCTTTGCCCCCCAATCATCCCGATTGGGCATCCGAGCCATGCCGCTACCAAGCAACGCGCACCGTTACTTCGACACTGCCGCCTTCGCCCGCGCCGCGTGCAGCTTCTTGTAGCTGTCGATCAGCCGCGCATGCCGATCCAATCCCTCCAGCTTGATGCTGGTCGGCGTCAAGCCGTAAAACCGCACGCTGCCGTCGACCGAACCGATTACCGCATCCATGCGCGCATCGCCAAACATGCGGCGGAAATTTACCACGTAATCGTCCAGCTCCAGCTCGTCATCGAGTTCGACTTCCAGCACCACATTCAAGGCCTGATAAAACAGCCGGCGCTCGACCGTGTTGTCGTTGTACTGCAGGAACGATTCCACCAGCTCCTGCGCCTCTTCGAACTGTTGCAGCGCCAGGTGGATCAGCAGCTTCAATTCCAGCGTGGTCAGCTGCCCCCACACGGTGTTTTCGTCAAACTCGATACCGATCAAGGTCGCGATGTCGCCGTGCTCGTCGAGCTCACTGTTCTCCATCCGGTCTAGCAGCGCTTCCAGGCTCGCATTGTCCAGGTTGTGCAGATTCAGAATATCGGCGCGGAACAGCAGCGCCTTGTTGGTGTTATCCCAGATCAGATCCTCCACCGGATAGACTTCCGAATAACCCGGCACCAGGATGCGGCACGCCGCCGCGCCCAGGTTCTCATACACCGCCATGTACGATTCCTTGCCCATCTCTTCGAGGATGCCGAACAGCGTCGCGGCCTCCTGCACATTCGAGTTGTCGCCCTGGCTGGTGAAATCCCACTCGACAAAATCGTAATCCGCCTTGGCGCTGAAAAAGCGCCACGATACGATGCCGCTGGAATCGATAAAGTGTTCGACGAAGTTATTCGGCTCGGTCACCGCGTGACTGACGAACGTCGGCCGCGGCAGATCGTTTAGGCCCTCGAAACTGCGTCCCTGCAGCAATTCGGTCAGACTGCGTTCCAGCGCCACTTCCAGGCTTGGATGCGCGCCGAACGACGCGAACACACCGCCCGTGCGCGGATTCATCAATGTGACGCACATGACCGGATAGGTGCCGCCCAGAGAGGCATCCTTGACCAGCACCGGAAAGCCCTGCTCTTCCAGCCCTTTTATGCCGGCCAAAATGCCGGGATACTTTGCCAGCACGTCTTGCGGCACGTCGGGCAAGGCCATTTCGCCTTCCAGAATTTCGCGCTTGACGGCGCGTTCGAAAATCTCCGACAGACACTGTACCTGCGCTTCGGCCAGGGTATTGCCGGCGCTCATGCCATTGCTGACGTAAAGATTTTCGACCAGGTTGGACGGGAAATACACCGTCTCGCCATCCGACTGCCGCACGAACGGTAACGAACAAATACCGCGCGCGGCATTGCCGGAGTTGGTATCAACCAGATGCGATGCACGCAACTCGCGATCAGGGTTGTAGATCTCCAGGCAGTACTCATCGAGTATGCCGGCCGGCAGCGCATCTTTGCGCCCGGGTTTGAACCAGCGCTCGTCCGAAAAATGCACAAAGTCGGCATTGGCGATATCTTCGCCCCAGAACGTGCCGCCATAGAAGTGATTGAAATTGAGCCGTTCGATAAACTCGCCCAATGCCGACGCCAGTGCGCTTTCCTTGGTTGCGCCTTTGCCGTTGGTAAAACACATCGGCGAGTGCGCATCGCGGATATGCAGCGACCACACGTTCGGCACGATATTGCGCCACGAAGCGATTTCGATCTTCATTCCCAAGCCGGCCAGCACGCCCGACATATTGGCGATGGTTTGCTCCAGCGGCAGATCCTTGCCCACGATGTAGGTGCTGGACTCGGCGTCCGACTTCAGCGTCAGCAACGCTTGCGCGTCGGCGTCGAGATTGTCGACCTCTTCGATCACGAACTCGGGGCCGGCCTGCACGACTTTCTTGACGGTGCAGCGGTCGATGGAGCGCAAAATACCCTGACGGTCTTTGTCCGAAATATCGCTGGGCAGCTCGACCTGGATCTTGAAAATCTGCTGATAGCGGTTTTCAGGATCCACGATATTGTTTTGCGACAGGCGGATGTTTTCAGTCGGGATATTGCGTGCGTCGCAATACAATTTGACGAAATATGCCGCGCACAAGGCCGACGACGCCAGGAAGTAATCGAATGGCCCCGGCGCCGAGCCATCGCCCTTGTAGCGGATCGGCTGGTCGGCAATGACGGTGAAGTCGTCGAATTTGGCTTCGAGACGTAGCTTGTCGAGAAAGTTGACCTTGATTTCCATGGCGAGTTCCAATTTCATGCATAAAATGTGCTGGCCGCCATTATCGGTGGTTTTCGCCAGACATCAAAGCTGAACACCGGTGTGTCGCCACGCGGACGTGTGCGCCCGTCTGCTTCGCGCCAGCGTGGGGCGTCGTGCGCAAATTCGTGGAGTTAGTCCGGCAATGCGGCCAGGTCGGTCAGCACGGGCGACGCGACCGGCAGATACATCGATACGGTGGTGCCCTCGCCCACTGTCGAATCGACCGTCAGGGTGCCCCCGGATTGCTTGGCGAATCCGTAGGCCTGCGCCAGTCCCAGGCCCGTTCCCGTGCCCACGGCCTTGGTGGTGAAGAATGGTTCCAACGCGCGCGCCAGCACGTCCGCTTCCATGCCCTGGCCGTTGTCGCGGATCGACACTATCACATACTGGCCCGGCGTCACATCGGCGGGAAGCGCGTCGCGCGCTGGCGCGACCAGCATGGAAATGATCCCGCCGCGCGGCATGGCGTCGCGTGCGTTGATGGACACGTTCAGGATTGCAAGTTCGAGCTGCAGCGCATCGACCCGCACCAGCGGACTGCCCGGATGCACATCCACTTGCAGGGCGATGCCGCTTGGAAGCAGCTCACGCAGTAAGTCGATGGCCACGGGAATCTGCTCGGCCAGCGCCACCACCTCGGCTTGCGTTTCCTGCACCCGTCCGAAGGTTTTCAGCTGGCGGGTCAGCGCCACGCCCCGTTCAACCGCCCTTCTGCACTTGGTGGCCAGCGAGCGCAGCTTGGCGACGTCGTTGGTGATGTGCATCAGCTCGGTCACGGCCAGCATGGTCTGCAGCAGGTTGTTGAACTCATGGGTAATGCCAGCCGACAAGCGCCCCAGCGCCTCCAGTTTCTGCCCCTGCAGCGAAGCATGCTGCACCCGCTCGGTCTGTTCGATGGCTTGGGCCACTTGTTCGCGCAGATGGTCCTGGGCCGCTGCGATGGTGCGCGCGCCCTCGGCCATGGCGTCGCCCACGCCGTCCAGCTCCCGGATGCCGCAATGGCGGTAAGGCATCGCCGTCCCGGCATGCATGGCCTTGGCCAGGACGTTGAGCTGGGCCACCGAACTGATGGCCGAGCGTGTCATGCGGATGGCGGCCAACACGCCCAGCAATAGCAGCAGGGCCATCGACAGGCCAAGAATTAGCGCCGCGCGCCGTGGCACGCGCGTCAGTTCGTCGGTCGACACGCTCAGCAGAACGGTCCAGTCCGCGCGTGGCACCCGGCTGAAGAACGCGGTCACCTCGACGCCATCCAGGGTGACGCTTGGATACTGCCCTTGGTGGGCGGCGGCGATGATGCGCTGGGAATACGGCCGGATGGTGGTGCCGACGAACTTGTCCGCGCCAGCACTGCGTGCGATCACCGCACCACGCCGGTCCACCAGGGTCACCAGCCAAGTGGATGGAAACTTGCGTTCGTCCAGCAGCGCCTGCAGACGCTTGGCGCTCAGGCCCATGCCAAGCAGCTTGCTCACCTTGGCGTTGTCCATGACCGGCACCTGGATCGCCACGTCCCAGGAATCGACGGTACGCGCCTTGAACAGATCGGACACAATGGTGCCGTTTTGACCTTGTGCATCGACCAATTCCTGCATGCGCGCCGAGCGGCTGGTGGGAACGGCGCTGCCCAGCGGCACCCGGGTGTTGAAGATCTGCCGTCCGCCCGGTTCCGACAGCACGATCGTCGAGCCCGGTGGGGTGACGCGCTTGGCGTAGTCGTATCCGACCTCCAGGTTTCCGGCTTGAATCGCCGGCGACTGCGCCAGGCCGGCCAGGGTGGCCTCGTAGGTGCGCAATTCCTGTTGTACCAACGCGGAGAACGATCGCGACGCCTCGGCCAGCGCCTTTTCCTGCACCAGCCGCTCTTCTTTATAGACGTACCAGACAGCAAATGCTGAGGCGCAAAACGCCGGCAGCAGCAAGGCGAGAATAAAAGCAAGCAGACGCGAACGGATGGTCATCGGAACTATGGACGGACAGAAGTGTTGACCCGGACCATGTGCACCGGGCATGCCAGCAAATACAAGAAAACGCATCCTCATTCGCTTGTGCGCATTATAACAGTCGTTGCTTGCTCGGCATTAACAATGTTGCATGGCGGCAGGTATTTTTGACCATGCCTTAGTCGCGTTCGGCGTGCGAAGAACCGGACATGCAGCCGCATGCCAAGGCGCCCTCCCCGATCTTCGACTGCCCGCTGCCCCAACAGTGTATCGACGATGCGCAAGTGCACTTAGTTATTGTTGGGCTGGACAATTCAGGCTATAAAGACGGTCTTTGCCAGCTAACCTTTTGAACATGACGATTACCCGATGACACCGATCACCAATTCCCTGCAACGCGAGCTGGCCGACGACGCCCACAAGCGGCGCCGTCTGCGGACCATGCAATATCTGGCACTGGCCTTGCTGATCGCAGCGGCCCTGCTGTTCGCTCTTGCCCATTCGATGCGCGGCGGCCACCCGGCATGGGGCTATGTCGCCGCCTTCGCCGAAGCGGCCATGATCGGCGCGGTGGCCGACTGGTTCGCCGTCGTTGCGCTGTTCCGCCATCCCCTGGGCATCCCCATCTGGCATACGGCAATTGTTCCTAATAATAAGGAAGCCATCGGCAAGAATCTGGGGGCATTTGTCGAAAACCACCTGATCACCGAGGAAGCGGTGGCGGCGCGCGTGCAGGGCGCCGACCTGGCCTTGCATCTGGGCCAATGGCTGGCGCAACCCGAACAGGCCGGCCAGCTGTCGCGCGCCGCGGCGGGCGCGTTGCGCCAGGCCATCGCCAAGCTCGATGACGGGCCGATCCGCGCGGCCGTGCGCGCACTGGCTGGCGCCCAGCTGAAAAAACTCGACGTCGCAACCCTGGCCAGCGGTTACCTGGACACCATGTCCGCATCGAACAAGCAGCAGCAGGTGCTGGATGCGCTGCTCGACAAGCTGGCCTTGTGGCTGGCCGACGAAGGCAACCACGACACCATCGGCACGTTCATGCTGGACTGCTTTGCCATCGATAATCCCATGGTCAAGGGCATGCTGCTCGGCTATGCGCCCAAGGTTATTACCGGATTGCACGGCCAGGTTGGCCGGATCCGCGATGACGCCGCCCATCCGCTGCGCGCCCGCGTGGGCGACTGGATTGCTGAAAGCGCCGGCCGGCTCAAGGACGACCCCGAATGGCGCGCCGATATCGACCGCTTCCGTGACCAGGCAGTCGACAGCGAAGCGGTTCAGCTAGCCATCGACGGCTTGTGGTCCACGGTGCGCGAGCATCTGCTGGCCGACCTGGACAGTGAGCAGTCTCACTTAACCGGGCTGCTAGGCAAGGTGGTCGGCGAACTCGGTCACGGCCTGGCCGCCGATCCGGCGGCGCGCAGCTGGCTCAATCTGGCGATCCAGAATGGCAGCACCGCGCTGGTACGGCGCTACCGCGGCGACATCGGCCGATTTATCGAGCAGCAATTGGCCGGCTGGAGCAAGGAAGAAATGACCAGCCGCGTCGAGCTGGCCGTTGGTCGTGACCTGCAATTTATTCGCATCAATGGCACCATCGTGGGCGGCCTGGTGGGATTGCTGATCTACGCAATCACCACCTCGCTCTGAATCTCGCTTTGAATCTCGCGTCCGCAGTGTCCATGTTACGATTTATGCTGGCTCACACGACTGCTATGTCACCGTTAAACAGGGGTAAGCCGCCGCGCGCCTGCCGTGGCATGCCCGCCCCTCACTTAACGGTGACATAGCCCACACCAGAGGCGCCACCCACCATGTGCCGCAACATCCGAACCCTGTTTAACTTCGCCCCGCCAGCCACCGACGATGAGGTGCGCGCCGCTGCGCTGCAGTTCGTGCGTAAGCTCAGCGGCTACAACACGCCGTCCAAAATCAACGAGGCCGCTTTCAACCATGCGGTCGATCAGGTGGCCGCCGTCGCGCGGGAACTGCTCGGCAATCTGGTCACCACGGCGTCGCCACGCGATCGCCAGGTCGAAGCCCAGCGCGCCAAGGCGCGCAATGCAGTGCGTTTCGAACGACACCTGCCACAGTCCTGACGACTATCTATCACGCCCGCAATGCCGCGCTGCGGTGCAACCTGCGCACTATCTGGCACATCCAGCACTGCGCTGACGCAGCGGTGCACTCTTCGCGTGCCACCTCCGTATCCAGACCTGTAGTAAAGTTTTTCTTCCATCATCGCATCCCCGATGCGGTGCGGCAACGCACCGGAACGACGCACCGTTGCACAACTTGGTGCATGAGTAGCGCACCCGGAAGTCTTAGCCCCGACCCCGTGCGCATGGTTTGATACCAAAAAGCACTTGGTTCACTCTTCCGCCGTTCAGGCCCGCTTATTGCTAAGCCAAGTGGGCGTGTGCATACATGCGTAACAACTTTGATTTTCTTTAAATTGATTACCGCAGTAACTGCGGACGAAAGCGGGAGACTTTATGGCGTATCTGGTGCCTTCAGAATTTGTGACAAAAATGGTGGATGCAGGCGAATCCAAAATCTACATGGCGACGCGCGATGCACTCATCCGCGCCTACATGGCCGGCGCCATCCTGGCATTGGCCGCCGTATTCGCAGTGCACTGCTCCGTCACGACCGGCGTTCCGCTGGTGGGCGCTATCCTGTTTCCGGTCGGGTTTTGCATGCTGTACCTGCTGGGCTTCGACCTGCTCACCGGCGTCATGGTCCTGACCCCGCTGGCCTACATCGACAAGCGTCCCGGCGTGACCATTCCGGCGATCCTGAAAAACTGGGGCATCGTATTCACCGGTAACTTCCTTGGCGCCCTCACCGTGGCGCTGCTGATGGCCATCGTGTTCACCAACGGCTTTCAGACGGCACCGAGCAAAGTCGGCGTGGCCATCGCCGGCATCGGCGAAGCGCGCACCCTGGGCTACGCCGAATATGGCGCCTACGGCATGCTGACCCTGTTCGTGCGCGGTATGCTGTGCAACTGGATGGTGTCGACCGGCGTGGTCGGCGCCATGATTTCCACGTCCGTCAGCGGCAAGGTCATCGCCATGTGGATGCCGATTATGCTGTTTTTCGCAATGGCATTCGAACACTCGGTGGTCAACATGTTCCTGTTCCCGTCGGCGATGCTCATGGGCGGCAATTTCTCGATCATGGATTACATCATCTGGAACGAGATCCCGACCGTGCTGGGTAATCTGGTCGGCGGCCTGACTTTCACCGGTTTGACCCTGTACACCACGCACATCCGCACCGCGCCGAAACGCAGCTTCAAGTAATCGCAGCGCTACACTAACGAGCCTCAGCGCCTGCGCTGGGGCTTTTTTGTTTTCCATTCTGTTTTGGTTTTCGTTTTGATCAGGCGCCCCATTGAAAATCTCGTTCGGACAGCACAGCGATAAAGGCCGCAAGGAGATCAACCAGGATTTCCACGGCATCTGCGTGCCCAGGGAACCGCAGTTGAGCGCCAAGGGCATCGCCATCGCGCTGGCCGACGGCATCAGTGCCAGCGATGTCAGCCAGATTGCCAGCCAATCGGCCGTCACCGGTTTTCTGGAAGATTATTACTGCACCTCGGACGCGTGGTCCGTCAAAACCTCGGTCGAGCGGGTGCTGGTGGCCACCAATTCGTGGCTGTATTCGCAAACCCAGCAAGGCCAGGGGCGCTATGACAAGGACCGCGGTTATGTCTGCACGCTCAGCGCGATGGTATTCAAGTCGACCACGGCCCACATCTTTCACGTGGGCGACGCGCGCATCTACCGGCTGCATGCGCATGCGCTGGAGCAGCTGACCAACGATCACCGCATCGTCGTGTCGGCCGAACAGAACTATCTGAGCCGCGCGATGGGCATCAGCGACCAGCTGGAGATCGATTACCGCACTTTTCCGCTCGACCAAGGGGACGTGTTTTTGCTGGCCACTGACGGCGTGTATGACCATGTGGACGCCGCGACCGTCATCGCCGCCGTTAACGAATGCGGGGCCGATCTGGACGCGGCGGCGCGCCGCATCGTCCAATTCGCCTTCGACGCCGGCAGCACCGATAATCTGACCGCCCAGCTGGTGCGCATCGACGAGCTGGCCCAGCCGGAAGCGAGCGAGATCTACCAACAGCTTGCAGTACTGCCCTTCCCGCCCATCCTCGAGCCGCGCGCCAGTTTCGACGGCTATACGATCATCCGCGAAGTGCGCGGCAGCAGCCGCAGCCACATTTACCTCGCCACCGACAGCGAAACCAAGGCGCTGGTGATTATCAAAACGCCGTCGATCGACATGCAGCACGACCCGGCCTATGTCGAGCGCTTTCTGATGGAGGAATGGGTAGCCCGGCGTATCAACAGCGCGCACGTGCTGAAACCCTGCCTGCAAAGGCACAAACGCAATTTCATCTATCTGGTCACCGAATACATCGAGGGCCAAACGCTGGCCCAATGGATGCGCGATCATCCCAAGCCGGATCTGGAAAGCGTGCGCGCGATTGTGGAGCAGATCGCCAAGGGCGTGCGCGCCTTTCACCGCATGGAAATGCTGCACCAGGATCTGCGGCCCGAAAACATCATGATCGACGCCAGCGGCACGGTGAAGATTATCGATTTCGGTTCCACCAGCGTGGCTGGCGTGATGGAAAACGAGACCGACGGCGCGCCTCGGCACGTGCTGGGCGCGGCGCTGTATGCGGCGCCCGAATACTTCCTTGGCGACGCGGGCACATCGCGCTCGGACCTGTTTGCGCTGGGCGTGATCACCTATCAAATGCTCAGCGGCCGCCTGCCCTACGATGTGCAGATCCCAAAAATCAAATCGGCTGCCCAGCAACGCAATTTACGCTACCACTCGCTGCTCGACTTCAATGCCGAAACGCCCGCCTGGGTCGACGAAGCTATCCGCAAGGCCGTCCACCCGCTGCCACAGAAGCGCTATGACGAGGTGGCCGAATTCGTGTTCGAGCTGCGTCACCCGAACAAGGAATTTCGCGACCGCCGCCGGCTACCCCTGATTGAACGCAATCCCGTCACCTTCTGGAAAATGGTGTCGTTCGTGCTGATGCTGATTATCCTGGTCAGATCGGCGTTCGATGCGATGGTCAGTTAGGATCGCCCGGCAGGTACCTTAATCGCGGCGGGCTTTTCTGCGCGCGGCGGCACCGATCACCACCACGCCGGCGAGCAGCATGCCGTAAGTTGCCGGCTCAGGCACGGGCGCTGCGCTGACGTAGGTATCGGTGCGGAAATACAGATAGCCTTGCTCGGCAACGCTGCCGGTTTCCAGGTAGCCCCGCAGCGTGTAGGCACGTGTCCCGGCGTCCAGATTTAGATAGCTGGCGAACGTTTGATCGCCCCGCACGCCATTTGAAAGTAAAGCTGCCGGTGCGCGCCAACTGGTCGGTGGAAACAAACGCTGACACGCGATGGCTTGCGGCGCCGCTTTCTGTGTTGAAGTAGTGGCCGGAATAGATCGATTCATCGCGTCCTGCCGAGTCACCAGTGAGCTGTGCGCTGACGCCGAAACTGGCCCTGCCCATGCAGCCGGGCCCTTGCGTGTCGACGGACAGCGTGCCCAGAGCGGATACGCGCAGTCCGGTGCCAGCCGTCAGCACGAAGTCGGACCGATAGTAGCCGGAGCTGGTGAACAGATGCGTGACCGCGAACGGCGCGGTGGGATCGACCAGACGCGACGTGGACGATACGCCCGTCGTCGTCAGCATCGCGCTGGTGGCGCCGTAGCTGCGCGCGACGCTGGTGGCGCCTGCCGTGTAGATAAACTGCTCGGTCAGACCGTCGCCGCGATAGGCGCTGTCGACCTGGAACGCGTTATCGAAAAAACTGATGCCGGGCGTGATGCCATCGGCCAGGTCCAGATCGATCAGCTCATAGGTGAACTGGTCGATCTGCGCCGATGCAGAGGCCGTTTTTGCATGGGCCGGCACGCTGGTTACGGCTGCAGCTGCGATTGCGCACAGTGCCAGTCGGAATGAATGTGGTTGCATGCGAAACTTTCGTAAGATTCAACCATCGCCATCGATGGCATTGCGAAAGAATAACGCATAACTTTTGCATAATGTAGACGATCCAGCAATTTATTTAACACATGTGATTTATTGAAGGCCCCGATTGGCTAGATGGAAAGGGCGCCGGTGACGTTGCGGCGATCAGGATCGCATCGCAGCCACACAATAACTGGCGCAAGCTCTGCACTGACGGCGGCAGGCATTCTTCCTGATCCGGATCGAAATGGGGCAGGCTGGGAATTCCGTCGTAGACGGTAAGCTGGATATGGGATGGTGCGAGCATGGCCGCCGCATGCAGTAGCGCGGTATTGGTTGACCCGCTGCGCAGGCTGCCGGACAGGGCGAGAAAGTGCTTTTGAACTTGGGAGGATTCGCGCATTGCACGATTATAAACACAGAACGAATCCGGGCGGGCGTGGCTCGCCCGGATTCGGTGACCTCGCCGCCGCTGGCGCGACGGCGCGAAATACCTAGTGCACGTGGGTCATCGCATAACCTTTTTCGGCAATCTGCTCGCTCAGCTGATCGATTTCGTAATCGACGATCTGGTTGGCGTCGTCGTCGACTTCAAATGCCTTGGCCTCTACTTGCCAGTCGGTGTTGGTGGCTTCTTCAGGAATTCTGCGGTCCTCCGGGACTGCCAGATACGAGTATTTGCCGCCATTTTCGGCCCTGCGGTAGATATCCAAACGCATGATGAGTTTCCTTTGATAGGTGAAGGTTGCACAGCTTCGCGCTGCGAACGCTGCGTCCGTTGATCAACTTAGACCTGTCCATGGATGCCGTCTGTTAGTTGCAGCACATTGTTGGCTCATCGACTACCGCGCAGCACGCGGGCCGGCAGGGTCAAAATCGCGCGCAGCAGATCGAACACCGCTTCGACGCCGATGCCGAGCAGGCGTAACGGCAGCAACAGCAGCCAGATCAGCGGATACAGCACCAGTGCGAGCAAGGCCAGCGGCCAGCAAACCACCAGCACCACCAGCCAGATCAGAAATCCCATCATCGTTTATCTCCCTGTTGACGATTCAATGGCGTGACAGTACGTCACCGCCGTTCTGGATTCAACGGTGGTGTGACGAACTGCATACGGGGGTGATGAACGGGCGCGCCGGTCCGACGAACGGTGGGCGGCCGCGGGAAGCCGACGGGGCTGAAAGGCCGTTACTGGCCGACGCAGATGATGCGCGTGGCGTATTCGTGGGCGCTGGCCTTTTTGGACCCGGCCCATTCGATGACTTCGTTGGCTTCTGAAATGGTCATGATGGTGGCTTTCTCCTTATTTTTGATAAAAGAGACACCTTCAAACTTGCCTTCCTTACTGCGCATTACTTTGGCAAACACGGGAGGCTTTTTGCCGTCGTCGCTCAGTTTGTTTTGCTGGACGAGATAACGCTGGTCGATCGATTCCATGGGACGTTCTATTCTTGAAGGGAAACCGCCATTTTAGATGATCCAGGCGGCCAGACGTAGGGCGGCGTTGTTTCGGCCGGTGCTGCCTGGCGGTTGCGCGAGCGGCGCGGGGACACTGGCTCCGGCCGCTGCGAGGGTAATCAGGCGTACGCCTCGATCCGTCCAGTCGGCTGAGCGACCGAATCGTAGACCACATCGACCTTGATGGCCGCTTCCAGCGATGGCAGCGAACCGCCCGCGCGATAGGCGAAACTGACCTGTATCACGTCGCCGGCCTGCACCTGCACCGGCTTGGCCAGCGGCAGCGTCATATAGTGGTTGAGCCAGTCGATGGTGCTGTTGCGTTCCGGAACCACCGCCAGAATGTTCTTGGTCACGAAGCGCATCGCGTTGACGCAGCCGCCCTTTTCGACCAGGAATTTGCCTTCCCAGGCGATGTGGGTATCGGTGGGCTGGCTGAAGTCGAGGATGCTGTACACGGCCGGCGGCGCGATTTCCACCGTACCGGGATAAACCACCGTGGTTTCCTGGAACTGGACGATGGGCGCGTAGAACCCTTCGAAATCGTATTCCTGCTGCAATGGCTGCACCGCCATAATCACCGCTTCCGGCATAAAGATCGGCAGCGGGCCGCCGAAGCGGGCCAGATAGCGGCGCTTGAACGCTTCGATCACCTCGACCTGCTTTTCACGCAGCATGCCGACGTGGATCATTTCGCAGATGACGATATCGACCGGCTCGGGCGGCAGGTATTCGAAGGCATCGGCATGGATCACCTCGACCTTGTGGCCGTTCGGATTCATGGCCAGCATCTTGCGCGCTTCCTTGACCATGTCTGGGTTGAACTCGACGCAGTAGACCTTCTCAGCCTTGGCAGCGGCGAACCAGGACAGCACGCCAGTGCCGCCACCCAGTTCCAGCACCTTGGCGCCGGGAAAGACCGCGTAATGAATGGCCGACTTAAAGCCATGCATGCGATTTTGATCCATCAACATATTGTGATGGTAATGGACGGGGATGAATTGCCCCAGGTAGCAGCTCTCGATTTCGCGTTCGTTCAGCATAGTTTTCCTTTTAATCCCAGTTCAGGTGCCCTGCCCTAAGCCGGTGCTTTGCATGTGGTATCAGTACGACGTAACCATTATCGACAAGTTCCCTTGCATACCAAGCTGCGAGCTGCGAGTGGTTTCGGTGTCAGTTCGTGAAATGGAAGAGGAGTACAGATGGAAAACATTTAGTTCCGGCAGGCCAACAGTGGCGGCCGCTTGCGATGGAGATAGATATCGGGGAGGCGTGCGTGAGTCACACTTTAACTACATCACATTAACTACGTGACTTGAACTATTCCACAGTTAAAGTAGCTTCTAAGTCTATGCAAGCAGCACCAGAACTAGATCGCCAACATTAACTATTTCACTTTAAATAATGAACGCAAGTCCTTGATTAAGCTGAAATAAGGCATCCGGTGCTTTCAGCGAGATACATAGCCGTCGATAGCGGCTGCAACCCGCGCCTTGTCCGCGCGCGTAGCGATCTGCGATGCGGTGAGCCCCTCGCCACTCTTCAATTTTGCGTTGGCGCCAGCGCGCAGCAGAACCAGCGCTACCGTCTCCTGCCCTTCGCGCGCTGCCACCATCAGCGCTGTCTGATTGTTTGGAGCCAGCGCATCGATGGCCGCGCCTCGTGCCAACAGGGCCTTGGCAATATCGTCGTCGCCACTGGCCGCGGCGAAATGCAACGCACTCCACCCCTGGCGGTTGACATTGGCGCCCTTGGCCAGCAACGCGTCGACGGCCGCTTTGTTGTGCTTGAAAGCCGCCATCATCAGCGCTGTGTTACCGTTGGGCGCAGTCTGCTCAAGCAGCAGATCGTTACGCTTGAGTAACACTTCGATGGCTCGGTGCGCATCCTCGCGCAGCGCCAGAATCAGTACGGGCTCGCCGCTGATCGGATCGATCGTGTTCGGATTGCCACCCGCGGCTAGCAAACTCTTGATCATGGTCGGGTTATCCAGTTGCGCGGCCTTGACCAGATCGTTCACGGCGTCCGCCCAGGCTGGCGCGGCGACGGCAATCGTCAATGAGATAGCAACGCAAGTTCTAGCCAGATCTAGCATGAGCTTAGTCCCGTACGATATTGAAAAGATTGAAGAAATTCTGCGTGGTTTGCGCTGCCACCGTAGCCAGTGGCACGTCTTTCAGATTCGCCAGATACTCGGCAACGTGCATTACGAAGCCTGGCTCGTTCATTCGGCCGCGGTGCGGTACCGGCGCCAGATAAGGGGAATCGGTTTCGATCAGAATCCGCTCCAGCGGCACGGCGCGCGCAACCGCTTGCAGATCCTTGGCGCTTTTGAACGTGACGATGCCTGAGAACGAAATATAGAAACCCATTGCCAACGCCGCCTCCGCCACTTCCAGCGATTCGGTAAAGCAATGCATGACGCCGGCTACGCCGCCCTGATCGGTACCGGCACCCTCTTCGCGCATGATGCGGATGGTATCTTCGCTGGCCGCGCGGGTGTGAATAATCAATGGCTTACGGGTGATTCTTGAAGTGCGGATGTGGACGCGAAAGCGCTCGCGCTGCCATTCCAGATCGCCTTCGAGTCGGTAGTAGTCCAGCCCGGTCTCGCCTATGGCGATAATTTTGGGATGCTGCGATAGCCCGACCAGCTGGTCGACCGTGGGCTCCGGCGTGTCTTCGTAGTCGGGGTGCACGCCGACCGAGGCAAAGATGTGCGGATATTTTTCCGCAAGTGCCAGCACTTGGGGAAAGTCCGGCAGGTCGACGGAAACGCACAGCGCGTGCGTGACCTGATTCTGCGCCATCTTGGCGAGAATCTCGGGCATGCGCGCCGCTAGCTCAGGAAAGTTGATATGGCAATGGGAATCGATATACATCCCGCCATTGTAAAGCTTAGGCCACGCGCTTGCCCAGAATGATCAGATCGCGTTCAACGCCGTCCAGATTGGCCACTTTGGGCAGGTTGGCCCAGGTATCGAAACCGAACTTGCCGAACAATGCCAGGCTGGGCGCATTGTGGCCGAAGATGAAGCCCAGCAGCGTGTGCACGGCAATCTGCGGCGCGTAGGCGATGGCTTCAGTCAAGCAATAGCGGCCGATGCCCTTGCCGCGCCAGCTTTCCGCAATGTAAATCGACAGCTCGGCCGTGCCGGAATATGCCGGACGGCCGTAGAAATTCGAGTACGACATCCAGCCGATGACTTCCGGCCGATCACTGGTGTCGCCGGCGGCGTGGATCACCCACAGGGGGCGACGGTTTGGGGTGTGATCGTCGAACCATTGCTGGCGCGATTCAACCGAGACCGGTTCCGTGTCGGCGGTCACTTCGCGCGAGGCGACCGTGGAATTGTAGATGGCGACGATAGTGGGTAGGTCGTCTTGCTGGGCTAGGCGGTGGGTAAATTGCATGTGCTAGTGGTTGGGTTTGGATGCGATGGGTTCCCGCCTGCGCGGGAACGACGGTTGCTGGCAGTGCTGGCACTTTAGGAAAAGCAGATAGCGTTGTTCACAGCGTATGCGTGGCGCGCGATGAGCGTAAGGCAGCTCCCAGAATTTCTTCGATACGCAGCTTGGCGCGGGTTCCCGCCTCGTCTTCCGGAAAGTGCACGCCGATGCCTTGCGCCTTGTTATTGTTGGCGCCGGCCGGCGTGATCCAGGCCACTTTGCCGGCGATCGGGTATTTGTTGGGGTCGTCCATCAGCGCCAGTATCAGATAGATCTCGTCGCCGATCTTGTACGGCTTGGCGGTCGGCACGAAAATGCCGCCGTTCTTGAGAAACGGCATATACGCGGCGTACAAGGCCGCTTTTTCCTTGATGGCAAGCGACAGCACCGACGGCCGCGGAGTCTGCGGGGCGTTCGGGTCAGTGGGGTTGCCAGTCATCTAAGTCCTTTCAGGTGCAACACGCAGTGTAATCAAGCAACATGTCTTCGACAAACAATTTCGGCGACAGGGGATGATCGGCCACGGCGCGCCGGTCATTCGTGCTCTTGATTGCACGCAGCAAACTGGCAGTGTGCACTTTGCCCGCCAGCACTGCAAGTTCCTTCTGGTAGCGGGGGAAATAGCGTATCTGTCCGGATAACTTGTAGGAAAAAACATCGTAAAGCCAGCGCTGCTGCCAGGACACCAGCGCGCTCAGCGGAACCTTGCTGAGTTTATCGGCATGTTTCAGGGAAAGTTCAATGCTGGGATGTGCCAGCAGTTGCAGCAATGTTTCCATTTCTTCGCGGCTGGCCGTTTCCGACTGGGCCAGCGCCGCCAGCGGCGCCCCGCCCTGCTCGCGCAGCCAGGCATCGGCATCGGCCAGGCCTTGCTGCTTTAACCACAGCAACGCGGCCGCGTTGTCGGGCATCGGCAAGGCGAACTTGCGGCAGCGCGACAGGATGGTCGGCAGCAAGCGGTCGAGGCTGTTCGACGCCAGCAGGAACACGGTGCCGGGCGGCGGCTCTTCCAGCGTCTTGAGCAAGGCGTTGGACGAGGCCGAGTTCAGCGCTTCGGCCGGATACAGCACCACCACCCGCAACCCCTGGCGGTGCGTGGAAATATTCATGAAGTCGGCCAGCGCGCGGATCTGGTCGATCTTAATGTCTTTGGACGGGGCCTTGGCGGCCGCCTTGGTTTTCTTGCCGTCGCTGTCGCCGCCCTCCTCGCCGTCGGCCGGCGGCTCGTCTTCCAGCGCTTCCGGACGCACGCGGCGGTAATCGGGATGGTTGTGCTGGAGGAACCAGCCGCAGGAGACGCAGGTTTCGCAGGCATGGCCGTCAGGCCGGACGTTTTCACACAGCAGCGATTGGGCGAATGCCTCGATGAAGTCGGACTTGCCGGTGCCGGCCGCGCCGTGAAACAGCAAGGCGTGCGGCATGCGCGCACGTAAGGCTTGCAGTTGCTCCCACGCAGCCGTTTGCCAAGGGTAAATGGCGGCCATGGCTAGACCCCGCCCGTAACATCGTCGGCGGCGAGCACCGCCGGTTTGCAAGAAACGGCGGCCGTCACAGCAGCTTCTCCACGATCTCGCACAGGCGCGCGCGGGTGGCCTCGATGCTATTGGTGGAGTCGATGACCACGATGCGCTCGGGGAACTGGGCGGCGCGGCGCAGGTATTCCGCGCGGCAGGCGGCAAAGAACTCGGCCTGTTCCTGCTCGAACTTGTCGAGCGTGCGGGTGGCGTCCAGGCGCGCCCGCGCCACATCCAGCGGCACGTCGAATAGCATGGTCAGGTCGGGTTGCAGATGGGGATGAACCCATTGCTCCAGCGCCTCCATTTTTGCGCGGTTCAGGCCACGCCCGCCGCCCTGGTAGGCGAAACTGGCGTCGGTGAAGCGGTCGGAAACGACCCAGTCGCCGCGCGCCAGCCCCGGCTCGATCACCTGCGCCAGGTGCTCGCGCCGGCTGGCGAACATCAGCAGCGCCTCGGTTTCAAGGTGCATCTTTTCGTGCAGCAGCAGTTCGCGCAGCTTTTCGCCCATGGCGGTGCCGCCCGGCTCGCGCGACGACACCACGGTCTTGCCGCGCGCCTCCAGCAAGGCCACCACGTAAGCGATATGGGTGGACTTGCCGGCGCCGTCGATGCCTTCGAAGGTGATGAATTTGCCGTGCCCGGCACAGCGGTGGGTGGCGGTGGTGTTGGTCATGCCGTCAGTCATGCGGTCAGTCATAAAGCAAAAAAGCCTGTGATTCTAGCGTTGATATTGGTTCACGGCCTTGTTGTGGTCGTTCAAGTTGTCGGAAAACTGACTGGTGCCATCGCCGCGCGAGACGAAGTACAAGGCCTCGGTCTTGGCCGGGCCCAGCGCCGCCGACAGCGATTGCACGCCCGGCAAGGCGATCGGCGTGGGCGGCAAGCCGTTGCGCGTATAGGTATTGTACGGGGTATCGGTTTCCAGATCCTTCTTGCGGATCTTGCCGTCGTACTTGCTGCCCATGCCATAAATGACGGTCGGATCGGTCTGCAGCATCATGCCGATGCGCAGGCGATTGACAAACACCCCCGCAATCTGGGCGCGCTCGGACTTCTGCCCAGTTTCCTTCTCGACGATCGACGCCATGATCAGCGCTTCGTACGGCGTCTTGTACGGCAGACTGGCGTCGCGCTTTTCCCACGAAGCGCCCAGCCGCGTCATCATCATGGTGTGCGCCTGCTTGAAAATCTGCAAATCGCTGGAGCCCTTGGCAAACAGATACGTATCCGGGAAGAACAAGCCTTCCGGCTCCTTGAACTGGGTGGTCACCTTGGCCATCAGTTCGCGGTCGCTCAGGCTGGCCGTTTCATGCTTGAGTCCGGCGCTGGCGTTGACCGCGTCGCGCATCTGGCGAAACGTCCAGCCTTCGATGATGGTCAGCGATTCCTGGGCGAACTCGCCGCGCACCAGCTGGTCGATCAGGCGGCGCGGCGTGGTGCCGGGTTTCAGCTCGTAGCTGCCGGCCTTGATGCGGTTGGCTTTCTGCGTCACGCGCGCCAGCATCGACAGCATGACCGGATTGACCGGCACCCCCGCCTTGGCGATTTGCTGCGCTGCCGCCCCCACGCTGCTGCCCGGCAGCACCGTGAACGGAATCGGCTCGCCCGACTCGGTGATGGGCCCCTTGGCCCAGAACGAGAAGCCACCGACAGTGGCGACCGACACGATAACAGTAGTAACGATTAGTTTTTTTATGAAGCCCATAGCTGGAATGGTGGTTTTGCGCGGTGTCCGGCGCGATTTTCTCGACAACTCTATAATGAGCCCGTAATCATAAAGCTTTAATCAGGAAACTTTCGGAATTTATGAACAACTGGAATGAATATCTCGCCTCGCTTGCCGCTGCCGCCCCCGATACCGGGGTGGCCGGGCAGTTCGCCCACTTTGGGCGCGTGCTCAGCCCGGCCGATCTGGCTGCCGGCTTCGTCGCCGTCATCAGCGACCAGGGCTTGATCGCCGTTGCCGGTCCGGACGCGGCCAGCTTCCTGCACAAGCAGCTCACCAACGATGTCGAGCACTTGGGCGAAGCGGAAACCCGCCTGGCCGGCTACTGTTCCCCCAAAGGCCGGCTGCAGGCAAGCTTCCTGATGTGGCGCAGCGGCGAGACCGTGTATTTGCAGCTGGCCCGCGATCTGCAGGCCGCCTTGCAGAAGCGCCTGGCCATGTTCGTGATGCGCGACAAGGCCAAGCTGAGCGACGCCACCGCCGAGGTCGTCATGCTGGGCTTCGGCGGCGCCGCGGCCCAGGCTTGCCTGCTGCCCCTGTTCGGCGCGCTGCCCGCCACGCCGCACAGTCGGATTGACCACGCCAGCGGCGTATTGGTTCGGCTTGCCGACGCGCTCGGCGCACCCCGTTATCAGTGGATCACGTCGCCGGATAACGCCGTGGCCGCCATGCCGGCGCTGCTGGACACGCTGGCGCTGGGCGGCAACGACGCCTGGCGCCTGTCCGAAATCCATGCCGGCGTGCCGCAAATCAGCACCCGCACGCAAGACCAGTTCGTGCCGCAGATGGTCAACCTGGAACTGCTCGGCGGCGTCAATTTCAAGAAGGGCTGCTATCCCGGGCAGGAAATCGTCGCGCGCAGCCAGTACCTGGGTAAGCTCAAGCGTCGTACCACGCTGGCCACCATCGATGGCGCCGGCGGGCTGATCAATGCGGTGGCCGGCGCCGAAGTGTACGCCGTGGCCGACCCGGACCAGCCCTGCGGCATGGTGGTCAACGCGGCGCCGAACGGCAGCGGCGGCTGTGACGTGCTGGTCGAACTGAAGCTGGCGGCGTTCGAGCAGGGCGCCATCCATCTCGGTGCCGCCACTGGCGCCCCGCTGCGCCTGCTGCCCATGCCTTATTCGCTCGACACGCTCGACATCTGAGCCGCATGGCCGACCTGTATATCTATTACCGGGTGCCCGCGCAGCACGTGGACGCGCTGTTGCCGCGCGTGCGTGCCATGCAGGCCCGTGTGGCCAAGGGCGCGGCGCGCTGCCAGCTCAAACACCGCGCCGATGGCGGCAGCGGCAGCCAGACCTGGATGGAAGTCTATCAGCAGGTCGCCCCGGAATTTGAAGCGCATCTGGCCAGCGCCGTTCAGGCCGCAGGTCTGGCCGAGTTTATCGAAGGCACACGCCACACCGAAGTTTTCACGGAGTTCACCCCATGTGCCTGATCGTATTTGCCTGGCGCGTCATGCCGGGCGCGCCATTGATTGCTGCCGCTAACCGGGACGAGTTTTACGACCGTCCTACCGCTGCGGCCGCTCCCTGGCCGGAATCGCCCCACGTCATCGCCGGACGCGACCTGAAATTCGGCGGCAGCTGGATGGGGGTGTCGCAGCAAGGCCCCCATGGTCCCCGCTTTGCCGCCCTGACCAATATCCGCGGGCCCCTGGAGCGGCGTGCCGACGCACCCTCGCGCGGCGCGCTGGTGGCCGATTTCCTGACGGGCGAGCTGAGCGCGCAGCAATACGTGCACAGCCTGATCGGCAACTGCGACGATTACAATGGCTTCAACCTGGTGCTGGGCGACCGCGAACAACTGTTCTGGTTCTCCAACCGGGGCGACGCCGACACGCGCAACGGCAAGCAGCTGGAGCCGGGCATCTATGGCATTTCCAACAGCCTGCTCGATGCGCCGTGGCCCAAGGTGCTGCGCACCAAGGCCCAGTTCGCCAGTTTGCTGTGCCAGGGCGCGCCCGAAGACGCCTATTTCGAAATGCTGGCCGACACCACCCGTGCCTCCGACCTGCGCCTGCCCGACACGGGCATCGAGATCGAACTGGAACGCAAGCTGTCGGCCGTCTGCATCGAAACGCCCGGCTACGGCACCCGCACCTCGACCGTCGTCACGCTCTACGACAACGCGCCCGCCGAGTTGCACGAGCGGCTGTTGCAGTAATCAGCGCGGCGCCGCCATCTTGGCGCGCAGCATGTCGCGGATATGCGGCGTGGCTTTGTACGGATCGCTCGGATTACGCTGCTGCACGATGTCCTCCATGCGCTCGGCCACACCGGCCAACGCACCGGGATGCGAATAAATATAGAACTGGCCGTCGCGGATGGCGTCGAACGTCATGCGCGCCACGTCGGCGGCCGACACCTTGCCCGATTCGACCGCCTTCTGCGTCATGGCCTGGGCCGCGCGCTGGCTGGCCGTGGGCGCATCCATCATCCTGACGTCGTCCGGGCGGTTGCGGTGCGACTGGCTGATACCCGTCGGCACGAAGTACGGGCACAGCACGGAGGCGCCGATGGGCGCTTCGACCAGCTGCAAGTCGTGGTACAGGGTTTCCGACAGCGACACGACCGCGTGCTTGGACACGTTGTATACGCCCATGGTCGGCGCGTTGAGCAGCCCTGCCATGGAGGCCGTGTTGACGATATGCCCTTCGTAACCCGGCTCGCGCGCGGCGCTTTCCAGCATCAGCTTGGTGAAGATGCGCACGCCGTGGATCACGCCCCACACGTTCACGCCCAGCACCCATTCCCAGTCGGCGACCGAATTCTCCCAGATCAGCCCGGCCGACCCGACGCCGGCGTTGTTGAACAGCAGGTGCACGGCGCCGTAGCGCTCCATGGTGGCGTCCGCCAGTGCCTGCACCTGGTCGCCGCGGCGCACGTCGCACAGCATGGCGAGCACGCTGGCTCCGCCCGCTTCCAGTTCGGCGCGCGCCTGGTCCAGCGCATCCTGCTGCACATCGGCCAGCACCAGCTTCATGCCCAGAGCGGCGGCGGTGCTGGCGAACTCACGCCCGAGACCGCTCGCGCCACCCGTAATGACCGCGACCTTGCCCTCAAAATTCTTCATTTAGATTACCTTCACGAGTTGCTTGCCAAAGTTGCGGCCCTGAAGCAGGCCGATGAATGCGTCCGGTGCGGCGGCCAGCCCGTCCGCCACCGACTCGCGGTAGATGAGCCGACCCGACGCCACCAGCGGCGCCAGCTCGGCAAAGGCCTGCGGCCACAGATCAAGATGCTCGGTGACGATGAAGCCACGCAGGGTCAGCCGGCTGGTCAGCAGAAAGCGCAAGTTCTTCAGGCTCATGTCGTCGCCGTTGTAGCCCGCGATCAGGCCGCACAGAGCGATCCGGCCGAAGGCGTTCATGCGCGCCAACACCGCATCCATGCACGGGCCGCCCACGTTTTCAAACAGCGCATCGACCCCGTCCGGCGTGGCGGCGGCCAGGTCGGCTTCCAGATTACCCCCCTTGTAATCGACGCAGGCATCGAAGCCCAGCTGCTCGACCACGTAAGCGCATTTCTCGGCGCCGCCGGCAATGCCCACGGCGCGGCAACCGCGCAGCTTGGCCAGTTGTCCGACCGCGCTGCCCACGGCGCCGCTGGCGGCCGACACCAGCACCGTTTCGCCCGGCTTGGCCAGCATGATCTGGTTCAGGCCGTACCATGCGGTTACCCCGGGCATGCCCATCACGCCCAGATAAGCGGACAGGGCAATCGCGCAGGTGTCGACCCGGCGCAGGGCCGCGCCATCGGCCACGCCCATTTCGGCCCAGCCCAGCATGCCGGTCACATGGTCGCCGACGGCAAACTTGGGATGCCTTGACGCGACCACCTCGCCGGCCGCCCCGCCCAGCATGGTCTGGTCCAGTTGCTGCGGCGCGGCGTAGCTCTTGGCCGTGCTCATGCGGCCGCGCATGTACGGGTCCAGCGACACGTAGTGGTTGCGCACCAGCACCTGACCCTCGCTCAGCGCGGGGATCGGCGTGCTTTCCAGTCGAAAATTATCCGGCGTGACCGCCCCGCGCGGGCGCGATGCCAGCACGATGCGCTGATAGCTGCCCGTCATACCGCCGACAGCCCGCCGTCGACCGCCAGGGTCTGGCCCGTGATGTGCTTGCCTGCATCGGAGGCGAACAGCACGGTGATGCCCTTCAAGTCTTCATCGTCGCCGATGCGGCCCAGCGGCGCGTCCATGGCCAGTTTTTCTTCGCCCACGAGTTCCATCAAGCCCTTGGTCATCTTGGAAGGGAAGAACCCCGGCGCGATCGAATTGACGGTGATACCGTAGCGGCCCCACTCGCCCGCCAGGGTGCGGGTAAAGTTGATGACCGCCGCCTTGGAGGTGTTGTAGGCCACGGTTTGCATGGGTCCCGGGGGATTGCCCGCCAGCCCGGCGACCGAGGAGATATTGATGATGCGCCCGTACTTGCGGGGAATCATGGAGCGCTTGCCCACGGCCTGGCTGATCAGGAAGATCGAGCGCACGTTCAGGTTCATGACCTTGTCCCATGCGTCGACCGGGTAATCTTCCGCAGGCGCGCCCCAACTGGCGCCGGCGTTGTTGACCAGAATGTCGATGTGCCCGAGGCGCTTGATCGCCTCGTCGACCAGCGCACCGATGTGCGCTTCCTGCGACAGGTCGGCCGCAATGGCGCTGGCCTGGATGCCGCGCGCGGCCAGGTGCGCGACCGCTTCATCGAGTTCGTTTTGCTTGCGTGCCGACAGCACCAGGGTCGCGCCCTGTTCGCCCAGTGCCTCGGCCATCTGCAGGCCCAGGCCGCGCGAGCCGCCGGTGATCAGCGCCGTCTTGCCGGCAAGGGAAAACAATTCTTGAGTTGTACGCATGGGGTCTCCGTGTAGGAATGTTGTAAGGTCGTGCTGCGATCAGATTTCGTAGTCCATGCACTGGCGCTCGCTGCGGATGGCGCCGATGAAGGGCTTGCAGGCTTCATGGGTGGGGTGATGCAGGTAGCCGTCGAGCGCGGCGCGGTCGGCGAATTCCGAGTACAGCACCACGTCGTAGGTGGCTTCCAGCCCCGGCTGGGCCAGCACCACTTCGAAGGCGAGTGTGCCGGGTGAGATGGTGGCGCAAGCATCGAGCCGTTCCTTCATGCGCGCCGCGTTGGTGGCGCGGTCGGCGCCTTCGGCAAAATCCTTCAGTTTCCACATTACGATGTGCTTGATCATCTGACTGTTGTTCCTGGTAGCGTAAATCGCCCTGCAGAGTGAATGCAGGGGTCGGAGCGTTGATAAAGTAGCAGGGGATTGCGCGGCGGCTCAGAACCACGCGTCCTGCATGTCCAGCGTCGTAGTGTCGATGCTGGCCAGCAGATCCAGTTGCGGCTGCACCTTGGGCAATTCCCAGTTGAAGTAATAGCGGCAGGCTTGCAGCTTGCCGCGGTAAAAGTCGCGGTCCTCGTCGCTGGCGCCCGTCAGGCGATGCTGCGCCACCAACGCCTGCTCCAGCCACATCCAGGCAACCACGGTGTGGCCCACCGCCTCCAGATACACGCTGGCGTTGGCCAGGGTCTGGTTCATGTCGAAGGCGCCGTACAACGTGGCAGTCACCTTGGCAATGCGTTCCCAGGCCAGTTCCAGCCCCATGGCGTTGGCTTGCAGCTCGGCCGGCACATCGCTGGCGCGGGCGCGCGCGATGGTGACGGCAATCTCGGCGCCGGTGGCCTTGAACAGGGCGCCATCGTGCATGCTGGCCTTGCGGCCCAGCAGATCGAGGCCGTGTATCCCATGGGTGCCCTCGTGGATGGCATTCAGGCGGTTGTCGCGATAAAACTGTTCGACATTGTATTCGCGCGTGTAACCATAGCCGCCATGTACCTGGATGGCCAGGCTGTTCGCTTCCACACACCATTGCGAAGGCCACGACTTGGCGATCGGCGTGAGAAAGTCGAGCAGCCCCGCGGCATGCAGGCGGCGCGCCGGGTCGGGTGCGCTGTGCTGCTCGTCGACCAGCCGGGCGCAGTACATCACCAGCGCCATGGCCCCTTCGGCGTAGGCCTTCTGGGCCAGCAGCATGCGCCGCACGTCGGTGTGTTCGATGATCGGCACTTGCGGCTTGACCGGGTCTTTTTCCGCCGGCAAGCGGCCCTGCGGGCGGTTGCGCGCGTAGTCCAGTGCATGCAGATAGCCCGTTACGCCCAACACGGCGGCGCACATGCCCACGCCGATGCGCGCCTCGTTCATCATGTGAAACATATTCATCAAACCCTGGTGCGGCTGGCCCACCAGGTAGCCGATGGCGCCGGGCTTGCCGCCGGGCGCATGGCGGCCTTCGCCAAAGTTCAGCAGGCAATTGGTGGTGCCGCGGTTGCCCATCTTGTGATTCAGGCCGGCCAGCACCACGTCGTTACGCTCGCCCGGGTTGCCTTGCTCGTCGAGCACAAACTTGGGCACGATGAACAGCGAGATCCCTTTGACGCCCGGAATCAGGCGGCCGTCGGGACCGGGAATCTTGGCCAGCACCAGGTGCACGATGTTGCCCGCCAGGTCGTGTTCGCCCGCCGAGATCCACATCTTGTTGCCTGTCAGGCGGAACTGGCGCTCGCCTTCGGGCCCGTCGACCGGGTCTGGCTCGGCGCGGGTGCTGATGTCGGACAGGCTGGAACCGGCCTGGGGTTCCGACAGGCACATGGTGCCGAAGAAGCGCCCGGCCAGCAGGGGCCGCACGAAGCGGTCGATCTGCAGCGGCGTGGCGCACTTGAGCAAGGTGTTGGCGTTGCCGACGGTGAGGAAAATGTACGCGGCCGTGGCCGTGTTGGCCGCGGTGAAATAGGCCGACACGGCTTTTTCAACCACGCAGGGCAGCTGCATGCCGTCGTACTCGTAGTCCTGGCCGGCGGCGATCAGGCCGGCGGCCGAATAGGCATCCAGCGCGACCTTCACTTCGGGAATGATGGTCACGGTCCGGCCATCGAAATGGGGCTCGTGACTATCGTTCTTTTTGTTGTGGGTGGCGAACAGATCGGTGGCGATCTGTTCGGCGGTGTTCAACGCGGCGTTGAAGGTCTCGCGGCTGTGATCGGCAAAGCGAGGGCGCTGCGTCAGCGATTCCACGTCCAGCCAGTCGTACAGCAGAAAGTCGATGTCGCGCCGCGACAGGATTTTCGACTGCATGCTTACACCACCTCGAACAGACCGGCAGCGCCCTGCCCGCCGCCGATGCACATCGTCACGACCACATACTTGACGCCGCGGCGTTTGCCCTCGATCAGCGCATGGCCGACCAGGCGCGCGCCGGACACCCCGTACGGATGGCCGACGGCGATGGCGCCGCCGTTGACGTTCAGGCGGTCCATGGGGATGCCCAGCGTGTCGGCGCAATACAGCACCTGCACGGCGAACGCTTCGTTCAATTCCCACAGCCCGATATCGGCCACCGACAACCCGGCCTTTTTCAGCAGCTTGGGAATGGCGAACACGGGGCCGATGCCCATTTCGTCGGGCTCGCAACCGGCCACGGCGAAGCCGCGGAACACGCCCAGCGGTTGCAGGCCGCGGGCGGCGGCCGTGGCCGCGCTCATCAGGATCGACACCGAGGCGCCATCGGAAAACTGGCTGGCGTTGCCGGCGGCAATCACACCACCGGGCACGGCGCTGCGGATCTTGGACACGCCTTCGTACGTCGTGTCGGCGCGGATGCCTTCGTCGGCGGAAATGGTCACTTCGCGCGTCAGCAGCATGCCCGAGGCTTTGTCGGCCACGCCCATGACGGTGGTCATCGGCACGATCTCGGCATTGAACAGGCCGGCCGCCTGCGCGGCGGCGGCGCGCTGCTGGCTCTGCGCGCCGTATTCGTCCTGGCGCTCGCGGCTGATCTGGTAGCGCTTGGCGACCGTCTCGGCCGTTTGCAGCATGGGCCAGTAGACGGCCGGCTTCATTTCTTTCAGCGCTGGATCGACCAGCATGTGCTGGTTCATTTCCTGCTGCACGCAGGAGATCGATTCGACGCCGCCGGCCGCGTAGATATCGCCTTCGCCGGCGATGATGCGCTGGGCCGCCAGCGCAATGGTTTGCAGGCCCGACGAACAGAAACGGTTGACCGTCATGCCGGCCGTGCCGACCGGGCAGCCGCCGCGCAAGGCGATCTGGCGCGCGATATTGCCGCCGGTGGCGCCTTCCGGATTGGCGCAGCCGATCACGACGTCTTCCACCTCGCCGGGCGCGAGGCCGGCGCGGGCGATCGCCGCCGCCAGCACATGGCCGCCCAGGGTGGCGCCATGGGTCATGTTGAACGCGCCCTTCCACGATTTGGCAAGGCCGGTGCGGGCGGTCGATACGATGACGGCGTCTATCATGTGTGTCTCCTTCGTTGAGGTGTTATGCGATGGTGTGCGCTGGTGATTGATACGAGAATAGCACAATATAGTACGGTCGTTCGCAAAAATTCTAAGCTTGTGTTTGATACAATGTTAGCTCCACCAACCGCCGATCAATTCGCCATGCACGTTGCCCTCGAAACGCCGAACCAGCCGGAAATCATTGCGCTCATTTCCGCCCTGGACGACTATCACCTCACCTTGTATCCGCCGGAAAGCGTGTACGCGCTCGATATGGATGCGCTGACGCAGCCCAACGTGCTGTTTGCCGTTGCGCGCGACGATGCCGGCGCGGCGCTTGGCTGTTGCGCAGTCGTCGTCACGCCCGAGTTCGGCGAGCTGAAACGCATGTACGTCAAGCCCGAAGCGCGTGGCAAAGGTGTCGCCAAAAAGCTCCTTGATCTGCTGGAGGAGCATGCGGCATCGCACGGCTGCACGCAACTGACGCTGGAAACGGGGCCCTACCAAGAGCCGGCGCTGGCGTTGTATGAGCGTTACGGCTACAAGCGTTGTGGACCGTATGGCAGTTACCCCGACGATCCGTTCAGTATTTTTATGCGCAAGCCCCTGGCGCGCACCCTGCCCGCCTCGATCAACAGCTAGCCCGGTAGCCAACCCAGGTAGCCAGCCCAGCTAGCTAGCCCACCCTGTCAGGAGTTCTTTGTATGATCATCGCCATGACGACGTTCAAGCTGGACAAGCCGGTCACGCGTGAGCAAGCGCAGGCCCTGTTTTTGACCACCGCCCCCAAGTATCAGGGCGTCGCAGGGTTGGTAAGCAAGCATTACGTGCTCTCCGAAGATGGCGCCACCGCCGGCGGCATCTATGTGTGGAACTCGAAACAGGATGCCGAAGCGATGTACACGGAGGCGTGGCGATCGTTCATTCAGGACAAATACGGCATGCAGCCCATCATTACCTACTTCGACAATCCGGTCGTGGTGGACAACCTGACCGGGCAAATCGTCGCCCACGAATAGAGCTCGTCGCCCACAAATAGAGCTCGTCGCTCACGCGTAGCGCGCTAACCGCCCTCCAGCAACGCGAGCGCCTGCTCGCGGGCCGACAGCCGCAGCGATGCGCGCAGCGTCTCGTCATCGGTCGTGCGCGCCAGCACCATGCCGCCCACGCACAGCGACACGATCACCTGCGCCCGCTTGGCGCCATCCGGCAATTGCTTCATCGCCATGCCAAGCACGTGGGTCAGGTTGCGGATCAGCTGGGTGTAGGCCCGTTGCGGCGACAGCCCGGCACGCGCCACGTCGCCCGGCAGCGCGTACAGCGGGCAATGCGAATCGACATCGGCCAGCACTTCGTCGCACAGATACAGGTCGATCAGGCGGCGCGCCAGCTGCATGGGGTCGCTCGACTCGGGCAGGCGCTGGCGGAATGGATTGCATTCGCTGAAGCTGGCCACGGCGGCCGCATACAGCTGGTCCTTGCTGTCGAAGTGATTGTAAAAGCCGCCGCGCGTGAGCCCGGCGTCGGCCATCACGCGGTCGATCGATACCTGCTCGAAGCCGTGGCGGTTGAACAGGCGGCGCGCCGATTCGACGATCTTGCCGCGCGTGCGTGACTTGTGTTCGCTGGTGTAGGGCATGGGAAGCACCTCCTTTGGACGCCATTATCCGCCAGCTGAAATTATGTTCTTGAACATATTCTCAGCGTGGGTAATCTGGCGCCACGTTAGTCCATTCACAAGGAGAACACCATGCAGAACCTCATCGACGACACCTTCCACGCCACCATCCTCCACGCTGCCGACCCCGATTACACCGATGGCGCCACGCGCCGTGTCCTGACCGCCTTCCGCTGGGTGCCGGAGATGGTTCAGGGCATGGTGCGCGACGTGCGCGTGCGCTGGGCGCTGGAGGAAGCCGGCCTGTCCTATGACGTGCAGCTGATCGGCATGGATGAACTGAACACGCCGGCGCACCGCGCCTTACAACCCTTCGGCCAGATTCCCGTGTATCGGGAGAATGGCCTGACCCTGTTCGAGTCGGGCGCCATCGTGCACCACATTGCCTCCGGCTCGCCGGCGCTGATGCCGGCGGACGCGGCCGGGCGCAGCCGCACGCTGACGTGGATGTTCGCCGCCCTCAACACGGTCGAGCCGGCCGTGGCGGCGCTGGCCGAACTCGATTTCTTCGGCGCCGGCGACCCGGCCGCGCTGGCGCGCCGCCCCGCGCTGCTGGAACGGGTGGAAACGAAACTGTCCGAACTCGATCATGAACTGGCAGACCGGGATTATCTGCTGGACCGCTTCAGCGCCGCCGATATCCTGATGACCAGCGTGCTGCGCGTGTTGCGCAATACCGGCAGCGTGGCCCGGTTCCCTGCCCTGCACGCGTACTTCGAACGCTGCAATGCGCGTCCGGCCAGCCGCAAGGCCATGGCCGATCATCTGGCCGTGTTCGCCCAACATCGGCCCGAGTAAGTTTGGTGTAAGTTTGAAGCAAGCCTGTCGTAAGTTTGGCAGTCCACACTCCGTCCCAGCTGACACGCTATCGGCACGGCCGAGTCGGCACATCCAGTTAAGTCAAAAAGCAGTTATAACGAACAGACGGAGACAGACATGGCAATTACCCCCGGCATGACCGCCGACGGACGCAAGGTACCCGCGTCCAACGACATGACCAAGGAAGAACGCAAAGTTATTTTTGCTTCCTCGCTTGGCACCGTTTTTGAGTGGTACGATTTTTACCTGTACGGCTCGCTCGCTTCCATCATCGCCAAGCAGTTCTTCATCGGCGATCCGACCACCACCTTTATTTTCGCCCTGCTCGCCTTCGCCGCCGGCTTTATCGTCCGTCCATTCGGCGCGCTGGTGTTCGGTCGCCTCGGCGACATGATCGGCCGCAAATATACCTTCCTCGTCACCATCTTGCTGATGGGCGCATCGACGTTCATCGTCGGCTTGCTGCCTGGTTATGCCTCGATCGGTATTGCCGCACCTATCATCCTGGTCACCTTGCGCATTCTGCAGGGCCTGGCACTGGGCGGCGAGTACGGCGGTGCCGCAACTTACGTGGCCGAGCACGCGCCTGAAGGCAAGCGCGGCTTCTTCACGTCGTGGATCCAGACCACGGCAACGATGGGCCTGTTCCTGTCGCTGCTGGTGATCCTGGGTGTGCGTACCGCGCTGGGCGAAGCCGAGTTCGAAGCCTGGGGCTGGCGCGTGCCGTTCCTGGTGTCCGTGCTGCTGCTGGGCGTATCGGTGTGGATCCGTCTGTCGATGAACGAGTCGCCGGCGTTCGCCAAGATGAAGGCCGAAGGCAAGACCTCGAAAGCGCCGCTGTCGGAAGCATTCCTCAAGCCTGCCAACGCCAAGATCGTGTTCCTGGCACTGGTCGGTCTGACCATGGGCCAGGCCGTCGTCTGGTACACGGGCCAGTTCTACGCCCTGTTCTTCCTGACCCAGACGCTCAAGGTCGACGGCGCCACCGCCAACATCATGATCGCCATCGCGCTGCTGCTGGCCACCCCGTTCTTCGTCGTGTTTGGCGTGTTGTCCGATAAAATCGGCCGCAAGTACATCATTCTCGGCGGCTGCCTGATCGCTGCGCTGACCTACTTCCCGATCTTCAAGGCCATCACCCACTACGCCAACCCGGCGCTGGAAATGGCACTGAAAAATTCGCCAGTGGTCGTCACGGCCGATCCGGAAACCTGCCACTTCCAGTTCAACCTGACCGGCACCAAGAAGTTCCCATCGTCGTGCGATATCGCCTCGGGCATGCTGACGGCATCGTCGGTCAGCTACACCAAGACCGACGCGCCAGCAGGCACCGTAGCCTCGGTCAAGATCGGCGACAAGGAATTCACCTCGTTCAATGCGGTGATGACGCCGGACGGCCTGAACTTCGATGCCGACAGCAAAGCCAAGGAAAAGGCCTTGAAAGCGGATCTGGCTGCTGCCATCAAGGCGGCAGGCTATCCACCGAAGGCCGACAGTGCGCAGATCAACAAGCCGATGGTAGTGTTCCTGCTGTTCATCCTGGTCATCTACGTGACCATGGTGTACGGCCCGATCGCCGCCATGCTGGTGGAAATGTTCCCGACCCGCATCCGCTACACCTCGATGTCCCTGCCGTACCACATCGGTAACGGCTGGTTCGGCGGCCTGCTGCCAACCACCGCGTTCGCCCTGGTGGCGTACAAAGGCGACATCTACTACGGCCTGTGGTATCCGATCATCGTGGCGCTGATTACTGTTGTGATCGGCACCCTGTTTGTGAAGGAAACCAAGGACAACAATATCTACGCTTCCGACTAATACGGTTGAGTAGTCAGAAAAAGGCCGCTAGCGATAGCGGCTTTTTTTTGGTCTGTAGAATGCGGATATAACAACCAACACGGAGCGAGACATGGGACGCATCCTGACCATGACCAACAAGCTGCTGTCGTTCCGGGGGCAGATCGATATCTGCGACGCCAACGGCACACCGCAGTATCAAGCCAGGGGGGAATTAAGCTGGCTGCGCCAGCAATGGCGCTTGCATCAGCGCGGGCAGGAAGTGGCGCACATGCAAAGCAAAGCGTTCAGCTGGAAGCCGGTGTGGCAAATTTCCGGAGCGCTTGGCGACTTCACTGTCCGCCGCACGTCGTTCTGGTCGATGCGCAAGCATTACACCGTCGAGGGTGGCCCGATCGACGGGGCAACACTGACGGGAAGCTTGTGGGACAGAAGTTTCGCAATCGAGCGTGGCGGCGTCACGCTGGCGCGGGCCAGCAATGCGCTGCTGTCGCTGCGTGACCGTCACCAGGTGGAAATCGTGCAGGACAACCTGGAATTGCCCTGTGTAATAGCAATGCTGGTGATGCTGCTGGATCGCCGGCAGGAGGCGCAGGCCGCCGCTGCCGGCTGACCTGCTCCCGTTACCGACTGCCTGATCAGACCGCGTTGAAGGTCTTGCCCTGCTCGGCCAGCTGCGCCAGCAGCGGCGCCGGCTTCCAGGCATCGCCATGACGGCCCTTGGCATACTTGTCCATCGCCACCAGCACGTTCGGCAAACCGACCGTATCGGCGTAGAACATCGGGCCGCCGCGGAACACGGGGAAGCCGTAGCCGGTCAGATACACCATGTCGATATCCGAGGCGCGCATGGCAATGCCCTCTTGCAGAATGTGCGCGCCTTCATTGACCAGCGAATACACCAGCCGCTCGACGATTTCCTGGTCGCTCACTTTGCGCCGCTCGACGCCGATGTCGGCCGAATGCTGGACGATCATGGCGTTCACGTCGGCGTTCGGATACGCCTTGCGGTCGCCCGCCTTGTAGTCGTACCAGCCGGCGCCGGTCTTCTGGCCATAGCGGCCCATTTCGCACAGCAAGTCGGCCGTCTTGGAATAGGTGATTTCCGGCGACTCCACATAGCGGCGCTTGCGGATGTACCAGCCGATATCGTTACCGGCCAGATCGCCCATGCGGAACGGTCCCATGGCGAAACCGAACTTTTCAATTGCCTTGTCGACCTGCTCCGGCAGGCAGCCTTCTTCCAGCAGGAAGCCCGCCTGACGGCTGTACTGCTCGATCATGCGGTTGCCGATAAAGCCGTCGCACACCCCCGACAAGACGCCGGTCTTGCGCAGCTTTTTCGACAGCGCCAGGGTGGTGGCCAGCACGTCCTTTCCGGTCTTGGCGCCGCGCACAATTTCCAGCAGCTTCATCACGTTGGCCGGGCTGAAAAAGTGCGTGCCGACCACGTCCTGCGGGCGGCTGGTGAAGGCGGCGATCTTGTCCACGTCCAGGGTCGAGGTGTTCGACGCCAGAATCGCGCCCGGCTTCATGACCGCATCGAGCTGGCGGAACACGGTTTCCTTGACGCCCATGTCTTCGAACACGGCTTCGACCACGATGTCGGCGTCGGCGATGGCCTCATACGACAAAGTGCCGCTGATCAAGCCCACGCGCTGCTCGCATTTCTCCTGCGTCAGCTTGCCCTTCTTGACCGTGTTTTCATAATTCTTGCGGATCGTGGCGATGCCCTTGTCCAGCGCTTCCTGCTTGGTCTCGAGCAGCACTACCGGAATGCCGGCGTTGACGAAGTTCATGGCGATGCCGCCGCCCATGGTGCCGGCGCCGATGATGGCGGCCTTGCGGATCTCGCGCACGGGCGTGTCGGCCGGCACGTCGGGGATCTTGCTGGCCAGCCGCTCGGCAAAGAAGGCATGCCGCAGCGACTTGGATTCCGGCGTTTGGATCAGGTGAAAGAAGCGCTCGCGCTCGAACTTACAGCCATCCTCGAACTTCATCGTGACCGATGCGGCAACGGTCTCCACGCATTCCAGCGGTGCCGGAAACGGGCCGGCCATGGCCTTGACGGTATTGCGCGAAAATTGCAGGAACGCTTCGTGGTTGGGATAGTCCACCTTGCGGTCGCGCACGCGCGGCAGCGGACGCACGTCGGCGACCTTGTTGGCGAACGCCACGGCGGACGCGATCAGGTCGGCATCGGCGGCGAACACTTCATCGAACAGCGCCGTGCCAGCCAGCTTGTCGGACAGCACCGGCGTGCCCGAGACAATCATGTTCAGCGCCATTTCCAGTCCCAGCACGCGCGGCAGCCGCTGGGTGCCGCCGGCGCCCGGCAGCAAGCCCAATTTGACTTCCGGCAGCGCAATCTGGGCGCCCGGCATGGCCACGCGATAGTTGCAGCCCAATGACAGCTCCAGCCCGCCGCCCATGCAGACGGTGTGGATGGCGGCGATGACGGGCTTGGTCGAGCTCTCGGCCACATTGATCAGGGTGTGCAGCGATGGTTCGGCCAGTGCCTTGGGTGAATTGAATTCCTTGATGTCGGCGCCGCCCGAAAACGCCTTGCCGGCGCCGGTGATGACGATCGCCTTGACGGCGTCGTCGGCCAGCGCGCGGCGAATGCCGTCCACGGCCGCGGACCGCGTTGCCAGGCCCAGTCCATTGACCGGCGGATTGTTCAAAGTAATCACGGCAACGCTGCCATTGACCAGGTAATCGGCGCTCATGGGTCTTCCTTTATGTGTTGATCGATTCGATGTAAGAAGCGTGAAACATGCAGTTCTTAACTATACATTATAAAAGTACGGTCGTATTATTTTTTGCAGCCTCAGACTTCCAGCCATTCCTTGCGCACGCTGGCGTTGCCGCGCAGCTCGTCCGGCGTGCCTTCGAAGACGATGGCGCCGTGGCCCATCACATACACGCGCTGGGATATTTCCAGGGCAATGGCCAGCTTCTGCTCCACCAGCAACACCGAGATGCCCTTCTCCTTCAGGGCCAGCAGGTATTCGGCCACCAGCGCCACGATCTTGGGCGCCAGCCCTTCGGTCGGCTCGTCGATCATGATCAGGTCCGGGTCGCCCATCAGGCTGCGGCACAGGGTCAGCATCTGCTGCTCGCCGCCGGACAGGAAGCCCGCCGCCACGGCGCGCCGCTCTTCCAGCCGGGGAAACATACGGAACATGTCGGCCAGCGACCAGCGCCCGCTGACACCCGACTTCTTCTGCCCCAGAATCAGGTTCTGCTCGACCGTGAGGGTCGGAAAGATATCGCGGTTTTCCGGCACGTAGGCCAGGCCCTTGTGGGCGATCTGGAACGCCTTCAGGCCCAGCAGCTCGTCGCCCTTGAAGCGCACCGAACCGGTGGCGTTGACCTGCCCCATGACGGCCTTGACCAGGGTGGAGCGGCCCACGCCGTTGCGCCCGAGCAGGCTGACGATCTCGCCTTTGCCGATGTGCAGGTCCACGCCGTGCAGGATATGGCTTTTGCCGTAGTAGGCTTGCAGCTGGTTGATTTCCAGGATATGGCTCATGCGTGCTCCTCGCCCAGGTACGCGGCCTTGACGGCCGCATTGGAGCGGATGTTTTCCGGCGTGTCGCAGGCGATCACTTCGCCGTAGACCAGCACGGCGATCTTGTCGGCCAGGCCGAACACCACGCTCATGTCGTGTTCCACCATGACGAGCGACTTGCCCACCGTGACTTTGCGGATCAGTTCCACGGCCGCATCGGATTCGGAGCGGCTCATGCCCGCGGTCGGTTCATCAAGCAGGATCACGTCGGCCCCGCCCGCGATGGTGATGCCGATTTCCAGCGCGCGCTGCTCGGCGTAGGTCAGTACGCCCGCCAGCACCTTGCGCTGGCGCTGCATGCCGATCTGTTCCAGCACCTGCTCGGCGCGCTCGTGCGCATCGCGCAGCCCGCCCAGGCGCTGCCAGAACGAATACTTGTAGCCGAGCGACCACAGCACCGCACAGCGCAGGTTTTCGTAGACCGACAGTTTCTCGAACAGATTGCTGATCTGAAAACTGCGGGATAGGCCCAGCCGGTTGATCTCAAACGGGCGCAAGCCGTCGATGCTGTTGCCGTTCAAAACGATGTCGCCGCTGGTGATGGGAAAGCGCCCCGACACCAGGTTGAACAAGGTCGATTTGCCAGCCCCGTTCGGCCCGATGACGGCCAGCCGCTCGCCCTTGGCAACCGACAGGGTGGCGCCCCGGATAATTTCCGAGCGCCCAAAGCTCTTGCGCACGTTTTTCAATTCCAGCGCTGCCGTACTGATCGTTTGCGTCATGCCATGCTCCCCCGCTGTTTGGCCACGATATCGGCATTGATGTCATCCCACACGGCGCTGTAGCTGCCGCGCAGCTGGCGGAAGCTGACGATCCCGGCCAGCAAGAGCGCCGCCGCAATCAGCCACGGCAGCGCCGTTTTGGTATCGATCTGCAGGCCGAAGCGGGTCAGCACGCTGCCGTTGGCGCCGTCCAGGGTCAGGTGATACAGCATTTCGATGCCGAGCACGGCGCCGAGCAAACCGACCACGACGGCGGCGCTGACGCCCAGCAGCGGCTTGAACAGGCGGCCGAAGTGGCCGAAGCTGGCCGCGCGCACCAGCAGCAGGATCAGGCTGGCCAGCCCCGCCGGGGCATAACGCACCAGCAGGATGAAAAACAGGCCCAGATACAGTTGCCACGCCGGGGTGAAGTCCGACAGAATAACGGCGAAGAAGATGCCGACGATGGCGCCCAGCAACGGCCCGAAGAAGAAGCCGATGCCGCCGATGAAGACGAACAGCAGCACGCTGCCCGAGCGCAGTGCGCTGACATTCTCGGCGCTGACGATCTCGAAATTGATCGCGCCCAGTCCGCCGGAGACACCGGCAAAGAACGCCGACAGGATCAAGGTCAGGTAGCGCACCCATTGCGTGTTGTAGCCGATGAACTCGACCCGCTCCGGATTGTCGCGCACGGCGTTGATCATGCGGCCCAACGGCGTCTGGGTAAAGGCGTACATGGCAATGGTGCTGATGAACAGCCAGAACGCAATCAGGTAGTACACCTGGATCTGCGGCCCGTAGGTGATGCCCATGAACGCCGACCCGCGCACGCGGTTGGTGGTCACGCCCCCTTCGCCGCCAAAGAAGCCGGGGAACATGAGCGAGCTGGCAAACACCAGTTCCACCAGCCCGAGCGTGATCATGGCGAAGGTGGTGCCGGATTTTTTGGTGGTCACATAGCCGAACAGCACGCCGAATGCCATGCCGGCGAAGCCGCCGACCAGCGGTATCAGGCTGGTCGGCACGGCGGCGCCCCACGCCGTATTGTTCATGGTGTGGATGGCGCAAAATGCGCCCAGCCCGGAATAGACGGCGTGGCCGAACGACAGCATGCCGCCCTGCCCCAACAGCATGTTGTACGACAGCGCGAATATCATCACGGTGCCGATCTGCGACAGCAGGGACAGGGCTGCGCCCTTGCTGAAGATCAGCGGCGCGACGATGAGCAGCAAGGCGAAGCCGCCCCAGACCAGATAGCGGCCCAGGTCGATGGGGGTAAATTTGACGGTACTCATTCGCGCGTCCCCATCAAGCCCTTCGGCCGGAAAATCAATACCAGTACCAGCAGCAGGAACGGCAGGATCGCCGCACTTTCCGCAATGGTCAGTTTCAGAAGGTCGTAACCCGGCGTTTCGGCGCTGATGGTGGCGCCCATGCTATTGAACAGCGACATCATCGAATAGTCGAGGGCCACGGCGAAGGTTTGCAGCACGCCGATCAGGATCGAGGCGACGAAGGCGCCTGCCAGCGAACCCATGCCGCCGACCACGACCACCACGAAGATGATGCTGCCCACGGTCGCCGCCATGCCCGGTTCAGTGACGAAAGCATTACCGCCGATCACGCCAGCCAGGCCGGCCAGCGCGCAGCCGCCACCGAACACCCACATGAAGATGCGCGGCACGTTGTGGCCCAGCGCTTCGACGGCGTCGGGATGGGTCAGCGCCGCCTGGATCACCAGACCGACCCGGGTGCGGGTGAGCACCAGATAGATGGCGGCCAGCATCGACAGGGCGACCAGCATCATGAAGCCCCGGTACATGGGGAAGCTGGTCGAGAACAGGGTGAACAGCGGGCCGTCCAGTTCCTTGGGGATCGGATAGGCCACGGCGGCGCGGCCCCAGATCAGCTGGACCAGTTCGACGATCAGGTAGGACAGGCCGAAGGTGAACAGCAGTTCGGGAATATGGCCGTACTTGTGCAGCGGGCGCAGGCCGTAGCGCTCGACCAGCGCGCCGATCAGGCCGACGACGACAGGCGCCAGAATGAGGGCGGGCCAGAAGCCGACCACCGAGCTGATGGTGTAGGCCATGTAGGCGCCGAGCATGTAGAAGCTGGCGTGCGCAAAATTGAGCACGCCCATCATGCTGAAGATCAGGGTCAGGCCGGACGAGAGCATGAACAGCAAGAGTCCGTAACTGATCCCGTTCAGCAGGGTGAACAGGGTGAATTCCATAGTTTGACCAGGTTGGGTGGACGGGAGTACGGGGTGTGCGGCATCGCGTTATGTCGCAACGAATGCAGAGGGAGCCGCAAAACCGTTGTCCTCGCGCAGGCGAGGACCCATGCCACCTATGCGCAGAGGTGCTATGGGTCCCTGCCTGCGCAGGGACGACGTTAACCGATGTTGGGTGCTTGATCCGTCGTGGGTTTCTGGGTTTCCGGGCTTCCGGGCTTCTGGGCTTGAATTTCGCGCCAGATTCACGCGCCAGATTCACGTGCCAGATTCACGCGCCAGATTCGTCGCGGCGCTCGATGCGTCGTCACGGATGGCACGCACCAGGCGCGGCACCCGCGTCACACCATCTACGCCCCCGGCCGTTTCATCTGGCACGATGTCGGCTGATTGGCCACAAACGCATCGATCCGCTTGTCCATGCGCCAGCCGTAGCCGGTATTTTCCTGGTCGTACTTGACGTCCTTGCCGTTGACCTTGGTCCAGGTGCCGATGAACAGCGGCTGCTGCAGCTGGTGATCGACCTTGTTCATCACCACTTCGCCATTCAGGCTGTTGAACTTGGCACCCTCCATGGCGAACGCCACCTTGACCGGGTCGGCCGATTTGGCCGTCTTGATGGCCTGCGCCAGCATGCCGATGCTGCTGTGCGTCTGGGCCGTGTAGAAATCGTCGTTGTACTTCTTTTTAAAGCCCTCGACCACTTCCTTGCCCAGGAATTTCTCGTTGTTAACCATCCAGTTGCCGACGATCTTGACGCGATCGGCCCCGGCCGCCCCCATCGCCGTCGGCACGCCCGTGGTCACGCCGTAATAGGTATAAAAGTTGGCTTTCAGATCGGCATCCTTGGCGGCGCGAATCAGCAGGGCCAAGTCGGCGCCCCAGTTGCCGGTAATGACGGTGTCCGCACCCGACGCCTTGATCTTGGCGATGTACGGCGAGAAATCCTTCACCTGCGCGATCGGGTGCAGGTCGTCGCCGGCAATCTTGATGTCCGGGCGCTTGCGCTTGAGGTACGCCTTGGCGGCGCGGCTGACCGCCTGGCCGAACGCGTAGTTCTGACCGATGATGTAGACACTCTTGATATCCTTGTTCGGCGCCATGTACGACGTCAGTGCCTCCATCTTCATGTCCGAATTGGCGTCGAAGCGGAAATGCCAGAAACTGCACTTGCTGTTGGTCATGTCGGGATCGATGGCCGCGTAGTTGAGAAACACGACCTCCTTGCCCGGATTGCGTTCGTTGTGCTTGTTGATGGCGTCGAGCAGGGCCAGGCCGACACCGGAGCCGTTGCCCTGGGTGATGTAGCGGTAGCCCTGGTCGATCACGGCTTTGAGCTGCGTGAGCGACTCCTGCGGGCTGCCCTTGTTATCAAAACCGACCACTTCGATCTTGTGATCGCCCGCCCACTTTTGCTGCGTGGCCATCTCGGCGATGGTCTGGAAGCTCTTGAGCTGGTTCTGCCCCACCGGCGCGAACGGCCCGGACAGCGGGTCGATGAAGGCCACCTTGATGGTGTCAGCCTGCACTGCACTGGACAATGCGCTGGCCAACAATCCAACTGAAACGGCCAGTGTCAACGGGCGAATACTTGTGATCATGTGTCTCCATCCTTCTGTTTTGATAACGCGGGTCTTTGCCCTTGCAGCACAACGCTGCCCTACCTTGCTACCTCGATCCGTACTTGTGTATCTTTTACTGTGTATCCTTTAATCAGTGCGTGCGGCGTGGCTAGCCCGGGCCCGAGCCCGGGCCCGAGCCCGGTCATGCCGTCGGTAACCTGTGTCCGCGATACTGTTCGCGCAGCTTGTTCTTCTGGACTTTGCCGGTCGCGCCCATGGGCAGCGCATCGATGAAGGCGACGTCGTCAGGCATCCAGAACCTGGCGACCTTGCCCTCGAAAAACGCCAGCAATTCCTCGCGCGTGACCTCGGCCCCTGGCCGTTTGACCACCAGCAGCAACGGGCGTTCATCCCATTTCGGGTGCGCTACGCCGATGCAGGCGGCCTGCAGCACCGCCGGATGGGCGCTGGCAATGTTCTCCAGGTCGATGGTGCCGATCCACTCGCCGCCCGACTTGATGACATCCTTGCTACGGTCGGTGATCTGCATGTAGCCGTCGGCATCGATGGTGGCCACGTCGCCGGTCGGAAACCAGCCATCCTGCAGCACGTCGCCGCCTTCATCCTTGAAGTACTTGCTGATGATCCACGGTCCCTTGACCAGCAGGTGGCCGTAGGTGACGCCGTCCCACGCCAGTTCCTCGCCGGCGTCGTCGACGATCTTCATGTCGACGCCATACACGGCGTGGCCCTGCTTTTGCAAAATCTTGCGCTGCTCGTCTTTCGGCAGGCTGAGGTGCTTGTTCTGCAAGCCGCCCGCGGTGCCCAGCGGCGACATTTCCGTCATGCCCCAGGCGTGGATGACTTCCACCTCCATCTGGTCGATCAGCGTATCCATCATGGCCGGCGGGCACGCCGCGCCGCCGATCACGGTGCGGCGGAACGAACTGAACTTGAACTTATTTTGCAGCACGTAATTGATCAGCCCCAGCCAGACCGTCGGTACGCCGGCCGAAAACGTCACCTGCTCCGCTTCGAACAGTTCGTACAGCGACTTGCCGTCCAGCGCCGCGCCCGGGTAGACCATCTTGGCGCCCGACAGCAACACCGAATACGGCAAGCCCCAGGCATTCACGTGGAACATGGGCACCACCGGCAGCACGGTGTCGGTGGCGCGTATGTTCAGCGCATTCGGCATGGCTGAACCATAGGCGTGCAGCACGGTCGAACGGTGGGAGTACAAAGCGCCCTTGGGGTTGCCCGTGGTGCCGGAGGTGTAGCACAGCGAGGCGGCGGCGTTCTCGTCGAATTCCGGCCACACATACGATTCGTCGTTGCTGCTGATTAAATCTTCGTAGCACAGCAGGTTGGCGATCCGGGTTTCCTGCGGCATGCGCTCGCGGTCGGCCATCAGCACAAACCCCTTGACGGTCTTGCAATGGGCCGCAACGGCCTCAATTAAGGGCAGGAAGGTCAGGTCGAAGAACAGATACTGGTCTTCCGCGTGATTGACGATGTAGGCGATCTGCTCGGGATGCAGGCGCGGATTAATGGTGTGCAGCACGGCGCCGGAGCCGGACACGGCGTAATACAGTTCCATGTGGCGGTAGCCGTTCCACGCCAGCGTGGCGACGCGCTCGCCCATGTCCACGCCCAGCCCTTGCAGCGCCTTGGCCATGCGGCGCGCGCGCACTTCGCAGTCGCGGTAGGTGTAGCGGTGCAGGTCGCCTTCCACGCGGCGCGAGACGATCTCGGTGGCGCCATAGTGCTTGGCGGCGTACGTAATGATGCTGGAGATGAGCAGGGGCTGGTCCATCATCTGCCCCATCAACGGGCTGCTGCGGTAGGCCCGTGCGGCCGGTGCGGAAACGGACGCCGCTGCGGTCGATGCTGCTGAAGTCATTGGTGCTCCTGAAGTTGACAGTACGGTGCACAAACCTGCTGATGCACTCATTTTTGAACGACCGTGCTAAAAACGTCAACGCTTTTCGATGGTGCATTGCACAACGTTGCAGAACAACACAGCCATGCCGCGATAGCGCGCGGCATTAATTGAAGCGCCGCAGTTACAATCACAACTACGATAGAATTCCGACAACCCTCGATAGCCACTGGAACCCTGCCATTAACGCCCCTGACCTGCCCTTCGCCAATTCCTTCGCCGAATTGCCTCCCGCGTTCTACACCCGGCTCATGCCTACTCCCCTGCCCGCCCCCTACCTGGTGGCGCTGAGCGGCAAGGCGGCAGCATTGGCCGGGCTGGACCCGGCCCTGCTGCGCCGCCAGGATTACATCGACCTGTTCACCGGCAACGCGGTGGCGCACAGCGCGCTGCCGCTGGCGGCCGTGTATTCGGGCCACCAGTTCGGCGTGTGGGCCGGGCAATTGGGCGATGGCCGCGCCATCCTGCTGGGCGAACTGAAAACCCTGGCCGGCCCCTTGGAGGTGCAGCTCAAAGGCGCCGGCCAGACGCCCTACTCGCGCATGGGCGACGGGCGTGCCGTGCTGCGCTCGTCGATCCGCGAATTTCTCTGCTCCGAGGCCATGGCCGGGCTGGGCATTCCCACCACGCGCGCCCTGATGGTGACGGGGTCCGACAAAGGCATCATGCGCGAGACGGTCGAGAGCGCCGCCGTGGTGACTCGCATGGCGCCCAGTTTCGTGCGCTTCGGCTCCTTCGAGCACTGGTACTACCGCGACAAGCCGGAAGAATTGCTCGCGCTGGCCGATTACGTGATTTCCACGTTCTATCCAGAACTGCTGGGCGAAGCCAATCCCTACAAGGAGATGCTGGCGGAAGTAGCGCGCCGCACGGCACGCATGATCGCCCAGTGGCAAGCGGTCGGCTTCATGCACGGCGTGATGAACACCGACAACATGTCGATCCTCGGCCTGACGCTTGACTACGGCCCGTTCGGCTTCATGGAAGCGTTCGATTCCCAGCACATCTGCAATCACACGGATCAGCAGGGGCGCTATTCCTACGCCAACCAGCCCCAGGTGGGCCACTGGAATTGCCACGCGCTGGCCCAGGCCCTGCTGCCGCTGATCGGCACGGTGGAAGACGCCCAGGAAGCGCTGGCCGCGTACGAGCCGGAATTCTCGCGCGCCATGGATGCGCAGCTGCACGCCAAGCTGGGGTTGGTGACCGAGGACGCCGGCGACAGCGAGCTGTTCGACGCCATGTTCGTGCTGCTGCAAAACAATCACGCCGACTACACCCAGTTCTTCCGCAAGCTGGGTGCACTCGAGCGCGACAACCCCGCCGCCGACGTGCCGCTGCGCGATCTGTTCATCGACCGGGATGCGTTCGACGCCTGGGCGGCGCTGTACCGCACGCGCCTGGCTGCCGAGCCGCGCGGCGACAGCGAGCGCAAGGCCGACATGAACAGCGTCAATCCCAAGTACGTGCTGCGCAACTACCTGGCGCAGGTGGCCATCGAGAAAGCCCAGGCCAAGGATTTCAGCGAGGTCGAACGCCTGCTGGCCGTGCTGGAACGCCCGTTTGACGAGCAGCCGGACAGCGAGCATTATGCGGCGTTGCCACCGGACTGGGCCAGCCACCTCGAGGTCAGCTGCTCCTCGTAATTCCCGCTTAAGATTAACCGTGCAATATCTCTGCAGCATATTATCCTGCAGCCAATTGCCATTACGAAAGCCCATCATGACCGATAAAGTAAGCAAGACCGACGCCGAATGGCGCGCCATGCTGGACCCGATGGAGTACCAGGTGACCCGCCATGCGGCCACCGAACGGGCCTTCACGGGCAAGTTCTGGGATCACCACGAGCACGGTATTTATACCTGCGTGTGCTGTGAAACGCCGCTGTTCGCTTCCGACACCAAGTTCGATTCGGGCTGCGGCTGGCCCAGCTACTTCAAGGCGCTGGACCCGGCCAACGTGGTCGAAAAGGTCGACCGTGCCCATGGTATGCTGCGCACCGAGATTATCTGCGCCGTGTGCGACGCCCACCTGGGCCACGTATTTCCCGACGGTCCGCCGCCGACCGGCCTGCGTTATTGCATCAATTCCGCGTCGCTGCGCTTTGATCCAGCCTGATACGTCGCGCGCGACGCCATACTACCCTTGATCCCCCTTGATCTGAACCGAGCTACTGATACCCATGAAATTTCTGTTCGACTTTTTCCCCATCCTGCTGTTCTTCGGCGTCTTCAAAGCTGCCGAGATGAACAAAGAGGCCTCGCTGACGCTGGTGGCAACCTATCTGGGAGGCATCGTCGCCGGCGGCGCCATCCAGGCCGATCAGGCGCCCGTGATGCTGGCGACGGTGGTGGCCATCATCGCCACCATCGTGCAGATCGGGTACGTCAAGCTGAAGGGCCGCAAGGTCGATGGCATGCTGTGGGTGTCGTTCATCATCATCACCGTGTTCGGCGGCCTGACCGTGTACTTCCACGATGACACGTTCATCAAATGGAAGCCGACCATTATCTATTGGGTGTTTGCGCTGGCCATGGGCATCGCCCAGTTTGGTTTCGGCAAAAATTTGGTGCGCCAGGCCATGCAGGCCCAGCTGAAACTCCCCGATGCGGTATGGGGCAAGGTCGGCATGTCGTGGATGCTGTTTTTCCTGGTGCTGGGCTTCGTGAATCTGGCCGCCGCTTTTGTTTTCTTCAAAGGCAATACCAGCGCCTGGGTCAGCTTCAAGGCCTTCGGCATCACCGGCATCGTGTTCGCGTTCATCGTCGCGCAGACGCTGTTTTTGTCGAAGTATATTGAGGAAGAAAAAGCATGAGCACTGTACCGACCGCAAACCGCCAGGAGCGTATTCGTGCGTTGGTGACAGCCGCGCTCGACCCGCTGCTGCTGGAACTGGAAGATGAATCGGCGCTGCACGCCGGCCATGCGGGGGCGGCGTCCGGCGGTGGACATTACCGGATGAAAATCGTTTCCGCCCGATTCGAAGGCCTCAGACTCGTCATGCGACATCGACTCGTGTATGATTCCGTGCACGATATGATGCGCAACGAAATTCATGCACTTGCCATCACCGCTTTGGCTCCGTCCGAAACGTGATGCCCGCATGGGTTCAGGGTGCTTTAAGAAATGTATCGGACAATTGAAGTACTCAGTAAAGAGACTTCTGTCGCGGTTCATTGCGGACTTGCCGGGAGCGCCCAGAAAGCGCGTCACGCCGTGCGCAATTAACGGCGACAGAGACTAAAAAAATTAATCTAATCTTGTCCTAGTAACTTTTCCCCATTCAGGAATCCATAATGACTTTGAAGCCAGCTCGTTTGCTGTTAGCACTGATCGCCGTTGCCGCCATGCCAGCGTTTGCGCAAAATGTTGCCGTTGTTAACGGCAAGGCCATTCCTTCGTCGCGCGCCGATGCCGTCGTCAAGCAGGTCGTCGCCCAAGGCCAGCAGACCGACACGCCGCAATTGCGCGAAATGGTGAAGAAAGATCTGATCGCCCGCGAAGTGATGATGCAAGAAGCCGTCAAGCAAAAATTCGACAAAGATCCTGCCGTCATCCAGCAACTGGACAACGCCCGCCAGACCATCGTTGTCAACGCGCTGATGCGCGATTACGTTAACAAGAACAAGGTCAAGGATAGCGACATCCAGGCCGAGTACGACCGCTTCAAAGCCCAGGCCGGCGACAAGGAATACCATGTACGCCACATCCTGTTGGCAACCGAAGCGGAAGCCAAGGCCGTGATCGCCAAGATCAAGGGCGGCGCCAAGTTCGAAGAGCTGGCCAAGACGTCCAAAGACACGGGCACCGCAGCCACCGGCGGCGACCTCGACTGGGCTAGCCCGTCGTCGTTCCCGAAACCGTTCAGCGATGCGTTTGTCGGCCTGCAAAAAGGTCAGGTCACGGAGAACCCGGTGCAGACGCCGAACGGTTTCCACGTGATCAAGCTGGACGACACCCGCGCCGCCAAGATCCCGGCGCTGGCCGAAGTCAAGCCACAAGTGGAAGAAGCATTGCAGCAGAAGAAGCTGCAGGCTTACCAGGAAGAGCTGCTGAAGAAGGCGACGATCAAGTAATCGTCCAGCGGCACGCAAGACCTGCAACGTCGCTGTTCATAGATTTAATAGATTTAAGCATCAACTGAACACAAGTAATGCATCGGCACCGGCGCCCTGTGCGCCGGAAGCTTTTTTGTATCAGAATGCGTACTGCTGCATGCGCGACTTTTTGTAATTTTTAAGGACCACTCCAATGATGTTGAAGCCTGCCCGTATCCTGCTCGCCCTGATTGCCCTCGTTTCCGCGCCTGTCTTCGCGCAGAACGTCGCTACCGTAAACAACAAGCCGATCACTGCCGCCAAGGTGGATCAGGTTGTCAAGCAAGTCGTCGCGCAAGGCAAGCAAACCGACTCGCCGCAACTGCGCGAAGCCATCAAGAAAGACCTGATCGCCCGCGAAGTGCTGATCCAGGAAGCCGACAAGCAAGGTTTCGGCACCCGCGCCGAAGTCAAGGCGGCACTGGAAAATGCGCGTCAAAGCATCATCATCAATGCGATGCTGGCTGACTATGTGAAGAAAAATCCTGTCAAGGATGCCGACATCAAGGCCGAGTACGAGAAGTACAAAGCCCAGGTTGGCGACAAGGAATATCACGCACGTCACATCCTGGTAGAGAAAGAAGACGAAGCCAAGGCGTTGATCGTCAAGCTCAAAGGCGGCGCCAAGTTCGAAGACCTGGCCAAGGCCTCGTCGAAAGACGGTTCCGCAGCCAATGGCGGCGACCTGGACTGGGCCAGCGCGGCTTCCTACGTTCCTGAGTTTTCCAAGGCCATGGTAGCCCTGCAAAAAGGCGCGATCACGGATACCCCGGTTAAGTCGCAGTTCGGCTACCACGTCATTAAGCTGGAAGACACCCGTGCCGCTAAGATTCCACCTCTGGAAGAAGTCAAGCAGCAGGTCAATGAGTCGCTCCAACAGCGCAAACTGCAGACGTTCCGCGAAGAGCTGATGAAAAAAGCGACGATCAAATAAATCGTCATTGAATCGGTCATTCCGATTCGGCCCGCAGCAGGAAAGCCGCCCAGTGCACACTGAGGCGGCTTTTTTTATGGGAACGATGTTCCCGCTAAACGCTGCGTCCAGTGCTGATTATCCAGCCTTGTATGTATTAATTGATTGCAGCATTAATCAATTGCAGCATTATCCAATGCTTTGCTCCAATGCCACGCTTATAATCACGTCATAATAATTTCAACCAGTTATCGGCAGCTGCGGAATGGCCTGCAACAATGCGATGCTGCCGCAGCGCAGGTCTTTTCCGTCACGATTGTCCCCATGAATACACGTTGATGAATTTTTCTGTCGAGGACGACAAGCCGCAGGCCCGCCCGGGCACGCTGGCTTTCTGGGCTGTTACCGGTCCCTTGCGCTACGTGTGGGCCGCGCTGATCGTACACGCACTGGCTGGCTGGGCGTTCTACCAGATCGGGCCGCGCCAGCACGAGATCAAGCGCCACGAGCGGCAACTAGCTAGCACGGCGCGCATGACCGCGCAGGTCCGTAGCGAGCAGCGCGTACAAGATCTGGCCCAGATTAAACAGTTACTGGAGCAGAGCCGGAGCGGCGCCAAGGTCACGGCCGCTGCACCGCCCCCGCCGGAGCAAGTGCAATTTTCGGCGACCTCCCTGCCCCAGACGCCCGACCAACTGCTCACGCAGGCCCGCGAGCTGGCTGAATCGATCGACCGCATCGACAAGGATAATCAGGCTGAGGAGCTGGCGCGGGTGCTGAAGATCACCCAAGAGGAGGCGCGCACCAGGCTGGCCGGCGAACAAGCCGCAGCGCCGCCGACGCCCCCGCCGCCGCCGGCACAGGACAAAGACGATACGGCATCCGCACCGGATACAGCGAGCAACAGCACGCCGGAGGACGCGGTGGCCGGCGAAATCGCCCAGCTCGAAATCAAGGCCCTTGACGCGCTGAAGCGGCGCCGGGATCAGCTGGCACGGGAAGGCGGCGGCGTCATGGTAGAGGCCGCTGACACGGGCACTGGCGCGCGTCAGCAGCACCCGCAGGGACAAGGCCGGGCGCAAGGAAATGGGCATGGTGATGGCCAGGCGCAAGCGACAGCGCAGGGAACCGGGGAACTGCAGCGCTACATCGATGCGTTCATGAGTCGCCGTATCATCCAGACTGCCAGCACGCGGGACGGCGCCGCGGACGTGAAGGTGGCCGATCGCGGCGCTGCCCCAATTCCGCCGCTACCGCCCGGCACCATGCACAAAGGCGCGGGGCGCATGCTGGGCAGCGGCGGTGAGTACGCCACGCGCGTTCACCTTAACAGCTGGTATGTCATCGGCCCCTTCGAAGGAAGCATGAGCGGCGGCGTGTATGCCGCGCCTGTCTATCCCCCCGAGCGCAGCGTCATGTTCGACGCCGTGTACCGCGGCAAGGAGCAACGCATGCTGAGATGGCGCTATGTCACCGGGGCGGCATATCCGTTCGTTCCGCCGGATTTCGAGGAAGGCGCCGTTTACTACGGTTACACCGAGCTGCTAAGCGACCGCACCCAGGACGTGGAGATGTGGGTCGGCGCCGACGACGACGCCAAGGTGTGGGTCAACGACAAACTGGTGTGGGCGAAAGGCGACTATAACAAGGTGGCGTTCTTTACCCTGGCCTACCGCGACGCCAGTCTGGGACGCGACCTCAACATCAGCGAAGGCAAGCGAACTATCCGCCTGAATCAGGGGCGAAACAAGTTTTTCTTCAAATTGTCCAATGGGCGCCAGCACGGATTTCTCTCGATCGTGCTGACCAGGAAAATGTAAGCGCATCGACAATCGACGCGATCGACCAAGCCGCCAATGCCGCCTGCCGCCATCGCGCGCGGCAGTGTGATCCGGCGTTGTGACACGAATAATTTCGGGCAATCCTGATTCCGCTATCACAATAATATATGCATTAACTAAATACGGCAGCGGCTAAGTTTTATACGAACCCCGCGCATATAATCGGCTCATTACAATTCGAATAAGTCGCCGTCATGCTAAAACGTCTTTTTATAATGGCCGCAGCACTTGCTGCTCCGTTTGCAGCCCAGGCCGTCGAAATGGATTTATCCGCGCAGATAAAAGAAGGCGGTATCCCGCTGATCGCCATCGTGCTGCTGTCGATACTGTCGGTGACGGTAATTATCGAACGCTTTTTGCATCTGCGCCTGGCCGTGGTGGTTCCCGCGGGCTTGAGCGAGCGCGCCCAGCAGCTGTGGAGCGAACGCGATTATGCCGCTGTGGAAGCACTCGGTGAAACGGATAACAGTACCCTTGGCCACGTCATCGCTTATCTTGCCAGTCATCGCCAGCATGGCTATGCCATCGTCAGCAGCGGCGCCGGCGATATCGCATCGGCCGAATTACGCGCTCACCAGCAAAAGTTTTATGCTCTGGCCATCGTCGCCACCGTGGCCCCTATCGTGGGGCTGCTCGGCACGGTGATCGGCATGATCGATTCGTTCCGCATGATTGCCTACGCCGATGGCATGGGCAATCCGGCACTGCTTGCGGGCGGCATTTCCCAGGCGCTGATCAATACCGCCGCCGGCCTGGTGGTGGCCTTGCCTGCCCTCTTGATGCACCATTATTTCAAGCATCGGGTGGCCGTGCTCGGGCTGACGCTGGAACAGAATGTCAACCGCCTGATCAACCTGTGGTTCTTGCATGACGCGGACAAAGCGCCCGTGCTGCAGGCGGTGTCCCATGCGCATTAATGTCCAGGACGATGAACAGCCGGAAATCGGTCTGATCGCCCTGATCGACTGCATCTTCTTCCTGCTCATGTTTTTCATGATGGCCACGTCGTTCAAGCACACGGAAGACAACAAACCCGTGGTCGAATTGCCGGTCACGCTGCCGACCGCGCAGGCCAGTTTCGAACGGGCCCAGTCCGGCCCGGAACCGCTGACCATCGGGGTCGACAAGGATGGCGAACTGTACCTCGCCGGTAAGAAAGTCTCGACGCAGGCGCTGCATGACGCGCTCAAGAAAGAGGCGGCCAGCAATCCGGGACGCCCGGTGCGTATCGACGGCGACGAACAGACCAGTTACCAGCACATCGTGCACGTGCTGGAACTATGCCAGTTCGAAGGCTTCACCAAGATCTCCATGCACGCGCGCAAATGAGATTCGCCGCCGGCGACACCCAGTCGTTCGAACACTGGCCATGGCTCAGTAAAATCGGACCCGGCGGACCGCTTCGGTTTCTGTGGGGTGCGCTGTTGCTGCATGCGCTCGCCGTCTGGGCACTGCACTATATCGGGCCGCGCCAGCATGAGATTCAGCGGCAGGAACGCCAGTTGGCGGCCACGACGCGCATGGCCAGGCAGGTCCGTACCGAACAGCGCGTGCAGGATCTGGAGCAGATCAAGCAGCTGCTCGAACAGAGTCGCGCCAGCGCCCGTTCGCCGGCAAGCGCACCGCCGGCCGAGCCGGAACCGGTCCAGTTCAGCGCGACCTCGCTGCCCAAGGAGCCGGAAGCTCTTCTCAAGCAGGCCCGCGAGCTGGCGGAATCGATCGAGCAAATCGACCAGGACAACCGGGCCGAAGAATTGGCGCGGATGCTGAAGATTCCCGAGGAGGAAGCGCGCGCCAAGCTGGCCGACGAGCAGCCGGCAGCGCCCCCGCCAGCGCCGCCCGTTCCTGACGCCGATAAGCACGACGCCACAGCCAGCAAGGCCGAAATCGCAGCTGCGGAAATCGCCCAGCTGGAAGACAAAGCGCGGGCGGCCCTCAAGCGTCGGCACGAGCAGATCGAGCGCCAGACCGCTGGAATTGAAATCGACGGCAAAAACCAGGCGGAGCTGGCAGGCCATGGACAAGGACAGGGCCAGGGACAAGGGCAAGGGCAAGGACAGGGCACCGGTCAGGGCAGCGGCCAGGGTGCAGGCGACGGCCGAGGGTCGGACAGCGGCGGTGCGGCGCAGCGGATCGCCGCTTTCATCAATCGCGACATTCCCATTCCCGGCACCAGCCGCCGATGGCGCGCCGGCGAAGCTGTATTCGACCGCAGCCCCGGCGCGCTTCCTTCGCTCGCGCCCGGCCCCCTGCACAAAGGCGAAGGGCGCATGATCGGCAGCGGCGGCCAGTACGCCACGCGCATGCACCTGAACAGCTGGTATGTGATCGGCCCCTTCGAAGGGCGCAACGGGCGCGGCCTGTTCGACACCGCCGTCTATCCGCCCGAGCGCGGCGTCATGCTCGATGCGGTCTATCGCGGCAAGGGCGAGCGCATGCTCAAGTGGCGCTACGTGACGGGGGCATCGTATCCGCTCATCCCGCCGGACATCGATGACGGCTCCGTCTACTACGGCTACACCGAGCTGACATCGGACGTCTCCCAGGATGTGGAGATGTGGGTCGGCGCGGACGACGATGCCAAGGTATGGGTGAACGATAAGCTGATCTGGGCCAAAGGCAATCACGCCAAGGAGCCGTTCTTCACGATGATCTACAACACCCAGAACAGCCTGACCCGCGACATGAACCTGAGCGAGGGCAAGCAGACCATCCACCTGAACAAGGGGCGTAACAAGTTCTTCTTCAAGCTGTCCAACGGTCCGCAACGAGTATTCATCTCGGTCGTCCTGACCAAATAACAGCTTCACGGGGATTAATGAAGGCTGGCTTTCTCCCCGCTTTGCAATCGTGCGCTCGGCCCGCAGCGCCATGCTCACTCGCGTCGCCGTAACCCTCCCGCCGCCGACCCTCCCCACCCGCATCGGTCCGGTCTTCGGCTGGCTGTGCGTCGCGCTGGCTGCAGGCCTGTTGGCAGCGATCTGCCGCATACGCGACCGACGCTCCTAGCAGCCTGTCGGACTTAGGATCGTCAGCTGCAAAAATACCTGGGACGGTCCATATTTCGCCGCTTTCTCGGTCAATAGCCCGCTATTGACACCGCGAAATCGTCAAAATCTGGCCTCGCCCAGCTATTTTTTCGCTCTGACTCCCTAAGGAAGCACTGATTTATTCTGAGGGATGGGATCGACCGTGAAAAAGGCGTCCGGCAAGGCGTAAATTCGCAGCAATAGCGAGCTATTGCGAGAATTTGCAACGCCGCAGGGCGTCTTTTCTCACGGCCGAGTCCGCCCTCATGAATTAATCAGTGCTTCCCTAAGTCCGACAGGCTGCTAGCGCGCAGCGCGGCGCCGCCAGTAACCGACGCCCATCGCGGCCGCCGCCAGTGCCAGCAAGGCCAGCGCGCCGATGGTTTTCTGCACCGGCGTAGCATCGGCAAGGGTCTTCATTTCAAAACCCGACACTTGCGCAGTGTTGGCGCTGGCAGGGGGTGCTGGAGCGGCGGCGGGTGCTGCCTGCGTTGTTGCCTGCGTTGTTGCCTGCGTTGCTGCACGCGGCCTCGCCATAGCTGGCGGCGCGGTCTGTGCCACAGTCGATGGCGGCGCACTGGCCGGCGTGCCCGCTTCGGCGCCCGCCACGCCTGCTGCGGCACTGCCCGGCGCCACGCCCTGCGGCGCCGCCTTCAAACTCGCCTTGCTGCACGAATCGGCGCCGCACGCCACGCCCGCGTCGGCGATGGCGCGCAGGTTTTCGCTTTCCAGCCGCTGGCGCACCTGCTCGCTGGGCGTCCAGTAGCCACGCTCGACGGCGCTGAGCATGCGGTCGGTGATGGCCTGGAACGCGCGCAGGTTGCCGGCGTCGGCAAAGCGCTGGCGTACCTTCAGGCCATGGCGGTCGGCCACATACATGTCGTACATGCGCTGCCACTTGCTGGCATCAACCACATCGGGTACCGTCACCTGCCAGGCGAACAAATAATCCACCGTGCGGTTGATGAAGCGCGCGCCGGCATAGCCTTCGCGCAGCATGCTGTCGGCCCAGCGCGGATTCAGGTAACGGCTTTGCAGCTCCTCGCCCATATAGTTGGCCAGCGTGGTGTGGCGCGGCTTGCGCGGATTGGACAGGTCGGCCACCATTACCTCGGGCGATTTACCGTCCACGCTGCGGATCGCCAGCGCGGTGCCGCCCAGGTATTGAAAGAAGTCGTCGTTGTCGAGCGTGGCGAACAGGTTGCTGGAGCGGCTGTGCAGCGCCACCTTGGTGCCCGACAGCGCGCGCCGGAACAGCTCCCGGCGCAGGTCCGGGTCGGCCTCCAGCGCCGTGTCGCCGAACGGATGGCTCATGCGGTTGATGAACACCTCGGCCACCTCGCCCTCGTTCTGCCACGCGTTCGACAGGGGAATCAGCTTTTCGATGTTGGTGCCGTAGGCGCCGGACGGCAGGCCGAAAATCCGGCCACCGGCCAGCCGCTCGGCATCCTGCTCGCTCATGCCGCGCCCGCGCAAATGGGCGGCCAGCGCATCGGAGTGGGTCTTCATGACATTGTCGCCGCTGTCACCATTCTGGCCATCCATCTGGTGCTGGGCCAGGCGCGCAGCGTCGTCCAGCAGCTTGAGCAGGTTGGAGAACAGGTCGCGGAACAGGCCCGACGACACCATCGTCACGTCCACTCGCGGGCGCCCCAGCGCCGCGCGGCTGATCGGCTCCACGCCGGTCACGCGGCCACGTTCGTCCCAGGTCGGGCGGATTCCCATGAGCGACAGCACCTGCGCCTCCATGATGCCTTCGTGGCGCGACGTCTCCACGCCCCACAGGTTGATGGTCAGCTTGTCCGGATAGGCGCCATGGCGCTTGCGGTAGTCGGCCACCAGTTGCGTGGCCAGCAACGCGCCCTGTTCGTAGGTGGTGCGACTGGGAATGCGCGACGGGTCGAGACCATAGAAATTACGGCCCGTGGGCAGCGCGGCGGGATTGCGCAGCAAGTCCGCACTGGGGCCGGCCGGCGTATAGCGCCCGGCCAGCGCTTCGACCAGGCGCTCAAGTTCCAGCTCGGCGCTGCGGGCGATATCGGCCTCCAGCTGGGCCACGCGCGCGGCGCGGTCGGCCGGCTTGATGGCGTCGTCCAGACTGACCACGGCGCGCGCCGTGGCCAGCCGCATGTCCGCCTGCGGCGCCACGCCGAAGGTGTGCAGGCCAAATGGCGTCAGCTTGGCGCCCACCTTGTCGAGATACGCTTCCAGCCCTTCCAGATCGGCCTCGGTGGCCAGCGTGGCGCGGCCCATGTCCTTGAGCGCGCCGCTGTTTTGCGCGAGGCGGTTGAGCGCCATCAGGTGGCTGCGCGCCAGCAGCGGGCTTTTTTGCTCGGCCACGCGGTAGTCGTTGAGCAGCGCGCCCAGTTCGCGCAGGTCGGGATTGAGCCCGGCCGCGTCGAACGGCGGCGTCATGTGGTCGACGATGGTGGCCATGCCGCGCCGCTTGGCCTGCAAGCCCTCGCCCACGTCGTCCATCACGTAGGGATAAATATTCGGCATGGCGCCGATCAGCGCTTCGGTGGCGTCGGCCGCATCGAGCCCCGCCTCCTTACCGGTCAGCCATTCCTGGGTGCCGTGGGTGCCGGTGTGGATCACCGCGTGCGCATTGAAGCCCTTTTGCAGCCATAGATAGAAGGCGATGTACTCGTGGCTTGGCGGCAGCGTGACGTCGTTGTGCAGCTTTTCCAGATCGCGCTCCCAGGCGCGCGTGGGCTGGGGCGCCAGCAGCAGGTTGCCGTAGCGGCGCGCCGGGAACACGAACTGGCGCACGCCCTGCGCATCGCGCCACAGCGTGTTGGCTTTGTCGGGCGTGCCCCAGGCTTTCTCGACCGAGGCACGCAGCGCCTGCGGCAGCGCCGCGTACCAGCGCTGATAGTCTGCCAGCGGCACCAGCACCGTCTCGCCGCTTGCGGCCATCTGGCCCAGCGCGGCCACGTGCTCCTTGCCGCCCTTGCCAGGATAGCTGCCCCAGCGCTGGATGTCGGCCTGGAGCGCCTGCTTATCCAGCGGCAGGCGCGCGGTGTCGTAGCCTTCCTGTTCCAGCCGTTTGCTCATCTGCCACAGGCTTTCGGGCAGCACGTTCAGGTAGGCCGCGCCGATGGTCTCCGACCCGTGCGGGTAATTATAGTAAAGCATGGCGATGCGTTTGCCCTTGTTGGCGTTCTGGCGCAAAGCAATCCACGCATCGACCCGCCCGGCCAGGCGTTCCACCCGTTCGGCGATCGGCTGCTCTTCCACGTAGGCGAGCCCGGTATCGCGGTCGGTCACCCGCTCGCGGCTGGCCACCACGGTCGGCTGGATCAGCCCCGCCAGTTCGGCGCCGGCCAGCTGCCAGGTGCGCTCGATAATATCCAGCCCCACTTTCGATGCGGTCCACTGGGCCGCCGACTGCTGGCTCAGGGTGATGGCATTAATGGCCGGCACACCCAGTTTTTCCAGCACCGACGCCGTCGCTGCCGTGCCGCCCACCTTCATGCCGAGGGCGACGATCAGTTCCACGCGCGCCTTGCCGGCGTCGTCCAGCAGCAGCTTGAGCGGCGCTTCATATGGGTAGCCGAATGCCGGCAGCACGTTGTAACCGGCCTGTTCCAGCCGCGTGACGATGGCTGCCAGCGGCAGGGTCTGGCCCGCCACCAGGCTGGCGCGATAGAACATCACGCCGATCCACGGCGCGCCGGCGCGATAGTGCGCGTAGCCGTCGCGGTACTGCGCGAAGCTGGTCGCCGTGCGGTTGCGCGCCACGTCGTACAGGCCGATGTCGGGCATCGGCAGCACGGGAGCTGCGGTGACGGCGGCGCCGAACCGGGTGCGCAGCACCTGGCGCAGCATGTTGGTCAGGTTATCGACCCCGCCAGCCTTGTAATACTCCTGCAGCAAACGCTCTTCGCGCAGCGCAAGCGGCTGCATCGACGCGTCGACCACGCCGCCCACGGCGAAGGTGACGCGCGCGCCGTCGCGGCGCGCGTTCAGTTCGGGCGTGACAGACTGCACCAACTGGCGCGCCACCACGTTCATCACCACCACATCGGCCTCGCGCAACACGCGCCGGTCGGCGGCGGTCAGGCCATTGGCCGGCACGATGCGTACCGTCACGCGCGATTCCTTCAGGGGCGCAGCCAGCGCCCGGATGGCCAGCACAGCCGGACGCGATTCCACGTCGCCCAGCAGCAGCGCCAGGGTGCGCTCGGCGGCGTGGGCCTGCAGGCCCGCGAACAGACACATGGCGCACAGCGCCGCTCGCAGCAGATTATTCAGGGACATACACGACCTTTCCGTCGGGGAGCTGGTAAGCCGTGCCGAGGCGCTTGCCCGCGCCCGACAGTGGCTGGTCGCTGATGCGGCTGATCTTGATCTCGGCGCCCTTCTTGGTCAGCACCTCGACTTCGCCCTTGGCGTTCTTTTTGGCGATCGTCACTTCCGACGACGGATCGAGCAGGTCCATCATGTTCAATGCGGAGAACAGCGCGAGCATCATGGCGACGATGAACACGATGCTGGCGTCGAACAGGTTGGCCACGCCGGCCAGCGGATCGTCGCCGCCGTCGCCGCCACTGCCGGCGCGGCTTGCGCGCGTGCGGTTCAGAAAGCGCATGCTCATGCCCTCGTCTGCGCCAGCGCCGTCTGTGCGGCCGGCTGGGCCGATGCCTGACCAGGCGCATGCGCCAGCAGCCGCGTATCGGCCGCCAGCGCGATGGCCGTCATATCGGAGCGCAGCCAGTGTTCGCGCGCCAGCGTCAGCAGATAGGCCGCCACGCTGCAGGCCAGGCCCACCACGGTCGCCGTGAAGGCGGTGGTCATGCTCTCGGCCATCTTGGGCAGATTGCCCTGCGCCAGACCGGCCAGCGAGATCCCCATCGGGATCAAGGTGCCCATCAGGCCCAGCGCGGGGCCGACCTTGACCGCGAAACGGACCGTGTCAAGGCGGCGCAGGCCGTCGCTGTCGGCCTGTTGAACGATGGCTTCCAGCTGCATCTCCAGCGACCCGCAATCGGATGTGGCAGCGGTCGCCGCGACGGCGCCGTCCATGCGCCTGACCGCCGCGGCCACCAGCGAGCGGATGCCGCGGCGGCGCTCGATCCATTCGCCGGCAAAGCCGCCCAGGCACACCAGCAGGTACAGGGCCATGACGACCAGTGCCAGCAGCACGGGCAGATACAGCATGGTCGAAATGGAGTACAGCAGCGTCTCGATGGCGCGCACTGCCCAGGCGGAGAAATCCAGCATCAGCGTTTCCTAAATAATGAGAAGACGGATGCAAAGCCGACAGGGGGAATCAAGCCAGAATGACGCACGTACGGGCAAGCCCGGCGCGCAGGAAAACCGAAGTAAGCGGCCCGGGTCGAGTACATTCAACCCGACACAGGCAGGCACGGAAAGCCGCAGTCAAACGGACAAAACCACGCCCCGGGTTTTGCACCACTCATCAACGCGCACGGCCGGTATTCTGGCTCGCCTTCATCCTCTTCTGCCCTTACCTTCCCATGCGTTGGCACAGTGGCGTTTGGACAGCGTCGTCAGGCTTACAGCAGCGGGGGCTGCGCCGGACTGGCGCGACTTGTCAGTCGCGCGTCACCGGCTTCCCGTTTAACCTCGCCGCAGAAAGCGGCAAGGCACCGTACACATTATTGCAACATTCTACCGCGAATGGAGAGCATTGCGATAGCCGCCCTGGACAGGCTCAGAGGCAGTCTTACAGCAAGGGCGGCGCGTTGAAGATGCGGCGCAAGGCTGCCTCGTTGGCGCAGCGCTCCCACAAGGTGGTGCGGCGGTGGCCGTCGCTGGCGAAGATGCGCGCGGTGATGTCGGCCGGGACCTCGTAGGCATCGAAGAACGCCCGCGCCGACGCTTCGCCCCGCGTTCGGTAATAGGTAACACCCAGATCGACCAGGAGAGAAAGCGATTGCTGACGCGAAAACCGCCGGTCGGCGGCTTTGTCCATCTTGCCCATGACACACCCCTTCAGACATGATCCACCCTCGGTATGGTCCAGCGCGGGGCGGTATAAATACGTTAGCATTTTTCATGTAAAGACGGCGAAGAGTTACATTTTTTTGTTCTCGATGTTGTTTAATTTAACGGGGGCTTGACATTGCTTTTAGTTAACTTCGCCCTGCAGAAACGCCATTGCACCATTAAAAAACGGCGCGAGTGACTGTCGTCGCTCGCGCCGTTGACTGCGGTACCGGGTTGTATCAGCCCGTCTCAGCTAGCCTGTCATCGAAGCCGGTCAGCCCACCCACTTGCGGGCATTGCGGAACATGCGCATCCACGGCGAATCCTCGCCCCATGCGTCCGGATGCCACGACTGCTGCACCGTACGGAACACGCGTTCAGCGTGCGGCATCATCACCGAGAAGCGGCCGTCGGCGGTGGTCACGGCCGTCAAGCCCTGCGGCGAGCCGTTCGGGTTGAACGGATACGCTTCGGTGGCATGGCCGCGGTTGTCGACAAAGCGCAGCGCCTTGACGACGGCGTCGATGTCGCCGGTTTGCGAGAAGTCGGCAAAGCCTTCACCGTGCGCGATGGCGATCGGCGTTTGCGTTCCTGCCATGCCGGCGAAGAAGATCGATGGCGACTCCAGCACTTCCACGCTGGCGAAGCGCGCTTCGAACTGCTCCGACTTGTTGCGGGTGAACTTGGGCCACGCCTGCGCACCAGGGATGATGGACTTCAGGTTGCTCATCATCTGGCAACCGTTGCATACGCCCAGGCCGAAGCTGTCGGGACGGGCGAAGAAGCGCGCGAACTGGTCGGCCAGCTTGTCGTTGAACAGGATGGTCTTGGCCCAGCCTTCGCCGGCGCCCAGCACGTCGCCGTACGAGAAGCCGCCCACGGCGATCATGCCCTGGAAGTCGTCCAGCTTGGCGCGGCCGGCAATCAGGTCGCTCATGTGCACGTCGACCGCCGTAAAGCCGGCCTGGTACATTACCCACGCTGTCTCGATGTGCGAATTGACGCCCTGCTCGCGCAGGATCGCCACGCGCGGACGCACGCCGGTGGCCAGGAATGGCGCGGCCACGTTCTCGCTTGGATCGAACGTCAGCGTCGGCGTGATGCCGGGATCGGTTTCGTCCAGCAGGCGCGCGTATTCCGAATCGGCGCAGTCCGGGTTGTCGCGCAGGCGCGCGATGCGCCAGCTCGTCTCGCTCCACAGGCGATGCAGGGCGCTGCGCGCTGCGCTGTAGATCACCTTGGCGTCGCGGGTGAACTCCACCACGCCGCGGTCATTGAGCTTGCCGATGATATGGCTGCAGGCGCCCAGATTGAATTCGCGCAGCACGTTCATCACGGCGGTCTTTTCTTCCGTGCGCACCTGGATTACCGCGCCCAACTCTTCGGAAAACAGCGCGCGCAACGTCAGTTCATTGCGGCGCTCGGCCACCTGGCCGGTCCAGTTCTTGGCGTCGCCCCAGTCGGCGGCGTGCTCGCTTTCCAGCGTCAGGATGTCCAGATTGACAGACAGGCCGGCGCGGCCAGCGAAGGCCATTTCGCACAAGGTGCCGTACAAGCCGCCATCGGAGCGGTCATGGTAGGCCAGCAGCTTGCCTTCGCTATTCAAGCGTTGGATCGCGCCGAAAAATGCTTTCAGGTCGTCGGCGCTGTCAACGTCCGGTGCGTCGTTACCCAGCTGCTGGGTGACCAGCGACAGGGCCGAACCGCCCAGGCGGTTTTTGCCCCGGCCCAGGTCCAGCAGGATCAGCGAGGTGTCGCCGGCGTCGGTGCGCAGCTGCGGCGTGAGCGCGCGGCGCACGTCGTAGACCGGCGCGAACGACGAGACGATCAGCGACACCGGCGACATGACCGACTTGGCCACATCGATGCCATCGGCCTCGTCGCGCCAGGTGGTGCGCATCGACAGCGAATCCTTGCCGACCGGGATACTGATGCCCAGCGCCGGGCACAGATCCATGCCGACCGCCTTGACGGTGTCGAACAGCGCGGCGTCCTGGCCGGGCTGGCCGCAGGCGGCCATCCAGTTGGCCGACAGCTTGATGTCCGAGATATCGCGGATCGGCGCGGCGGCGATGTTGGTCACCGCTTCGCCCACGGCCATGCGGCCCGAGGCAGCAGCGTCGATCACGGCCAGCGGCGTGCGCTCGCCCATCGCCATCGCTTCGCCCAGGTAGCCTTCGAAACTCATCGCGGTGACGGCGCAATCGGCCACCGGCACCTGCCACGGGCCGACCATCTGGTCGCGCACGGTGGTGCCGCCCACGGTACGGTCGCCAATGGTGATCAGGAACGACTTGTCGCCCACGGTCGGCAGCAGCAATACGCGCTTGGCTACTTCGGCCAGATCCAGGCCGGTCAGGTCGACGGCCGGGTAGTCGTGGTGCACGTGCGTGACGTCGCGCTGCATCTTGGGCGGTTTGCCCAGCAAAACGTCCATCGGCATGTCGACCGGCGAGTTGCCCAGTTCCGGGTCGATCAGTTTCAACTGGCGTTCTTCGGTGGCCACGCCGACGGCGGCGAACAGGCAGCGCTCGCGCTCGCACATGGCGGTGAACAAGGGCAGGCTCTCCGGCGCGATCGCCAGCACATAGCGTTCCTGCGATTCGTTGGACCAGATCTCTTTCGGCGCCATGCCGCTTTCTTCCAGCGGCACCTTGCGCAAATCGAAAATCGCGCCGCGCTTGGCGTCATTGGTGATTTCCGGGAATGCGTTCGACAGGCCGCCCGCACCCACGTCGTGGATCGAGATGATCGGATTGTCCGCGCCCATCTGCCAGCACGCGTTGATCACTTCCTGCGCGCGCCGTTCCATTTCAGGGTTGCCGCGCTGGACCGAGTCGAAGTCCAGGTCGGCCGTATTGGTGCCGGTGGCCATCGACGAGGCGGCGCTGCCGCCCATGCCGATGCGCATACCCGGGCCGCCCAGCTGCACCAGCAGGCTGCCGACCGGGATATCGTTCTTGTGGGTGTGCTGGCCGGCGATGTTGCCGATGCCGCCGGCGATCATGATCGGCTTGTGATAGCCGTGCACGTTGCCGCCCACGTTCTGCTCGTAGGTGCGGAAGTAGCCGCCCAATACCGGACGGCCGAATTCGTTGCTGAACGCGGCGCCGCCGAGCGGGCCTTCGATCATGATCTGCAGCGCCGAGGCGATGCGGTCAGGCTTGCCGTAGGCAGCTGCGCTGGCATTGTCGCTGCGCCCGGCCAGTGGCGCGGTCACGCTGGCGGCGTTCTCCCATGGCTGCACGGCGTCCGGGATCATCAGGTTCGATACCGTGAAGCCGGTCAGGCCAGCCTTCGGCTTGGCGCCGCGGCCGGTCGCACCTTCGTCGCGGATTTCGCCGCCGGCGCCGGTGGAGGCGCCCGGAAACGGCGAGATGGCGGTCGGGTGATTGTGCGTCTCGACCTTCATCAGCGTGTGCGTCAGTTCAGTCGATGGCGCATATTCGTGGTGTTCGCCGCGCGGGTAGAAGCGCGTGACGGTGGCCCCTTCCATGATCGACGAGTTATCGCTGTAGGCGACGATGGTGCCCTTGGGCTGCAGCTCGTGGGTGTTCTTGATCATGCCGAACAGCGACTTGGGCTGCGCCACGCCGTCGATGGTCCAGTCGGCGTTGAAGATCTTGTGGCGGCAATGCTCGCTGTTCGCCTGGGCGAACATCATCAATTCCACGTCGGTCGGGTTGCGCTGCGCGCGCGTGAACGCTTCGTGCAGGTAGTCGATTTCGTCCATCGACATGGCCAGGCCCAGTTCCGTGTTGGCCGCTTCCAGTGCCTGCTTGCCGGCGCCGAGCACGTCGATCGATTCGAACGGCTTGGCTTCCAGTTCGCTGAACAGGTTCGACGCGTCGCTGGCGTTGCGCAGCACGGACTCGGTCATGCGGTCGTGCAGCAGCGCCGCGACGGCGGTGGTTTCGTCGGCGGAGAGCTTCCTGGCCGCGCCGATCGAGCTGCCCAGAATGCCCGTTTTAAGCACCACCGAGTAGGCGATGCCGCGCTCGATGCGGTGCACGTGCGCCATGCCGCAGTTGTGCGCGATGTCGGTTGCCTTCGACGCCCATGGCGAGATGGTGCCCAGGCGCGGGATCACGAAAAATTCTTCGACGGCGCCGTCTTTGGCGGCTGCTGCGGCAGGTTCGCCGTAGGTCAGCATGGCGCCCAGGCGGGCGGTGTCGTCGGTCGACAGCGCAGCGCTGGTATCGATGAAGTGATAAAAGCGCGCCTGGATCGCGGCGATCGCCGGGGCGACAGCTTGCAGTTGGCTCAGAAGGCGTTGGCTACGAAATGCGGAGAGGGCATTGGAACCCGGCAGTATCAACATGGTTGGGAGGTGGTTGATGCAGCAAGGCTGCGGGTTAATGAGAGACTTGACGTTAGCGAGATCGAGGGCACTAGATGGGATGGCGCGAGGCTGAAGTACTTTAGGCCAGCATTATACCGCGACCGGCCGCTGCCCGGCCAGAGGGGCGTTGGGGCCAAAATTGACGCGACGACACGCCCCGCAGCGCTGCCTTGTTGCAATACGCATCGCATATCAGCAACTTTTCCCCGGTGAACGCCGCTTCGCTTGCCCCGTGCGCGCACATTAGCGTATCGTAGTGTTTCAAGACTTGGCCCAGCAAGCCGATATTAAAGTTGCACCAACAAAGTTGCACCAGCAAAGCGGCGGCAGCCACTGAGGATCAACAACGATGCAAGATAACAGCAGTCTGTCGGTATTGGTGATCGACCCTAACCCGGGCATGCGGGGCAGTCTGCAAAACATGCTCAATCTGGCGGGGATCACCAAGATCGAGTTCGCCGTCAGCTCCGGCACGGCCATCAAGCAGCTGGGCAAGCGCTCCTACGACATCATCCTGTGCGAGTACGACCTGGGCAGCGGCAGCGACGACGGCCAGGATGGCCAGCAGCTGCTGGAAGACCTGCGCCACCACAAGCTGATCGGCCTGCTGACCATCTTCATCATGATCACCTCGGAAGGCGTCTACAGCAAAGTGGTCAGCGCCGCCGAGCTGACCCCGACCGACTACATCCTCAAGCCCTTCACCGTCGACGTGCTCAGCAGCCGCATCACCCGGGCCATCGAGCGCCGCAATGCATTCTTGCCGGCTTATCAACTGATCGGCCAGGGCAACCTGCGCGAAGCCGTCCGCGCCTGCGTCACCGGGCAGGAGGCCAGCGCGCGTTACGCCAACGATTTCGTGCGCCTGCGCGCCGAGCTGCACGTGAGCCTGAACGAGCTGCCCGAGGCCGAGGCGCTGTACACCAGCATGCTGGCGGTCAAACCGATCGGCTGGGCCCAGCTCGGTCTGGCGCGCACCCTGTTCGCGATGGAGCGCACGGAAGACTGCGAGAAGGTACTGAGCAAGCTCATCGTCGACAATCCCCGTCTGATGGCGGCCTACGACCTGCTGGCGCGCTGCCATCAGGCCGGCGGCTCGCCCCAGCGCGCGCAGCGGGTACTGGAGGAAGCGGTCGGGATCTCGCCCCACATGATCCGGCGTCTGCGCACGCTGGGCGAAGTGGCGCTGGAGACGGGCGACGTGACGGTGGCGGAAAAATCGTTCAAGCAGGTTGTTGCCAAGGCCAAGTACTCGGAATTCCGCGACCCGGAAGATCACGTCAACCTGATCAAGACGCTGCTGCGCAAGGGCGACCCGGCGTCGGCCACCGGCGTCATCCGCGACATGGAACGCGCCCTGCGCGGCAACCCCAATCTGGAGGTGTGCAAGTCGATTTCGGCGGCGATGGTGCATGAAACGGCCGGCAACGACGCGGCTGCGGCGACAGAGCTGGAAACGGCGGCCGTGGCGCTGCGCACCTCGCACGGCTTGTCGAGCAACCTGAAGATCGGCCTGGCCAAGAGCTGCCTGACACGCAAACTCGACAGCGCCGCGTCCGAAGTCATGCTGGCGGTGATGAACGACACCCACAGCGACATTTCGCCCCAGCAGGCGATGAACGTGTTTCTCGGCGCCGGCCGCGCCGATCTGGCCGAGGGCATGGGCGTGCAGTTGAAGCATCAGGCCCAAAGTTTGCTCAATCTGGCGTCCGAGAAGGCCAATATGGGCGACCTGAAAGGGGCGGTGCAGACCTCGCTCGAAGCGCTGCACATGGCGCCGGCCAATATTCTGGTGCTCATTGCCGTGGCCAACGCCATTCTGCGCCAGTTGAACGAGCTGGGCTGGGATCATCCGTTGGCCGAGGTCTGTCTCAAGCAGATCGAGACCGTGCGCAAGCTCGATCCTCAGCATCCGCTGCTTAATTCGCTGACGGACGAATATTCGGCGCTGAAGCGCAAGTACGGCATTTCGTCCTGACAGGGCCGGGGCTGACGTCCTCAGGCAACTACCGCTGGTTAGCCGTTGCCCTCGCGCGGGCGAGGGCCCATAGCATCCAGAATCAGGCGTGCCATGGGCCCTCGCCTACGCGAGGGCAAGGACCAAACCCGCCGCCACCCGGCGTCTCGATGACGAACACGTCGCCCGCCTGCATGCCGGTCTTGCCGATGTGCGGAAGCTGTTCGACGCTGCCGTCGACCCGCTCGACCCGGTTGCGGCCCTTGTCGCCAGGCGCCCCGCCATCCATGCCGAACGGCGCGTACACCCGGTTGTTCGACAGGATCGCCGCCGTCATCGGCTCCAGAAAGCGCACCTTGCGCACCCCGCCGCTGCCGCCCTTCCAGCGCCCTGCTCCACCGGAGCCATGGCGGATCTCATAGCTGTCGATGCGCACCGGAAAACGGAATTCCAGCACCTCCGGATCGGTCAGGCGCGAATTGGTCATATTGGTCTGCACCACGTCGGTGCCGTCGAAGCCCTCCCCCGCGCCCGAGCCGCCAGCCACGGTCTCGTAATACTGGTACTGTTCGTTCCCGAACGTGAAGTTGTTCATGGTGCCCTGCGACGCGGCCATCACGCCCAGCGCGCCATATAACGCATTGGTGATGCAGGTCGACGTCTCGACGTTTCCCGACACCACCGACGCCGGATAGTGTGGATTGAGCATGGATCCGGGCGGGATGATCACCTTGAGCGGCTTGAGGCAGCCGGCGTTGAGCGGAATCTCGTCGTTCACCAGCGTGCGGAACACGTACAGCACCGCCGCCATGCACACCGCCGACGGCGCGTTGAAATTGTTGGGCAACTGGGCCGAGGTGCCGGTGAAGTCGATCTGCGCGCTGCGCGTAGCATGATCGACCCGGATCGCCACGTTGATGTGGGCGCCGTTATCCAGCTGGTACACATACTCGCCGTCCCGCAGCGCCGTGATCACCCGCCGCACCGCTTCTTCGGCGTTGTCCTGCACGTGTCCCATGTAGGCCTGCACCACGTCCAGCCCGAAGTGCGCCACCATCTTGCGCAGTTCTTCCACGCCTTTCTGGTTGGCCGCCACCTGGGCGCGCAGGTCGGCCATGTTCTGGTCGGGATTGCGGGCCGGGTAGCGCGCCCCGCACAGCAACGCGCGCGCTTCGGCTTCGCGCAGCAGGCCGTCGACGCCGTCGACCAGCTTGAAGTTATCGATCAACACGCCTTCCTGTTCGATGAACACCGAGTCGGGCGGCATCGATCCGGGCGTGGTGCCGCCGATGTCGGCATGGTGCCCGCGCGAACCTACATAAAACAGGATCGCCTGCCCGGCTTCGTCGAACATGGGCGAAATCACCGTGACGTCAGGCAGGTGCGTGCCGCCGTGATACGGGTCATTGAGCATGTACACATCGCCCGGGCGCATGGCGCCGGCGTTTTCCAGCATCACGGTGCGGATGCTCTCGCCCATCGATCCCAGATGCACCGGCATGTGCGGCGCGTTGGCGATCAGGTTGCCCGCCGCGTCGAAGATGGCGCAGCTGAAGTCCAGCCGCTCCTTGATGTTCACCGAATAGGCCGTATTCTGCAGGCGCAGGCCCATCTGTTCGGCGATCGACATGAACAGATTGTTGAAGATCTCCAGCATGACGGGGTCGGCGCTGGTGCCGATGGCGCGCCGTTGCGGCAGCGCTTCGACGCGGGTCAGCACCAGGTGACCGTGCGCCGTCACCCTGGCCTGCCAGCCCGCTTCCACCACCGTCGTGGCATTGGCTTCGGCCACGATGGCCGGACCTTTGACCACGTCGCCGGGGCGCAGGTCGTCGCGCTGGTACAGCGCCGTATCGTGCCACCAGCCGGCGCTGTAGACGCGCACCGTCTCGCGCCGCGCCAGCGCGCCTTCGCGGGGCGCACAGGCCAGCGGCCGCTCCGCCGGCGCGCCGGAGGCGCCGATGGCTTCGACCGACACGGCTTCGACCACCAGCGCCCGGGTGGGCATCAGGAACGAGAAGCGCTTCTTGTACTCCGATTCGAACTGCGCCTTCATACGCTCGCGGTTGTCGAACAGGACGATGATGGCCGAATCGGTGCCCTGATAGCGCAGGTGCACGCGCAGAATCACGCGAATGCGCTCGGCCGCCACACCCTGGCCGTGCAGTTCCTCGGCGGCCTGGCGCGACAGCGCCGACAGCTGCTCGGCCAGCGCTTCCTGGGGCGTGTCGTTCAGCGCCAGTTCGACCGCCGCCTCGCGCATGGCCGTCTGGTCGGCCAGTCCCATGCCGTAGGCCGACATGACGCCGGCAAGCAGGTGCACGAACACCGTCTTCATGCCCAGCGCATCGGCCACCAGGCAGGCGTGCTGGCCGCCCGCGCCACCGAAGCTGGTGAGCGTGTATTCCGTCACGTCGTGCCCGCGCTGCACGGAGATCTGCTTGATGGCGTTGGCCATGTTGCCCACGGCGATCTGGATGAAGCCGTCGGCCACTTCCTCGGGCGCCGGGCTGGTGCCGGTGGCCGCGCCGATGCGCTGGGCCAGCGCGACGAAGCGGGCGCGCACCGTGTCCGGGTCGAGCCGCTCGTCGGCGCCGGGACCGAACAGCTGGGGAAAGTGGGCCGGCTGGATTTTACCCAGCATGACGTTGCAGTCGGTGACCGCCAGCGGACCGCCGCGCCGGTAGCTGGCCGGGCCGGGATTGGCGCCCGCGCTGTCGGGCCCGACGCGATAGCGGCTGCCGTCGAAATGCAGCACCGAGCCGCCGCCGGCCGCCACCGTGTGGATGCTCATCATCGGGGCGCGCACGCGCACGCCCGCCACCGTGGCATCGAACACCCGTTCGAACTGGCCGCAATAATGCGACACGTCGGTCGAGGTGCCGCCCATGTCGAAGCCGATCACCTTGTCGAAGCCGGCCAGCTCGCTGGCGCGCACCATGCCGACAATGCCGCCGGCGGGCCCGGACAGGATGCTATCCTTGCCCTGGAACGTGCGGGCGTCGGTCAGGCCGCCGTTGGACTGCATGAACTGCAGCTGCACGGCGGGCATTTGCGCGGTGACCTGGTCGACATAGCGGCGCAACATGGGCGACAGGTAGGCGTCGACCACGGTGGTGTCGCCGCGCGCGACCAGTTTCATCAGCGGGCTGACCTGGTGCGACACCGACACCTGGGTAAAGCCGATGGCGCGGGCGATGGCCTCGGCCGCCTGTTCGTGGACGCTGTAGCGGTAACCGTGCATGAACACGATGGCCAGCGAGCGCAGGCCGCGGTCGTAGGCCGCCTGCAGCGCGCGCCGGGTGGCGTTGGCGTCCAGCGGCGTGATCACGTCGCCGTGCGCGCCGATGCGCTCGTCGATCTCCACCACCTGGCTGTACAGCAGCTCGGGCAGCACGATATGACGGTCGAACAATCGCGGCCGGTTCTGGTAAGCGATGCGCAAAGCGTCGCGAAAGCCGCGCGTGATCGCCAGCGCCGTGCGCTCGCCGTTTCGCTCAAGCAGCGCATTGGTGGCCACCGTCGTGCCCATCTTGACGGCGCCGATCTGTTCGGCGGGAATGGGTGCGTCCGCCTCGACGCCCAGCAGATGACGGATGCCGGCCACGGCGGCGTCGCGGTAGTGTTCGGGATTGTCGGACAGCAGTTTATGGGTCACCAGGTGGCCGTCGGGCCGTCGCGCTACGATGTCGGTAAAAGTGCCGCCCCGGTCGATCCAGAATTGCCAATCCATCTATGTCGTTCCTGAAGTAGATGCAGATGCAAAAAAAGGCGCATGATGCGCGAATGTTGCCATTCTAGCCAAAGTTCATTGAGAATGCCGCAATGTTGGCAATTTGGTTAAGGACAAGCTGGTTAAGGACAAGCGCATGACAACTTGCATGACAGATCGATCGAGGGGCGTGTTCACCGTGGCCCAGCTCCGCGCGGTGGAACAGGCCGCCGCCGCCACGCTGCCTCCCGGCGCACTGATGGAGCGGGCCGGCGCGGCGGCGGCCAGCGCCGCGTTGAGCTTGCTGCAGGGCCGCAGTGGACCTGTACTGGTGCTGGCCGGGCCCGGCAACAATGGCGGCGACGCGCTGGAAGTGGCGGCCGGCCTGTGCGCGGCCGGGATCGACGTGGCGGTGCTGCACCTTGCCGGCGGCAGCGCCTCGTTCGAGACGCAGCGCGCGTTGGCACGGGCGCGGGCCGGGGGCGCGCGCTTTCTGGAGCGGCTGGACCAGCTGCCTTCGTGGACGCTGGCCATCGACGGCTTGTTCGGCATCGGCCTGACCCGTGCACTGGACGGGCCGGCGCTGGCATGGACCTTGGCGGTAAATGACGCGGCTGCCGCCGGCATTCCCGTGCTGGCGCTGGACGTGCCCAGTGGCCTGGACGCAGACACCGGTGCCATGGTCGGCATGGACAGCGTGGGCGGCACAGCTGGCACTCACACCACGCGCGGCGCGGCCATCGAGGCCACCCATACCATCACCTTCATCGCCGACAAGCCGGGCCTGCACACTAATGCCGGGCGCGACCACGCGGGCGTGGTGCAGGTGGCGGCGCTGGGGATCGACCCGGCCCTGCTGCCGCAGCCTGACGCCGTGCTCAACAGCCCGGAGCTGTTCGATCGCCATTTGCAGCCGCGCCGCCACGCCAGCCACAAGGGCAGCTTCGGCGACGTGGCCATTGTCGGCGGCGCGCGCGGCATGGCCGGCGCGGCCGTGCTGGCGGCCCGCTCGGCGCTGTACGCCGGCGCCGGCCGGGTGTTCGCCGTCATGCTCGACGCCGGCCCGGCCTACGACAGCCTGCAGCCGGAAATCATGTTTCGCGATGCGGCCGATTTCGATGCGGCGCGCAGCACACAGGTCATGGGCCCGGGCATGGGCCAGTCGGCGCAGGCATCCAGTCTTCTGGGCAAGGCCATCGACGGCGCCGCCCCGCTGGTGCTCGACGCCGACGCACTCAACCTGCTGGCCGCCACGCCGCAGCTGCAGCGGCGCCTGGCGCATCGCGCAACGCACGCACTGCTGACGCCCCACCCGCTGGAGGCGGCGCGCCTGCTGGGCGTGACGGCCGCCGTGATCCAGTCCGACCGGCTGGCGGCGGCGCGCGAACTGGCGGTTCGCCTGAACGCCGTCGTGGTGCTCAAGGGCTCGGGCACGGTGATCGCCAGCGCGGCCAGCGCGGCCGTGATCAATCCGACCGGCAATCCCGGTTTGGCCACGGGCGGCACCGGCGACGTTCTGGCCGGCCTGTGCGGGGCGCTGCTGGCCCAGGGCATGCCGCCGTGGGAGGCGGCACTGGCCGCCGTCTGGTTGCACGGCAGTGCTGCCGATCGGCTGGTCGATCAGGCCACCGGGCCGATCGGTCTGACCGCCAGCGAGCTGCCGCCGGCCATCCGCGCGCTGATCAATCTGATCGCCTGCGGCAAAAAAGCGACAGTTTTCGTCAAATAATCATCGATTTGCGTCAACCAATACGGTTTAGTCAATTCGCTAATCAATCGGGTGATTGTTTCCGCTAGCCCACTCACATTTACCGCGCTCCTACCTACACTACGATTTCACCGTTGCAACCCGGACATCATGACGGGGCGGCATGGCTGGCAAAAAATCAAAATATGCAGGTTGAGGAGAGAACAATGCGCGGACAGAATCAGATCGTAACACCCAGAAAACGCTTGAGCTACGCGGTATCGGTAGCGCTGGCATCGCTGGTCGCTGGCAACAGCGCACTGGCCCAGACCGCACCGGCCCAGCCACCCGCCCCGGGTGCCGACGACGCCGTGCAAACCGTGATGGTGGTCGGCGCGCGCGCCTCGCAGCAGTCGGCCATCGACCGCAAGAAAAATGCCGCCACGGCGACCGATTCGATCGTCGCCGAAGACGTGGGCGCCTTCCCCGACCGTAACGTGGGCGAGGCGATCTCGCGCATCGCCGGTATCGCGCTCAACCGCGGCGACTTCGGCGAAGGCGTCAACGTATCGGTGCGCGGCAACGGCCCCGACCTGACCCGCGTGGAAATCGACGGCATGGGCGTACAAGCCGGCGGCGGCACCGACCTGAACGGCGGCGGCAGCGGGCGCGGCGTGGAGCTGCGCGAAATGTCGTCCGACCTGATCAAGAGCGTCGACGTGGTCAAGGGCTCGACTCCGGACATGACCGAAGGCTCGCTGGGCGGCGGCATCATCATCAAGACCCGCACCGGCCTGGACTTTAAAAAGCGCTACCTGTCGGCGCGCGTGGCCGGCTCGCAAAGTTCGCTTAATAAAGAATGGGCGCCCGACCTGAACTTCGTCTACGCCGACAAGTTCATGGGCGACCGCCTGGGCATCATCGTCAACCTGAACAAATCGGCGGCGATCAATGAGTCGCACTCGTCGCAGGTCAACACCAGCGGCAATGCCGGGTATGGGCGCCTGCTGGACTTCGACAATTCGCCCGAGAAGACCTTCACCTTCAATCCGGCGCTGGTCGACCCGAACGCGACCGCGCCGATGCTGCAGTCGCCATTGACGGCGGGCGGCTTCTTCAATTCTTCCTCGCCACTGGATGTCGTGCGCAAGTCGGGGGCGGCCGCCACCAAGGCGGATTGCTACGCGGCCTTTCCCACACTCAGCGCGGCGCAGCTGGCGCCCATTAACGGCAATGTGCCCAAGCAAACGGCCACCAATCAGCGCAGCAACGAACTGCTCACTTGCCTGAATCAGTGGAACGATTACACGCCCTCCAACGTGCGCTATGTCGTCAAGCGCCAGGAAGACAAGCGCAACAGCGGCGACGTTCGGCTCGATTTCAAGGTCAACAGCAAGCTGTCGGTGTACGCGAAACTCAATCGCAGCAACCGCACGGTGCAGGATAATTTCCTGACCCATACGCTTGGTGGCCTGATCGTCAACAATGGTGCAGTGCAGTTGCCCGACGGCACCGTGCGGCCGACCTACACCGACGTCAACGGCGTGCGTACCGCCACGCCTGGCAGCGGCTACTCCACGTTCCCCAACAACGCGTCATATCTGGCCACTTTCGCGCCACTATCGGGCGCCGTTGCCAATGTGATTCCAGGTTCCGTTACCGTCGACTCGACCCACCACGTTACCAAGATGGGGCTGACCGACAATACCGTGTCCACGGACCAGATTCATAACATCATCAAGACGCATGCGAATTACATGCAGGCCGGTGGTAACTACCGCGATGGCGGTTTCCGCGCCGAATTCCTGATCGGCAAAGCCGATTCAGATTTCCAGCGCGGCGACATGCGCACGTCGTGGAGCTACAACTACGGCCCGGTTAACATGTCGGTGTTGAACAATGGCATGTGGGGCTATGACTTCCCTGCCGGTAGCAGCTACGAGCAGGCCAATGCCGCCAAGTACGCCGTGGCGCGTCCGGCTTCAGTCGCAATCAAGGCCGTGGATGCAACTGTCAACAATCCTGCGGCACCAGCCTACACGATCAATCAACAACCCTTGCTGACCCAGTCTCCGTCCGTACAGTGGACTCCGCTCATGGGCGAATCGCAGGAAAAAACGGCGAAGCTGGACTTGTCATACGCGTTCAGCGACAAGGTGCCGTTTTTCTCGAACGTCAAATCGGGTTTCAATCTGCGTGAGAACGGCGGCAGCAACTGGGGCAACACGGGTTACACGGTCGCGTCGGCAGTCGGCGAATTCGGCAAACCTGGCTACGTTGCGCCGATCGTGGTCCCGCATGCCCGCGTACGCGGTAACTTCATCGGCTGTACCGATACGCCGGGTTCGCTGGGCGCCGGTGGCGCGCCATGCAAATATGGATATGCACCCCGCACCAATCTGTCCGACACCCAGTCCGGCACCACCACGCTGACCCAGGCGCAGTACCAGGACGTACTGGCAAAATCGATGGAACAAGGTCCGTGGTCGACCTTCTTCAATGGCGCCAAGGACCGTCCAGCCAGTTTAACCAACGGCTGGAACATGATCGATGTGCCAAAAACCTTTGATCTGCTGGGCGTGACGCAAAACATGAACTATGACTGCGTCAAGGAATGCATGGCCAACGATGGCAAGATTTATCCTTCCCTGTTCACCAACTACAAGGAGAAGATCTACGCTGGCTACCTGATGACGGACTTCGAGCTGACCAAGCTGCCATTCACCGACATGGTACTGCCATGGGGCATGGAGCTGACGGGGAACTTCGGCTACCGCTATGTGCGCACCGAGGTGGAAGGCAACGGTATGATGACGTTCACCTCGATCCAGAAAACCGCCGCCTTCGATCCGTTCAACCCGAACATTGCCAGCGGCACCACGTCGACCACGTTCATCCGTCCGACCACGCTGTCCAAAAACACCACCGACATCATGCCGATCCTGAATCTGGCGCTGTGGGCGGTGCCGGACACGGTGGTGGTGCGTTACAACCGCGCCAAGAGCATTGCGCGCCAGGGCGTGTTCTCGTTGCTGCCGTCGGGCAACTGCACCTATGACGCCCGCAAGCTCGACTTCCAAAGCGCCAGCGGCGATCCGCTCGACCAGAACTGCACCGGCACCATCGGTAATCCGGGACTGCAGCCACGCACCAACCTGAATCAGAACTTGTCGCTGGAATGGTATGCCAACAAGGACACCATGTTCACCGTGGCCAAGTTTCACCAGAAAGGCATCATCGGCCCCGCAGTGCGCGTGAATCGCTCGGACAATGCCTTGTTTGCCGGTACCGACCTGGCCGATTCGGGCAGCGGCGCCAAGCTGTCGGATGTGGATTTCTCCTACGCGACTTATGAAAACGGCCCGACCACCACCCGCACCGGTACCGAGTTCGGCACCAAGACGGCGTTCACCTTCCTGCCATGGTTTTTGCGTAACACCGGCCTGGATCTGAACTACACCAAGGTCAGCTCCACCGAGTCCAGCATCACCATCCGCGACCTGCTCACGGGTGAAACGCTGGCGCCGGCCGGCGAGCCGGAATACTCGTACAACGCGTCGCTGTGGTACGACGACGGCGCCTTCTCGGCCCGCATCGCGGTGCAGGCGGTGGCACAAGTGTTCAACTGCATCGCCGCCTGCGGCGCGAACACGGCCAATAACTTCCCGGCCCCAGGCGCCGGCAGCCGCATCGACGTGCTGTCGTTCAATCCGGGGTCACCGAACTTCAAGGAGCGCACCAGCTACATCGACGCCAAAGTGGCCTACAAGTTTGAGAACGGCATCGAGCTGTTCGCCGAAGCACGCAACCTGGGCAAGTCCGAGACCGTGCAAAGCCAGGGACAGTTCGTGCGCTTCGCCGATGGCACGCAAAGCATCAACGAGCGTTCATACGCCGGCCGTCGCATCCTGGTGGGTGTGAACATCCGTCATTGAACTGCACAGGCTGATTTTCTGTAATAATTAGCACTGTTGCGCATTCATCAACGGTCCCTTGCCTCTGGCAACGGACCGTTGTTCTACATTTGGCGCCCTATACATATACAACAATACGAGAAAGGTCCTCATGAGACTGCCATCCACCTTGCCGCTGACCCTGGCGTTATCGCTGTCCCTTGGCGCCGCCGCACCCGGCATTGCCGCCGAGCCCGCCGTTTCGCCCCCTGCGGCGCCCGACATCTCGGTGGTCACCGTGCTGGGCAAGCTGACCAAGCGCCCCAGCGCCGCGATCCGCAGGCTGAACCGCTCGTCGGCATCGTCGTGCGCGTTCAGCTCCCTCGGCCACGCCGACGACCTGATCGACGCCTACCTCGACCACTTCCAGGGACGCGGGCGCGACACCGATGGCGACGCAGAGCCCGGTTCCTACAACGCCTTCGACGGCACCGAAGATCCGCTCAACCCGGATGCGGACAACCGCGGCTTTCGCGACACCAGCACCTACGGCGACGCCAAGACCGGCAGCGCCCCGCGTCCGACCGGCACCGGTCCGGATGGCGTGGGCGTCGGCTGCGGCCAGAGCGACCGCAACGCCGCCGCCGGGCGCAACTACATCGCCCGCAAGGACAAGTCGATCGACGAAGCCTATGCCGCCTTCGACGCCAAGGATTACAGCAAGGCGATGGAACGCTTCAAGGTGTCGTACAACAAGGTCGGCTGGGACGAGGCCGCGCTGGCCATCGGCACCATGTACCACGCGGGGCTGGGCACGCCGGTCGACACGCAGCAAGCCATCGGCTGGTTTGGCAAGGTGGCCAACGCGCGCCTGACCAAGGAACAGTACGCCGTCTACAACCCCAAGGACCCGCACCGGGCCACGCCGCGCATCGAAGCGCAGCTGCGCCTGGCCCAGCTGTATCTGGCCGGCGACGGCGTGCCGGCCGACGCGGCGCAAGCACGCAAGTGGTACAAGGAAGCCGACAAGCTCAATTACATCCCCGCGCGCTTCATGCTGGGACGCATGCTGCTGACCGGCCAGGGCGGCGCCAAGGACGTCGCTGGCGCTCTGGCATTGATCAACGACGCCGCCGAGCATGGTTACGTCGCGGCCCAATGGACGCTCGCCAAGCATTACGGTGCAGCAGGCGACCATGCCAACGCGCTGGTGTGGGCGCAGCAGACCGCGTTCAATCCCGTGCCCGGCTTGAACAAGCCGCATGCCCAGCTCAAGCTGGCGCGCTTTTACGATCAGGGCGTGGGCGTCAAAGCCGATCCGGCCAGGGCACTGGCGTTCTACAAGCTGGCAGCGGTGGCCGGCCATCCGGACGCGCAGAACGCACTGGCCACGTATTTTTACGAAGGTCAGCTGGTCGGCAAAGACCTGGCGGTCGGGCGCAAGCTGTTCGTAGCCGCGGCCGCGCAGGGCCAGCGCGACGCCATGGTCAACGCGGGCGTAATGCTGTTCAAGGGAGAAGGCGGAGTTGCCGACCTGGTGCAGGCGTATGTGTGGCTGAAGCTGGCCGAGCAGCTGGGCGATGCGCGCGCGCCGGCCATGGCGGCACTGGTGGAAAAGCGCCTCACGCCCGAGCAGCGCGGCCAGGCCGATGCGGTGCTCAAGCCCAAGGCGCGCAGCTAGTCAAAGGCTGCGCTGCAATCGGTTCGGCTCACACCAGCCGGCCCGCCGCAATGGTGATGGTCCGCCCGCAGCGGGCGGCAATCGACGTATCGTGCGTCACCAGCACCAGGGTCGAGCCGCGTTCGCGATTCAGTTCGAACATCAGCTGGATCACCGCTTCGCCGGTGGCCGCGTCCAGGCTGCCGGTCGGTTCGTCGGCGAACAGCAGCGGCGGCTCGGTAACGAAGGCGCGCGCCAGCGCCACGCGCTGCTGCTCGCCGCCCGACAGATACTTGGGATAATGCTTGAGCCGGCTGGACAGGCCGACCCGCCCCAGCATGGCCTCGGCCTTGGCGCGGGCATTGTCCTCGCCGCGCAGTTCCATCGGCAGCATGACGTTTTCGACCGCGCTCAAATGCGCCAGCAACTGGAACGACTGGAACACGAAGCCCAGCTTGTCTTTACGCAGACGCGCCCTGCCATCTTCATCGAGCGCGAAGATATCCTCGCCGGCCAGCATGACCTTGCCGGTGGACGGGCTGTCCAGGCCCGCCAGCAAACCGAGCAAGGTCGACTTGCCCGAACCGGACGCGCCCACGATTGCGAGCGTCTCAGCGGCATGCACTGTAAAATCAACGCTGTGCAAGATAGTGAGCTCGCCACTGGCATCGTCCACCCGTTTGGACAGACCGATCACTTCAATGGCGGGCACACCGTTAGCGCGCGTGGTCGCGCCGCCTTGTGCGCTGACTTTGGCATTATTAATCAACTCGTAACTATTGGAAGCTTCAGGGATGTCACGCATGCTGGTTTTTCTCAAAAAATGGACGGTGCTGGTCGTCATGATGATGGCCGTTTCGGCGAGCGCCTATTCTGCACCAAAAACTGTGCTGGTGCTCGGCGATAGTCTGTCGGCCGAATACGGCCTGTCGCGCGGCGCCGGCTGGGTCGCATTACTTGAACAGAAACTCAAGGCCGAAAGGATCGACGCCGTCATCGTCAACGCCAGCATCAGCGGCGAAACCACCAGCGGCGGCCGGGCGCGCCTGCCGGCGTTGCTGACCCAGCATAAGCCGGATATCGTGGTGATCGAACTGGGCGCCAACGACGGCCTGCGCGGCTTGCCGGTGGCGGCGGCCGAAGCGAATATGCGTGCCATGATGGACGCGGCCCACAAGAACAAGGCGCGCGTGCTGTTGGTGGGCATGCGCATGCCGCCAAATTACGGACGCCTGTACACGGAACAGTTCTTCGGCATGTACGACAAACTGGCCCGTCAATACAAGTCGGCACTGGTGCCGTTCATGCTGGAAGGCGTGGCCGACAAGCCGGCGCTGTTCCAGACCGACCGGCTGCATCCGAATGCCACGGCCCATCCGATTATCCTGGCCAATATCTGGCCGCAGTTTTTAGCACTGATCAAGTCGCGTTAAAAGCATCACGATGAAAGCGTCACCATGAAATACCCGGCTTTACAGGACTTTGCCACCGTGCTGCCGCAACTGGCGCAGTTCGACTGCATCATCGATGCGCGCAGCGAATCGGAATTCGCCCTGGACCATATACCCGGTGCCATCAACTGCCCGGTGCTGAACGACGAGGAGCGCATCAAGGTCGGCACGCTGTACAAGCAGACCAGCGCGTTCGAAGCGAAGAAGATCGGCGCGGCGCTGGTGTCGCGCAATATCGCCCAGCATATCGAGACGCTGTTTCTGGATAAGCCGAAGGATTGGAAACCGCTGATCTATTGCTGGCGCGGCGGCAACCGCAGCGGCGCGCTGGCGCTGGTGCTGGCCAAGATCGGCTGGCCGGCGATCCAACTCGATGGCGGCTATAAGGCCTATCGGGCGCACGTCAGTGAGGCGCTGACCGAAACGCCGCAACTGGACTTCCGGGTTATCTGCGGCACCACCGGCAGCGGCAAAAGCCGGCTGCTGGAAACGCTCGATTCGATCGGCGCGCAGGTGCTCGATCTGGAGCAGCTGGCCGCGCACCGCGGCTCGGTGCTGGGCAATCTGCCCAGCCATCCGCAGCCGTCGCAGAAAATGTTCGAGACGACCATCTGGAACAAGCTGCGCGAGTTCGACGCCAGCCGGCCCGTGTTCGTGGAATCGGAAAGCAAGAAGGTCGGCCAGTTACGCGTACCCGATGCGCTGATGGAGCAGATGCGCCGCGCACCATGCGTATCGTTGCAGCTGTCGCGCGCCAATCGCGTGCGCCTGCTGATGGAAGATTATTCGCATTTCACCAGCAGCCCGGAGACGCTTAACACGCAGCTCGATTGCCTGGTCAAGCTGCACGGCCGCGCCAAGATCGACGACTGGCATGCGCTGGCCAACGGCGGCGCCATGCCCGAGCTGGTGGAGCAGTTACTGGTCGAGCATTACGACCCGGCCTATCTGCGCTCGATCGACCGCAATTTCGTGCGCTTTGGCGAAGCGCAGGTGCTGGAGCTGGCTGATATTGCGACGGATGATTTTGTCGGAGCGGCGCGGTCGTTGGCCGACGTGTGATACGCAGCGATCGAATTCATGATGCAGCGGACTTCTTGTCCGCCAATAGCGGATAAGGATTGATGGCCCCCGCCGCGCCATACACGCCATAGTGCAGGTGCGGCGGCGTGGTCCGGGCATTGCCCGTGTTGCCGACATAGCCCAGCACCGTGCCGGCCTGCACGCGCTCTCCGGCGCAGGCGTTGGCGAACCGATCCAGGTGGGCATAGTAATGGCGCTGCCCGCCAGGGCCCAGCACCCACACCACGTTGCCGCCCAGGCGATTCTCGCCGCACGATTGCACGATGCCCTCGGTGGTCGCCAGTACCGGCGTACCCTTTTCCGCGAAGATATCGATTCCTTCGTGGACCCGGTTTTCCGACCGCGCCGCCTGCCAGGTATCCACCAAGGCGCGCGTGGTCAACAGCTCGACAGGCATGGGCAAGGTGGCCGGCACCGGCATCCTGAGCAGCCGGAAGGTGTAGATGGCCTTTTCCAGCCATGGATACGCCATGCTCAGTAACGCAAGCATCACCAGGGTCATCAACAGCCTGCGTAGTATTTTCAAGATCGTCATCCGTCCGCGCCGGGTCGCGCCAAGCCGTGCAGTATGCCGCAGTCCTTCGCCGCCTGCGTTCGGGTGCAGTGCGAGCGCAGGTTCAACAACTCTTGCTGCAACTTTTGCAGTTCCAGCATCTTCTGGCCGATGTGGGCGATATGCGTATCCAGCAGCACATTGACCTCGCTACAGTTTTCTTCCGGTGCATCCTTGAAATGCAGCAGGCGACGCACGTCGATTAGCGACATGCCCAGCGCGCGGCAGTGCCGGATCAGGGTCAGCCGATCCACGTGGGCCGGACCGTACAAGCGGTAATTCCCTGCCGAGCGTGCCGGCGCGGGCAGCAGCCCTTCCCGCTCGTAATACCGGACGGTGTCAACCTGACAGCCGCCAGCCGCGGCCAACTCGCCGATTTTCAGACTCGTCATCGTTCCCCCGCATCGATTCAAACCGCTTGACCCTATAGTGGGTACAGGGTGCTTAATACGCAATACCGAATCCGAAAAAGGTGCCTGCCATGTCCGATTGCTGCAGTTCCACATGCAGTTCCAACAAGCCCATCGTCGATAAAAAGTACCGGCGCATCCTGGCCGTCGCACTGGCGATCAACCTGGCGATGTTCGGCGTCGAGCTCGCCGCCGGCCTGGGTGCCGCCTCGGTCTCGCTGCTTGCAGATGCCGTGGATTTTCTGGGCGACGCCGGCAACTATGCGCTGTCGTCATTTGTCCTCGGGCTGGCGCCCGTATGGCGCTCGCGCACCGCGCTGATCAAGGGCTTGACCATGGGGGCGTATGGCGTATTCGTGCTGGGCAAGGCCTTCTGGAGTGCTTCCAACGGCATCGTCCCGGAACCGTCGACCATGGGCGTGGTGGGTTTGCTGGCCCTGGCGGCCAACGGTGTCGTCGGTTTTTTGCTGTATGCGTATCGCGATGGCGACGCCAACATGCGCTCGGTCTGGCTGTGCACCCGCAATGACATGATCGGCAACGTGGCAGTCTTGCTCGCGGCGGTAGGCGTGTTCGGCACGGGTCGCAGCTGGCCAGACATCGTCGTCGCAACGATCATGGGCACGCTGGCGCTCAGGGCGGCCGCATCGGTGACAGCGCAGGCGCGGCTGGAGCTTAGAAGCGCGGCCCCGGCGCGATAACGTCGCAAAGTGAACTTACGATAAGATTCCCTACAATCACCGATGGCGTTTCAAGTCAGGACACTTTAAGGAGTTTCTTATTTTTACATGTAGATTAGTGACTGCCGCCGCGTCGATGCCGGCGCATGCCGCAGTCGCGCCAAACCGTTCCGAATCATGAGCGTGGATTGGCTGGCGCTCAGCCGCACCCTGAGCCTGTTCGCCGCAACCGCGGCGGCCGAACTGCTTGGTTGCTACCTGCCCCTGTTATGGCTGACCGGTAAGGGTTCGGCATGGCTGCTGGTAGCGGCCGCGCTGAGTCTGGCGGTCTTTGTCTGGCTGCTGACTCTGCACCCCGCAGCGAGCGGGCGGGTCTACGCCAGTTACGGCGCCGTGTATATCGCCATGGCGATCGGCTGGCTCTTTGTCGTCGATGGCGTGACGCCAACATGGAGCGACTACGTGGGCGTTGGGCTGGCGCTGCTTGGGGCAGCCGTTATTGCCTCCGGCAACAAGGCAACCTGATCCTTGCCGCATTGCGGTACCCGCATCGTAGCCTTCAAAACAAACAAGCCCGGTGCGTGAGCAACCGGGCTTGTTGTGTGGTGCTTAGGCTGTGGACAGCGCGCCTGTCCAGCCATGCTCGTCAGGCTTACTTGACCGGCTCGACCTTCACCTCGTCGCCGGCCTTGACCAGCACTTTGGCCTTGGCCTTGGCCTTCAGCGATTCCACGTAAGCAAACGTCTCTTCCTGCGCCACGGCGGCGGTGATCTGCTCCTGCTCGGAAGCACGGCGCGCCAGATCCGGCTTGGCGGCCTGCGATACCTTGCCAATGCGATATACGCCATAGCCGGTACCAGGAACGTCCACGCCGACATACGCTGGCAGTTTGCTCACATCGGCCTTCAGGACGGCCATGGCCGCCGTCGGGTTGATGGTCGGCTGGGTGGTGCGCGAAAGTACCTTCACTTCGCCGAAGCCAGTTGCATCGCCTGCTGCCTTGGCGGCGGCAAGCTTCTGCTCGCCAGCCTGGCGCGCCAGCTTGGCCGCTTCTTCCTGGGTCACGCGCTGGCGAATGGCTGCATCGACTTCGGCCAGCGGACGCTTGGCGGCCGGCTTGAACTCCACCACGCGGCCGGCCACGAGCGTGGTCGGTGCGACTTCAACGGCTTCCGTGTTGCGCTTGTTCTTCAGTGCGTCATCGCTGAAGATGGCCTTGAGGAACTTGGCATTGTTGACCGGCGATTCGCCCAGTGCCGGCGACGGGGTGCGCGCCAGGCCTTCCACGGTTTCGATCTTCAGTTGCATCTTGTCAGCGACGGGCTTCAAGCTTTCCGACTGTTCATACACGGTGTTGGTGAACACTTCGGCCAGTTCCGAGTACTTCTTGGACATCTTGCTCTTCTTCAGTTCCGCCGTGATCTGGGGTTTCACTTCGTCCAGCGTTTTGATCTTGGTCGGTACAACCTGCGTCACGGTAATGATGTGAAAACCAAACTCCGATTCCACGACATTGCTGATCTCGCCCTGCTTGAGCGCGTAGATGGCTTCTTCGACGGACGGCACGAAAGCACCCTTCTCGACCGGACCCAGATCGCCGCCGGCGCTGGCAGAACCCGGATCCTGCGACTGGACCTTGGCGATGTCGGCGAACTTGGCCGGCGCCTTGCGCACTTCGGCGAGCACGGCTTCGGCCTTGGCCTTGGCGGCGGCTTTGTCGGCGGCGCTGGCGTCCTTCTTGGCGGAGATCAGAATATGGCTGGCGATACGCTGCTCGGGCGCGGTGAAACGCTTCTGGTCCTGGTTGTAAAACGCGGTGACTTCAGCATCGCTGACCGACACCAGGTTTTCCACCACGGCCGCATTGAACACGACGTACTCGACCTTGACCTGCTCGGGCACCTGGAACAGTGCGGCGTTCTTGTCGTAGAACGCCTTGACCATCTCGTCGGTAACCTTGACCTGGGCCGCATAGGTAGCGGCCGGGAACAGCAGTTCCTGCACTTCGCGTTCCTGGTCGTTGATTTCCGACAGGCGGTTAGCGACGCTGCGCGGCACGAAAGCGGTGTTCTGGATCGCGCCATTGAGCTGCTGCAAGGTCATGTCGCGGCGCACGCGCGCTTCGAACATGGTCGGGGTCATGCCTTGCTGCGCTAGCGCGGCGATGTACTGGTCCTTGTCGAACGAGCCGTCAGGTTTGCGGAACTGTTCGATCTGGAGAATCGACGCTTGCAGCGACGCATCGCTGACGGTCATGTGGCTGCGCGCGATTTCGGCCTGCAGGGCACGTTCAGCGATCAGGTTGTCCAGAATGCGTTGTTTGACCTCGGGCGACTCGAACGCCTTCGGATCGAACTGGTCGCCCGCGGCGGCGCGATAGCGATCCATCTGCTGGCGCTGGGCTTCTTCCCATTCCTGCTGGGTGATCTTCTGGCCGTCGACAGTGGCCACATCGGCGGCGCCGCTGCTGTTGTCGTAGCTGCTGACGCCGACAAACACGAACGAAGGAATGATCAGCAAAGCCAAGATAATCTGCATCCAACGTTGATGACTGCGAATAAATTCAAACATGGTCTGCCGCTTTGAAGATGAGTTAAACAGATGAAAAAAAAGGCGAACTCTCGTTCGCCTTTTCTTACGTGCTCCCAGTCACGGGAGCAAAACAAAATGCTGGCGGAGCGGACGGGACTCGCCTACGTTTCGCAGGCCGCGAAATCCCTTGCAGGGGATTTCCTTCGAGTCCCAACCCGTGTTCCCCACTGGGGGAACACTTTTTACCACGTTATGCTGGCGGAGCGGACGGGACTCGAACCCGCGACCCCCGACGTGACAGGCCGGTATTCTAACCAACTGAACTACCACTCCTAAATCGTGTATTTTTTTGGCGGAGCGGACGGGACTCGAACCCGCGACCCCCGACGTGACAGGCCGGTATTCTAACCAACTGAACTACCGCTCCCAAAAAATACGGGTACTGCTCATGCCCGAATACCGAAGTACTTCAAGCAGCTTCGGCGCTTGTCACCGCACCGAAGGACATTAGTTTACTGCATCTTTAAGCGCTTTGCCAGCTTTAAATTTTGGAACTTTTGCCGCGGCGATTTTGATGGCTTCCTTGGTGCGCGGATTGCGCCCTTCGCGCGCGGCGCGCTCGCCCACCGAGAAGGTGCCGAAGCCCACCAGGGTCACGGTATCGTTCTTTTGCAGGCTGACCGTGACGGCCTCGATCATCGCGTCGAGCGCGCGCGTGGCCGATGCCTTGGTGATGTCGGCGGACTTCGCAATTTCTTCAATCAATTCTGTTTTGTTCACATGGGCCTCATTGTACTGGCGTTCCAGTCTTGAAAAAATGCGGCCAAAAGAAATCCGCAGCGCGTATTAAACAAGCCACCACGGCTAGTGTCAAGCCAAAACAAAACAAGCGCCACGAAGGCGCTTGTTTTGGGTTACCGCCGGTTTTCACCGGCAGCGTTTTACATCTTCACGCTTAGTGCTTGACCACGTCGGTCGAGGCCGCGCCGTCGACTTGCGCCGTGGCCGCCACTGCCGCTACCGCCGGTACTTCGACGATGGCCGTGGGCGCCCGTTCCAGCGCGATTTCCAGCACCTTGTCGATCCAGCGTACCGGAACGATTTCGAGCTTGTTTTTCACGTTGTCCGGAATGTCGGCCAGATCCTTGACGTTCTGCTCCGGAATCAGCACGGTCTTGATGCCGCCGCGATGCGCCGCCAGCAGTTTCTCTTTCAGACCGCCGATCGGCAGCACTTCGCCGCGCAGTGTGATTTCACCCGTCATCGCCACATCGGCGCGCACCGGAATGCCGGTGAAGACCGATACCAGTGCGGTGGTCATCGCGATACCGGCCGATGGACCGTCCTTCGGCGTGGCGCCTTCCGGCACGTGAATGTGAATGTCGGCTTTTTCGAACACGTCATTCTTGATGCCGAGACGATTGGCACGCGAACGCACCACGGTGCGCGCCGCTTCGATGGATTCCTTCATCACGTCGCCCAGGGTACCGGTGCGGATGACACCGCCCTTACCCGGCATCTGCACCGCCTCGATGGTCAGCAGATCGCCGCCCACCTCGGTCCAGGCCAGACCGACCACCTGGCCGATCTGATTCTCTTTTTCCGCCACGCCGAAGTCGTAACGCTGCACGCCCAGGAACTTGTCGATGTTCTTGCTGGTGACGGCGACTTTTTTCTCCGTCTTTTTCAGCAACAGCATCTTGACGACCTTGCGGCAGATCTTCGAGATTTCACGCTCGAGCGAACGCACGCCGGCTTCGCGGGTGTAGTAGCGGATGATGTCGCGGATGGCGCCTTCGGCCACCGTGATCTCATCTTCCTTCAAGCCGTTGGCCTTGATCTGCTTGGGCAGCAGATACCGCTGGGCGATGCTGGTCTTTTCATCTTCCGTGTAACCGGACAGGCGAATGACTTCCATGCGGTCCAGCAGCGCCGGCGGAATGTTGAACGAGTTCGACGTCGCCACGAACATCACATCGGACAGGTCGAAATCGACTTCGATGTAGTGGTCCGAGAACGTGTGGTTCTGTTCCGGGTCCAGCACTTCCAGCAGGGCCGACGACGGATCGCCGCGGAAGTCGGCGCCCATCTTGTCGATCTCGTCCAGCAGGAACAGCGGGTTGCGCACGCCGACTTTGGCCAGCGACTGCAGCACCTTGCCCGGCATCGAACCGATGTACGTGCGACGGTGACCGCGGATCTCGGCTTCGTCGCGCACGCCGCCCAGTGCCATGCGCACGAACTTGCGGTTCGTGGCGCGGGCGATGGACTGGCCGAGCGAGGTCTTGCCGACGCCCGGAGGGCCGACGAAGCACAGGATCGGGGCTTTCAGTTTGTCGACGCGCTGTTGCACTGCAAGATATTCCAGAATGCGTTCTTTGACCTTGTCCAGGCCGTAGTGGTCGCCTTCCAGCACTTTCTCGGCATTGCTCAAGTCGTTATTGACCTTGGACTTTTTCTTCCACGGCAAGTTGACCAGGGTGTCGATGTAGTTGCGCACCACGGTGGCTTCGGCCGACATCGGCGACATCAGCTTGAGCTTCTTGAGTTCGTTGGTGGCCTTGTCCAGTGCCTCTTTCGGCATCTTGGCGGCGATGACTTTTTTCTCGAGTTCGTCGATATCGGCGCCATCTTCGCCCTCGCCCAGTTCTTTCTGAATCGCCTTGACCTGCTCGTTCAGGTAGTACTCGCGCTGCGACTTTTCCATCTGGCGCTTGACGCGGCCGCGGATGCGCTTTTCGACTTGCAGGATATCCAGTTCGCCTTCGAGCTGGCCGAGCAGGTGTTCGAGGCGCTTGGCGACGTTGAAGATCTCCAGGATCACTTGTTTCTGTTCCAGCTTGAGCGGCAGGTGCGCGGCGACGGTATCGGCCAGGCGGCCGGCGTCGTCGATGCCTGCCAGCGAGGCAAGGATCTCAGGCGGAATTTTTTTGTTGAGCTTGACGTACTGGTCGAACTGCTGAACGATCGCGCGGCGCATCGCTTCGACTTCGGAATCGTCGCCGATTTCCGAGTTGAGCGGCGTCAGGTCGGCGATGAAGTGCGTCGGCGCATCGCTGATGTTGTTGATGCGCGCACGCTGGGCACCCTCGACGAGCACTTTGACGGTGCCATCGGGAAGCTTGAGCATTTGCAGGATATTCGCCACGCAACCGATCTCGTAGATGTCGGACGCGGACGGCTCGTCCTTCGCGGCAGCCTTTTGTGCGGCCAGCATGATGCTTTTGCCCTGCTCCATCGCTGCCTCGAGGGCCTTGATGGACTTCGGACGGCCGACGAACAGCGGGATCACCATGTGCGGAAAGACGACCACGTCGCGCAACGGCAATAACGGCAGCGTCGTTTGCTCGGTTAATTTGGAAGTTGTCATGGCATACCTTATAGAAAGCGTGTTTTTACAATGTTGGCACTTAATGCCAAAACACAAGTCCGGTTAAAAAGAATATTTTCTACAAGTATTTGGATTACTACATCACTTGAATCGAATACACCGGAATGAATCTAAAAGCTTTATCGAACATCAAATAAAAAAGCCACCGCACAGCGGGTTGCTGCAGGTGGCTTTTCGATTGAAGCCTGATTCTTTTATTGAGATAAATTGTACCGCCAAGAATTAAAGAATCAAACGTTTTTGTTGCGCGTGTGCGGCAGAATCTTAATTTTCACCCGAAGCTTTGGCGGTTTCGCTGTAAATCAGTAAAGGTTTTGCCCCATTCGTGATCGAATTTTCATCAATCACGACCTTGATCACGTTCTGCTGGTTGGGCAATTCATACATCACCTCCAGCAGCGCATGTTCAAGAATGGAACGCAGGCCGCGCGCGCCGGTTTTGCGCGCCAATGCCTTACGGGCAATAGCGTGCAGCGCCGCCGGACGAATCTCCAGTTCCGCGCCTTCCATTTCAAGCAATTTTGAATACTGCTTAATCAGCGCATTCTTTGGCTCGATCAGAATCTGAATTAATGCTTCTTCTGTCAATTCACTGAGCGTTGCGACAACTGGCAAACGGCCAACTAATTCGGGAATCAAACCGAATTTAATCAGATCTTCCGGTTCCGCTTCCATCAGCACTTCGCTGGCGGCGCGCTGGGTCTGGCTTTTGACGCTGGCCGAAAACCCGATGCCGCTCTTTTCGGAGCGGTTCTGGATGATCTTGACCAGGCCGTCGAAGGCGCCGCCGCAGATGAACATGATGTTGGTGGTGTCGATCTGCACGAAGTCCTGGTTGGGGTGCTTGCGCCCGCCCTGCGGCGGCACCGAGGCCATGGTGCCCTCGATCAGCTTCAACAGCGCCTGCTGCACGCCCTCGCCCGAGACGTCGCGGGTGATCGACGGATTGTCCGACTTGCGCGAAATCTTGTCGATCTCATCGATGTAGACGATGCCGCGCTGGGCCTTGTCGACTTCGTAGTTGCAGCTTTGCAGCAGCTTCTGGATGATGTTCTCGACATCCTCGCCCACGTAACCCGCTTCGGTCAGCGTGGTGGCGTCGGCGATGACGAACGGCACGTTGAGCATGCGCGCCAGGGTCTGGGCCAGCAAGGTCTTGCCGGAGCCGGTCGGGCCGACCAGCAAGATGTTGCTCTTGGCCAGTTCGACGTCATCCTTCTTGCCCAGGTGCTTGAGGCGCTTGTAGTGGTTGTACACGGCCACCGACAGGATGCGCTTGGCCGTTTGCTGGCCGATCACGTACTGGTCGAGCAGGGCCGAAATTTCGTGCGGGGTCGGCAGGTCGGACTTGGCGCCGGCCACCGTTTCCACGTTCGACGTTTCGTCGCGGATGATGTCGTTGCACAGGTCGATGCACTCGTCGCAGATGAAGACCGAAGGTCCTGCGATGAGTTTTTTCACCTCGTGCTGGCTCTTGCCGCAGAACGAGCAGTACAGGAGTTTTTCGCCGCTGGAGGATTTTTTGTCTGACATGGGCAATATTCTATTAGTTGCTATGAAGGTAACTCTGGCTTGCGCGCACTGGTGCGCCCGATTACATGCTACCCGAAATAAAAAACAAACGCCCGAACGTTGTAGCGCCCGGGCGTTTTTTTCAGCAACACTATGTAACAGTCGTGTGCATCAAGCGCGGCTGGTCAGAACTTTGTCGATCAAACCATATTCGGCGGCTTCGTCGCCCGACATGAAGCGGTCGCGGTCCGTATCCTTGTGGATCTGTTCCATCGTCTTGCCCGTACGGTCGGCCAGAATCTTGTTCAGGCGCTCACGCAGGTACAGGATTTCCTTGGCCTGGATTTCGATGTCCGACGCCTGGCCCGACGATCCACCGGACGGCTGGTGAATCATGATGCGCGAGTTCGGCAGCGAGAAACGCTTGCCGTTGGCGCCGGCGGCCAGCAGGAACGCGCCCATCGAGGCGGCCATGCCGGTGCACAGCGTCGACACGTCGGGCTTGATGAAGTTCATCGTGTCGAAGATCGCCAGACCGGCCGATACCGAACCGCCCGGCGAGTTGATATACAGCGAAATATCCTTGTCGGGATTTTCACTTTCCAGGAACAGCAGCTGGGCCACGATCAGATTGGCCATCTGGTCGTTGACAGGCCCGACCAGGAAAATCACGCGCTCCTTGAGCAGGCGCGAGTAAATGTCATAGGCGCGCTCGCCGCGGCCGCTCTGCTCCACGACCATCGGCACGAGGCCGAGTGCTTGTGTATCCAATGCCGGATTATGGTTCATACCTGTCTTTTCCTTTGTAAGGAGCGTAAAACGGAATTTACGCTTGTGCGTTGCTTCCCATCAATTCGTCGAAGGCCACCGACTTGGTGGTGGTTTTCGACATACCGAGCACATAGTTGACGACGTTTTCTTCCAATACAAGAGCTTCCACTTCGCCGAGACGGCGACGGTCGCTGTAGTAGTACTTGAGAACTTCACGCGGGTCTTCGTAGCTCTGGGCGAAATCTTCGATCTGAGCCTTGACCTGTTCCGGCGTGGCTTGCAGGTTGTTTTCCTGTACCAGCTGCGACAGGATCAAGCCCAGGCGCACGCGGCGCTCGGCCTTGGTGGCGAACAGTTCTTGCGGGAATGGCATATTGGCCACGTCCATGCCGCGCTGGGCCATGTCCTGACGGGTCATTTCGGCCAGACGCTCGGCGTCCTGGGCGATCATGACTTTCGGCACTTCCATTTCGGTGACGTTGATCAAGGCATCCATGACGGCTTCCTTGTTGCGGGCTTTCACACGGCCGGCCACTTCACGCTCCAGATTAACCTTGATGTCGGCGCGCATCTTGTCCAGGTCGCCGTCTTCCATGCCCAGGGTCTTGGCGAATTCCGCGTCGACTTCCGGCAGGTGCGCCCATTCCAGCTTCTTCAGGGTGATGGTGAAGTCGGCGGTCTTGCCGGCGACATCTTTACCGTGGTAATCCTCTGGGAATGCCAGTGGGAAAGTCTTGGCTTCGCCGACCTTCAGGCCGATGGTGGCTGCTTCGAATTCCGGCAGCATGCGGCCTTCGCCCAGCACGAACGCGTAGTCTTCGGCCTTGCCGCCGTCGAACTCGACGCCGTCGATCACGCCGACGAAGTCGACGGTCACGCGGTCGCCCGCTGCCGCGACCGGCTCGCCGCCGTCGCCGTGTTCGCCCTGCTCACCCTTGGTGTGGTAGTGCACGCGCTGCTTGCGCAGGATATCGATGGTCTTGTCGATTTCCGCGTCCGACACGTCGGCCTTGACGGTTTCGATGGCCACCGTGGTCAGGTCGCCGATGGCAACTTCCGGGTACACCTCGAAGGTCGCGTCAAACGACAACACGCCGTCCGGGCTGTCGTTCTTTGGCTCGATTTTTGGATAGCCGGCAACGCGCAGCTGGTTCTCGTTGGCAGCGTCGTTGAAAGCGCGGCCGACTTTGTCGTTCAGCACTTCCGATTCGATCTGGTAGCCATACTGGGCTGCAACCATCTTCAGTGGAACTTTACCTGGACGGAAGCCAGGTGCCTTGGCCGTCTTGGCCTGCTGCTTGAGGCGCTTTTCCACTTCCGTACGGACGTCAGTCAGCGGAAAAGAGATCGTCAAGCGACGTTCGAGTTTACCCAGGGTTTCGACTGCAGTTGCCATTGTAAAAATCGTCCAAAAAAATATGAATTAAACTCGTGGTGCGAGGAGGGGGACTCGAACCCCCACACCATTGCTGGCGTCAGGACCTAAACCTGGTGCGTCTACCAATTTCGCCATCCTCGCGGGATCGCAGACAGTCTTTCAATAGCGACTGCCTGCCTCGTTCCAACCTACCGGGCCGGCGCAAATAACAAAGGGCGCCCGACGATACTACCGGCCGCCCTGCGATGCCTTGCTGTAACGGCGCAACTCGGTGCATCAGCGCGCGCCACCAACCGGGCCACAACCCAATAGGGCCTACAACCCATTAGGGCCTGCAACCCCAATACGGGCTGCAACTTCAACCCGGTATTTTACTGGATTTTCTGACCACATAGGGCGTTTTTTGAAACGAGCGCGGCCGGGGTATAATTTGGAACCGTTTTCAATTCCACCGCCTATCCCTCCCGCATGACCTCCCAAAACAGCACAAAGATTCGCCAGGCTGGCCTGTTCGCGATCACCTGGCCTATTTTCATCGAACAGCTGTCCCATATCCTGCCCGGCATTGTCGACACCTTCATGGTCAGCCATCTGGGCGACAGCGCCGTGGCGGGCCTGGCCGTGGCCAACCAGATCGTCAGTTTCTGCATCATCTTGTTCTCCTTCGTGGGCGTGGGCAGCGCCGTGGTGCTGACCCACCACCTGGGCGCGGGCGACCGGGCCGGCGCCGACCGGGTCGCGGCCACGGCGATCGGCATCAACTTCTGGCTGGGCGTGGCGGTCAGTATCCTGATCTGGGCGTTTTCGGCGCAGATGCTGCGCGCCCTGCACTTGCCGCCCGAACTGATGCCGTACGCGCAGCCGTTCCTGGCGCTGATGGGCGGCACGCTGTTTCTGGAGTCGCTCAATATCGCCTTCGGTTCCGTGCTGCGCGCGCACGGGCATACGCGCGAGGCGATGTACATCGCCATCGGCATGAACGTGCTGAACCTGATCCTGAATGTGATCCTGATCTTCGGCCTGCTGGGCTTTCCCAAAATGGGCGTGGTGGGCGCGGCGCTGTCGACCGTGATCAGCCGCTTCGTGGCCTGCGTGGCGATCGGCTACATGGTGCGGCGCCAGCTCAAGCTGCGCCTGCGCATCCGCATGGTGATCGACTTCTGCACCGATGCGTTAAAGCGCATCCTGCGCATCGGCGTGCCCGCCGCCGGCGAGAACCTGTGCTGGCACATGAGCTTCATGGTGATCACGTATTTTGTCGGCCAGATGGGCGTGACCTCGCTGGCGACGTTTTCGTACGCCATGCAGCTGTCGATGATCATGATGATGCTGGGCATTTCGATCGGCATCGGCACGGAAATCATGATCGGCCACATGGTCGGCGCCGGCGAATTCGACGCCGCCTACCGCCAGCTGCTGCGCAGCCTGCGCGTGGGGCTGATCGTAACAATCGCCACGACCTGCTGCGTGGTGCTGGCCGCGCCCTGGCTGTTCGGCATGTTCACCGACAACCCCGCCATCATCGCCGGCGGCGCCATGCTGCTGCGCGTGAGCTTGCTGCTGGAACCGGGCCGCACCTTCAATCTTGTCGTGATCAATTCGCTGCGCGCCACCGGCGACGCGCGCTTTCCCGTACTGATGGGCGCGTGCTCGATGTGGGGTGTGGCCGTGCCGCTGGCCTGGTTTCTGGGCCTGCACCTGGAATGGGGCTTGATCGGCGTGTGGATCGCGTTCACGGCCGACGAATGGGTACGCGGGTTGACGATGTATGCGCGCTGGAAAAGCCGCGTGTGGGAAAAGCATGCGCGCGAAGTGCACGCGCATGTGTCCGCGCCCGTGGCTGCGTGAGCCAGCGCCCTAGCCCGCCGGGTTCGCATGCGTCCTGCGCAGGTACCGCTCGGCGAGCAGCAGATTGGGTATCCAGCACAGGTAGGCGATGGCCTGGTAGCTGGTCGCGAACGGCAGCGGCAGCAGCGCGGCGATGGGCAGATACAGGCGCAGTGTGACCGCCGCCAGCGTCAGTGCGAAGGAGCGTATCATCCAGCGGCGGTGCGCGCCGATACGGCCTTGCAACGCGCGGTACCACGCCAGATGGGTGGACACGAGCCAGGCCACCGCCAGCGTTGCGAACCCGAGCGACGTCACCGCGCCGGTGGACGCGCCCATGGCCAGCACCAGGCCGGACACCCCGCCCACCGTGCACCCCAGCACATACAGCCGCCCTACCCAGCGATGCACCTGGGACCAGGCGGCACGCAGCCTGGGGAAAAACTGGGCGGGGCCGAACAGCAGCGCGCTGGCCGCCCCGGCCGCGTGAATCATCAGCCAGGGGGTGCGGAAGGTATTGCCCTGGATGATAGCCGGCGCCTGCGCCGACGGCGACAAATACCGGAACGACACCAGGGCGACCGCGACGGACAACAGCGTCGTGACGATCAACAACCACATCGGCATGCCGTTGCTCTGGCGGAGGATCAATTGCGAGTCCGGAACACGTTTCATCTGATTTCCCTGTCTATTTGAGTAGGCGATGCTGCCACTGTGCAGTATCGGTGTCGTCGGAATGTTGTCGGCGCGGCGATCGGCAGGAACGCCGGACGCTGCACGACATTACGACGACATCGCCAAGGCATAGTGCGACCTGCGTGACATCCATACGCTCCAACCAACCGATCACCTATCAGGCACACCCATGAAGCTTTGCTCACTGTCGTTTTTCATCTTGCTTGCCGCGTCCGGCTCCGCCGCGGCCCAATCGTCCGCCGCCAGCAGCGCCAGCGCTGACACCGCCCGCCCCATGCAGGGGCCGCGCTGGTCGCTCGGCGCCGGCGCCGCCGTATCGGACAGCGTCTACGCCGGCGAAGGCACGCGCTTCACCCCCTTCCCGCTGATTGCATACCAGGGAGAGCGCTTCTTCTGGCGCGGCATCGGCGGCGGTGCCCATCTTATACAGCGCGACGGTTTTGCGCTCGACGCGACGCTGTCGGCCCGCATGGACGGCATCGACCGCGACGATTTCGGGCGTGCCGAACTGGCCCGGCGCGGCATCGATCAAGCCTTGCTGGCCGATCGCGACGACGGCCTGGACCTGGGCATGGCCATGACCTGGCGCGGCGCGGCCGGCCAGCTTGAACTGGACGTCAAAGGCGATGTGAGCGGCGCCAGCAAAGGCTACGAGACGACGTTGAAGTATGCCTATCCGATTCAGTGGGGCAGCACGCGCATTTCGCCCAGCATCGGCGTCGCGCACCTGTCGAAAAAGCTGGCCAATTACTATTACGGCACCCTGCCGGAGGAGGTTGCGCGCGGCGTCGGCGCTTACCAGCCCGGCAGCGCCCTCGTGCCCCGCATCGGCGTCGACGTGGTGCGGCCGTTCGCCACGCGCTGGGTCTTCATCGGCAGCGTTGCGTATAAAAAGCTGCCGGGCAAACTCGCCGACAGTCCCCTCGTGGAAAAAGATACCGATGGCGCCGTGTCGGCATTTGTCGGTGTGGCGCGCGGTTTCTGACTCGGCTTTACTGGCAGAATGCGACGTTGCCAGGCCGATGTGGCGGGCGCCGTCGCCGCGACGAACACATTCTCAGGACCTGCGCATGACCCGCGACCCTCTCAGTATCCTCATCATCGAAGACAACGCCGCGCTGGCGGCGAACATCTACGACTTCCTCGAAGCGAGCGGGCACCATCCGGACGCGGCCCCCGACGGCGAATCGGGCCTGAGCCTGCTCGCCGCCAACCGCTACGACGCCATCGTACTGGACTGGATGATGCCGCGCATGGATGGCATGACCCTGCTGGAGCGGCTGCGCGACGGTTTGAAGTCCCCTATTCCCGTGATCCTGATGACCGCCAAGGATCAGCTGGAGCACAAATTGCAGGGCTTTCGCGCCGGCGCCGACGACTATGTCGTCAAACCGGTCGCGCTGGCCGAACTGGAGATCCGCCTGCGGGTGCTGGTGCAGCGCTCGCGCGGCGCCCAGGCCGCGCCGACCGTGCTGGAGGTGGCCGACTTGCGCTTCGATCTGGCCACGCTGGACGTCACGCGCGCGGGCCGGAGCCTGAACATGACGCCGGTGCGGCGCCAACTGCTCGAATGCATGATGCGCCGCTCGCCCGGCCTGGTGCGGCGCGAGGAGCTGGAACGGCTGATCTGGAACGACGACGTGCCCGACTCCGACGTGCTGCGCTCGCATATGCACATGCTGCGCAAGGCGGTGGATGGCGATTTCGCCAGCAAGCTGATCAAGACGATCCCGGGCAGCGGCTACCGCCTGTGCGCCGACCATGCTTGAGCCGGTGGTCAAGCGTATCAAGCCGATGTGGCGCATGCGCAGCCTGCAGCGCAATATCAGCGCGCTGTTTCTGCTGTTCGGCCTGATCCTGACGATCGGGCTGACCATCCAGGGCAACCTGAGCCAGCAACTGATCATTCACCCCATCTGGCGCGACCTGCTGCAATCGAGTACCGAACAGTTTCTGGCCGACGGCGCCGCTTCCAGCAGGCATCTGCCGGCCAAGGGACTGGTACGCGGCTGGAAATTGGCCGGGGCCGAAACTGGGGCCGGGGTCGGAGCATCTCGCGACATGCCCGCCTACTTCGCCCGGCTCGCGCCCGGCTACTACGACGAAGCGCAGATGGACCGCTACGACACCGACCGCAGTCACGCCGTGCTCGTCACGCCCGTGGCGGACGGACGGATCGTGATGGCCGTCGATATCACGGCGCTGGAGGATTACCAGAACATGAGCTCATGGATCAGCGTGATCATTGCGCTGGTCAGCGGGGTGATGATCGTCGGATCCGTCATGTGGCTGTACCGCAGCATGCAGCGGCCCATCGAGTTGCTGGCGCACCGGATGGACGCGCTCGATTTGGAGCCGCCATCGCAGCGGCTGGCGACCGACTTCGCGCTCAGCGAGCTGCACGACATCGCTGTGGTGGTGAACCGGCATCTGGACCGGGTCGAGCGGTTTATCGAGCGCGAGCGCAGTCTGCTCGACCAGGCCAGCCATGAGTTCCGCACCCCGATTGCCGTCATCGCCGGCGCGGTCGATGTGCTGAAGCTGTACGACTTGCCGGCCGCGGCGCAGCGGCCACTCGAACGGATCACTTCGACGACCGAGAATCTGACCGAACTGATGTCGGCGCTGCTGTTTTTGTCACGCGAGGAGGCGCCGGGTACGCCGCTGGAGACCACGCAGCTTGATATGCTGGTCGCGGCGCTTGTTGAAGATCATCAGCACCTACTACAGGGCAAGAGTGCGGCGTTCGTGATCGAAGCGCTGCAGCCGCTTGACGTTCAATGTCCCGACGCGATGGTGCGCATCGTGGTCAGCAACCTGCTGCGCAACGCCGCCGAGAACAGCTTCGATGGCACGATCAGCATCAGTCTGACCGGGAATTGCCTGCGTATCCAGGACAGCGGCGCAGGCTTCGATACCCTTGCCGCCGCGCGGCGCTACACCCAGGCCCTGCAGGAATCGGCAAAGCAAGGCGGTGGTCAGGGTCTGGGGCTGTTTCTAAACCGGCGCATCTGCGAGCGCTTCGGATGGTCCTTGAAAATAGCGTCGGAGCCAGCCAGCGGTACGCTGGCCGAGCTGTATTTTCCGCATGCACGCCAGATCGATGGCGCCGTTCGCGGCACTGGCGCTGGACTATCCTCCTAAACGCTCGATACTGGCTGACACGCTACCCAGCCATGCGCAATCGGTGTCAGCTGTCCCGCGACGGGCGGAAGGTGTACCAGGTGCCCACGGCGGTCGGCACGGCAATCAACGCGACCGCCGCCGTGTCCCACAGGTCGTCGCCGACCAGGCCGGCAACCAGGCCGACCGCCGTCAGGATGCCGAGGATGACGGGCACGCGCCAGATGGAAGTCTGCTTGCTCACCGGTTCGCCTCCTGACGTACGAGCGCCGGCGCGACGTCGGCCATACCGACAGCGGCGTGTTCCACTCTGTCTTGTTCCTGCTCCGTTTCGGTCTGCGTGCTGCGACGGCGCAGCCACAGGTACAGGCCGCTGCCCAGCACGGCGATGGTCGCCAGGTCGAGCACGGCCCACAGGAATTTGAGGCCTTGTCCGGCATAGTCGCCGAAGTGCAGCGGCTGCGACAGCAGCAGCCCGTTGAGATACCACGGCAGCGAGCGTGTATCGGTCACTTGCGCGGTCTGGGCGTCGACCAGCGCCGGACGGTACAGGCGCGCCGTGATCGCGGTGTCGCCGCGCATGTACACGCCATAGTGATAGGGACTGGCGAACGGGGTGCCGGGAAAGGCGATGAAGGCGATGTCCATGCCCGGCAGCGCCGCCTTGGCATTGGCGGCCGACGCTTCCACCGAGGCGACCGGTGACTGTTTCTGCACCGCTCCAGTTGCCACGGCGGCTGCCTGCCTGCGCTCGGCATACGGCTTGACCATGGCGGCAATCTCGGTCTTTTGCCAGTATGCCAGCATGATATCGGCGGCCGCGTTGATCACGCCGGTGGCGCCCACCACGAAGACCCAGACCAAGGTCACGATGCCGAGCAGGTTGTGCAGGTCCAGCCATTTCAGGCGCGCGCTGCGCCCGCGCCGCACCGTGCCGAAGTCGAGCTTGCGTGTAAACGGGCCGTACAGCACCACGCCGGAGACGATCGCTACCAGCAATAGCAAGCCCATGAAGCCGAGGAACAGCTGTCCCGCCAGACCCAGGAACATATCCGTGTGCAGCTTCAGCATGACCACCATGAACACCTGCATGAAGCTGCCGTTGCCGTCGAGCGGCGCCTCGGAGATGAACTGCGCGGTGCGCGCATCGACGGCGAGCGAGACGAACTTGGGATCCTCGAGGTGCGCACCGAGCGTCAGGAACCACACGGGCGGACCATCGGCTTCCTGCGACATGTACATCATCATCTTGTCCGGATAGCGCGTCTTGCCGGTTGCGATGAGCTGGTCCAGCGTGGCGCGCGGCGGCGCCTCGCCCGGCGCCAGCGCAAGCTCGGCCACGGTCGGCTCGCCGCCGGACAGTTCGGCGATCTCGTGCATATAGATTAGCGGCAGCCCCGTCAGGCACAGCATCAGCATGAACACGGTGCAGACCAGGCTGGTCCATTTATGGATCCAGGACCAGCGGCGCAGGCGAATAGGTGTCATGGCGTCGGACGATCGCTGATCAGAACGAGTAACGGGCCGAGAGATTGACCGACCTGCCGTAGCCATAGAAGCACCAGATGCTGCTCTGGCAGGTGGCGACATAGTTCTTGTCGGTCAGATTGTTGGCCGTGAGCAGCAAGCGCCAGTCGCCGACCTGATAGTTCAGTTGAAGATCGAGCAACGTATGCGCTGGATTGCGCAGTTGATTGGCGCCGTCACCATAACTGGCTCCGATATGCCGAACGCCCCCGCCGATACCGGCGCCGGCCAGCACGTCCGCCGGCAAGCGATAGTCGGCCCACAGATTGACTTGCTGGCGCGGCTGCAAGGGCACGCGTTTTTGCAAGGTAGCCGGGTCGTTACTGCGCGTGACTTTCGCATCGGTATAGGTGTAGCTGGCGATGATATCCAGCAGGCGCGACACCCTGAACTTGGCTTCCAGCTCCACGCCCTTGGACTTGATCTCGCCTTGTTGCAGGCTGAAGAACGCATGGTCCGGATCCACCGTCGCCACGTTGGTCTGCTCCAGGTCGAAGATGGCCAGGGTGTAGAGGGCGTTGTCGCCCGCCGGCCGGTATTTCGCCCCGACTTCGAGCTGCTTGCCGGTGGTGGGCCGGAACGCATTGCCTGCGAAGTCGCGGCCCAGATCGGCCTGGAACGAGTTGGCATACGAAATATACGGCGCCAAGCCCGAGTCCATCACATAGTTCAGGCCCGCACGGCCGGACCATTTGCGATCGGTCTGCGCGCTTTGGCGACCGCTCAGCAAATCGTTGAGATTGCTCTTGACCGTGTCATGGCGTGCCGACAAGGTTGCCACCCACTTGTCCCAGCGCACCTGATCCTGCAGATACACACCCAGCTGGCGCTGCTTCTGGAAGCTGTGCGTGCTGTCCTCCGGCATAGTTACCGCGCTGCCATACACCGGATTGTAGGCATCCAGCGGCCCGACTCCGAAGCCGAAACCGGAAGCGTAGTCGTTTTCCGAGCGCTTGAAATCCACGCCCGCAAGCACCGTATGCTGCAGGCCACCGGTCTGCGCCTTGAATTCGGCATGGTTGTCGATCGTGAAGACCTTGGACTGCTCGCGCGGGGTGAACACATAGCGACTGATGCTCCGCTGGGAACCTTGCTCAAAACCGAACGCGCCTACCGACGGATGCTCCACGTCGGACTCGTTGTAGCGCAGGTTCTGGCGTAGCGTCAGGTTATCGTTGAGACGGTGCGCGAACAGATAACTCACGGACTGGGTGTCTTTGTCGTAGCGATCGAAACCGGGTTCGCCGGCATTCAGGCTGCGCGGAATGCTGCCGTTCGGATTGGGCAGCCGCGTGCCTTCGGCCGGCAGGAAGCCCGGCACGCCGTTGGCTTCGCTTTTCTGGAACAGGCCCAGCAGCGTCAAGGTGGTGTCCGTGGACGGTTTCCAGGTCACGGACGGCGCCAGCAGGTAGCGCTTGTCCGTGATGTGGTCGACTTCATTGTCGCTGTCGCGCGCCAGCCCGATCAGACGGTACAGCCAGCGGCCGTCGTCGGAGAGGGGGCCGGTCAGGTCGATGGTCGCCTGCTTCTTGTTATACGAGCCGAACTCGACGCCGATCTGGTGCTGTGCCTCGGCCTGCGGACGCTTGCTGACCGAATTGATGAAGCCGCTAGGCGGCAGCGCCCCGTAGGCGACCGATGCCGGCCCTTTGAGGATTTCGATGCGCTCCAGCGCCTCCGGTTCCAGCCTGCTCGTTGCGGTCCAGACACCATCCGGCAAAGGCATGCCATCCAGATACAGCGCCGGCCGGAAACCCCGCACCAGCACCCAGTCGCTGCGCGGATCCTGGCCGAAGCCGCCGCCCACGGCGCCCGAGGTGTAGCGCACTGCTTCATCGATCCCCGTGACGCCCTGCCGCTCGATCTGCGCGCGCGTCACCACCGAGATCGATTGCGGCACTTCCAGCAAGTCGGTGTCGGTCTTGATGCCGGTGGACGTGCGCTTGGCCACGCGCCCATACACAGCGCTGGTCGCCGTTTCCGCTTCAATCTGGCCGGTGACCGTCACCTGGGGCATGACGTAGCCGGTGGGAACAGGCGCCGACTGCGCCTGTGCCTGCACATGGGCAATGCTGCCGAACGCGCACAACAGCGCAATGGCTAGCGGGCGCATGGGTAAAGTCAGGCGGACTGCGGTCTTCGATCCAGGTTGAAACATACGATGGCCTTCAAGTAAATACTAATGAGAATGAGAATCAATCTCAAATTATACTTGAAGATTCGATATGCAACTGCCGCCGCACCCTGCTCTACCGGGTCTCCTCCCAGACCACGGTCGCCGGCTTCTTGACCCTGAACCACGCCGCGTACAGCGCCGGCAGGAACAGTAAGGTCAGCGCCGTCGCCACCACCAGCCCGCCCATGATGGCTATCGCCATCGGACCCCAGAACACCGAGCGCGATAGCGGGATCATGGCCAGCGCGGCGGCCGCCGCCGTCAGGATGATCGGCCGGCAGCGCTGCACCGCCGACTCGACGATCGCGTCCCACGCCGCCGCTCCATTGGCGATGTGGTGCTCGATCTGGTCGACCAGGATCACCGAATTGCGGATGATCATGCCGAACAGCGCGATCACACCCAGGTTGGCCACAAAACCGATGGGCCGGTCGAACAGCAGCAGCGCCATGGCCGCGCCGGCCACTCCCAGTGGCCCGGTCAGGAACACCAGCAGCGCGCGCGAAAAACTGTGCAGCTGCAGCATCAGCAACGTGAACACCACAAACAGCACCAGCGGCACATTGGCCGCGATCGACGCTTCGGCCGCCTTGCTGTCGGCTTCCGCGCCCGCCAGCACGATGCTGTAGCCGGGCGGCAGCGAAGCGCGCAGCCCGCCCAGCTTCTCGGTGATCTGGCCCGACACGGTCGGCCCCTGAATGCCGTCGACCACGTCGCTTTGCGCCGTGATCGCCCACTCGCGCCCTTCGCGCCACACCACGCCCGGTTCCCAAACAAACTGGGCCCGCGCGATCTGCGAAATGGTGACCGACTTGCCCGACGCGGTGGGAATGTTGGTGTCGTACAGCACCGACATGGTGGCCCGCTCTTCGACCGGCTGGCGCACCACGATGTCGATCAGCTTGTTGTCTTCGCGGAACTGGCCGATGGGCGTGCCGGACAGGATCGTGTTGGCCGCCCGCATCACCGTCTGCGACGTCACGCCCAATGCGCGCAGCTTGTCCTGGTCCAATTCGAGGCGCAGCACCTTGATCGATTCGTTCCAGTTGTCATTCACGCCGACCGCGTTCGGGTTGGCCCGCATGATCAGCTTGACCTGATTGGCATACTGGCGCACCACGGAAATTTCGGGGCCGGTGACGCGGAACTGCACCGGATACGGCACCGGCGGCCCGGTGGGCAGCAGCTTGACGCGCCCGCGCACCTCGGGAAAATCGTGCTTGAACAGGTCGACGATCTTCAGGCGCAGCGCGTCGCGGCTCTCGATATCCTTGGCCAGCACCACGATCTGCGACACATTCGACTGGGGGAAAATCTGGTCCAGTGGCAGGTAGAAGCGCGGACTGCCCGTGCCCACGTAGCTGGTCATGCTTTCCACTCCGCCTGCCTGTTGCAGCTTGGCTTCGAATTTTTTGACCTGGGTTTCGTTGGCGGAGAACGAGGTGCCTTCCGGCATCCACAACTCGACCATCAGTTCGGTGCGGCTGGAATCCGGAAAGAACTGCTTTTCAATGAAGGTGAAGCCGAACACGCCCAGCCCGAACACCGCCATGCTGAGCGCAATGGTGGTCATGCGCCATTCCACGCACCAGCTGACGGTGCGCCGGAAGCGCGCGAAGCCGGGGGTGTCGAACAGCTCGTGTTCGCCGTCGCTGTCATGGTGCGGCTTGACGCGCAGGATCATGTAGCCGATATACGGGGTGAACAGCACGGCCACGAACCACGACACGATCAGCGCGATCGCGTTGACCGAGAACATCGAGAAGGTGTACTCGCCGGCCGCCGACTTGGCCAGACCAATGGGCAGGAACCCGGCCGCCGTGATCAGGGTGCCGGTCAGCATCGGCATGGCGGTCGAGGTGTAGGCGAAGGTGGCCGCGTCGAAGCGCGACATGCCCTCCTCCATCTTGCGCACCATCATCTCCACCGCGATGATGGCGTCGTCCACCAGCAAGCCGAGCGCGATGATCAGGGCGCCCAGCGAAATCTTGTGCAGGTCGATGCTGAAGGCGCGCATCAGCAGGAAGGTGATGGCCAGCACCAGCGGGATGGTCAGCGCCACCACCAGCCCGGGCCGCACGTCCAGCCGCAGCGGCCTGGTGTGCAAGCCCAGCGCCACGAAGCTGACGGCCAGCACGATCACCACCGCTTCGATCAAGGTGCCCAGAAATTCGCTCACCGATGCCGTCACGGCGCGCGGCTGGTCCGACACCCGCTGCAATTCGATGCCGACCGGCAGCTTGGCCTTGATCGCGGCCACGGTGGCGTCGAGCCCTTTGCCCATGGCAATGATGTTGCCGCCCTTCTCCATCGACACGCCCAGCCCGATGACTTCCTTGCCATTAAAGCGCATCTTGTCGGCCGGCGGGTCCTGGTACTGGCGCTTGATGGTGGCGAAGTCGCCCAGCCGGATGTTGGTGTTGTTGGCGCGCAGCTCCAGGTTTTCCAGGTCCTTGACCTTGGCCAGCGCCCCGCTCACGCGCACCTGCAGGTAATCGGTGGGCGTGACCAGCACCCCGGTCGATTCGATCGAGTTCTGGGTGGCGATCTGGTTGGCGATGACTTCGAACGGCACGCCCAGCTGGGCGAATTTTTTGTGGGAGAACTCGATATTGATCTTTTCGTCCTGCACGCCGAACTGTTCGACCTTGGCCACCAGCGGCACGCGCAGCAGTTGCTGGCGCACGAAATCGGCATACTCTTTCATTTCGGCATAGGTGAAACCGTCGCCGGACAGGGCGAAGATCGAACCGAAGGTGTCGCCGAATTCATCGTTGAAGAACGGACCGATCACGCCCGGCGGCAAGGTCGGGCGGATATCGCCGATCTTCTTGCGCACCTGGTACCACGAGGCCGCCGTCTCGCGCGGCGGCGTCGATTCGCGCAGCTGCACCAGAATGATGGTTTCGCCCGGCTTGGAATAGCTCTTGATCAGGTCGATGTATGGCGTTTCCTGGAGCTTCTTTTCCAGCTTGTCGGTGACCTGCTCGGCCATCTGCACGGCGGTCGCCCCCGGCCAGATGGCGCGCACCACCATCACCCGGAAGGTGAAGGGCGGATCTTCATCCTGCCCCAGGCTGCCGTAGCTGAGCATGCCGCCGATCAGCAATGCGGCGATCAGGTAGCGGGTCAGGGGAATGTGTTCGAGCGCCCAGCGGGAAAGATTGAACCCCTTCATTGAACCGCTCCGGCGGCGGTGCGGCCCGGTGCGACCGGGTCGGGCGCGAGGATCTTGACCTTCTGGCCTATGGTCAGCAGATTGACGCCGGCCGTGACCACCGTCTGGCCCGCCTTGAGGCCGTCGACCAGCACGTCGTTGCCGGCGGCATCCTTGAGCGTGACGGCGACCTTGCGCACGGCGCCCTGCTCCACCACCCACACCGAGGTGCGCCCATTGTCATGGTGCAAGGCGGTCAGCGGCACGCGGATCTGCGCCGTCGGCGTGGTCGAGGAAAACTGCACCAGCGCCGTCATGCCCAGCTTGACCTCGCCGGCCACGTCGGCGATCGACACCTTGACGGCATAGGTGCGCGTGGCCGGATCGGCCATGGGCGACACTTCCCTGACCTTGCCGGGGATGGCCAGATCGGGCCGGGCCCACAGCCGCACCGTCACATCCTGGACCTGCCGCAATTTGTCCACCCGGTCTTCCGGCAGGCCGATGACGATTTCCTTGTCGCCAGCTTTCGCCACCCGCACCACCGGCGTGCCGGGCGCGACCACCTGGCCCACCTCGGCATCGACGGCCGTGACCACCCCATCCACGTCGGCCACCAGGGTCGAGTACGAGGCCTGGTTCGACTGGCCGAAGAAGGCGGCCTGGGCCGCGTCGACGTTGGCCTGCGTCGCATGCCATGCCGACAGTTTCCCGTCGAGCACGGCCTGGCTGACGAAATTTTTTACGCGCAACTCCTGATAGCGCTTCAGCTCGGCCTTGGCCAGATCGCGCGCCGTTTCGGCGGCGCGCAGGCTGGCCCGCGATTGCTCCTGCGACAGGCGCAGGTCCTGCGGGTCCAGCTGCATCAGCACCTGCCCGCGCCTGACCAGGGTGCCCGGATCGACCTTGCGCGACGTGATCTTGCCGCCCACCCGAAACCCCAGGCGCGACTCGACTCGCGCCCGCACTTCCCCTGCGAACTCGGCGTTGACGTCGACATTGCTGGCCTGAACGACGATGGCGCGCACGGGGCGCGCTTCGGGCGCTTTCTCGGCCGGCTTGGAGCAGGCCGCCAGCAGCAGGGCCGCTGCCAGGCCCGCAGGCGCCGCCAGGCGCAGGTTTTTCAGGGGGGACACAGTCTTTTCCTTTACTATGCGTGGGCACGGCCGACGCCAAGTGCTTCCAGACAGCAACATCCTACGCGCCCTTCCGGTGGCTCAGCAAACTGACTCTCGGATTATTTGCCGATAATGTTGCATTTTTTTCCCTGTATAGACCATTGCGTCATTGACTTTTCATGCCTGTAGATCATTACGAGAATTTTCCTGTCGCTTCCTTTCTGTTGCCACGCCGCCTGGTGCCGGCGGTGGAGGCCATCTATGCCTTCGCCCGCAGCGCCGACGACCTGGCCGACGAGGGCGACGCCACGCCGCAGGAACGCCTGGCGGCGCTGACCCATTACGAGCAGCAGCTGCAGGCGATCGAACGCGGCGAGGCCGTGACGGAAGCGCTGTTTGCGCGCCTGGCGGCCACCATCGTTCAGTACAAATTGCCGCTGCGCCCGTTTTACGATCTGCTGTCCGCCTTCAAGCAGGATGTCGGCACCACCCGCTACGCCACGTTCGAGCTGCTGCTCGACTATTGCCGGCGCTCGGCCAACCCGGTCGGTCTGCTGATGCTGGCGCTGTACGGGGCCGACTCGCCCGACAATGTGCGCGACTCCGACGCCATCTGCTCGGCGCTGCAGCTGATCAACTTTTTGCAGGATGTGGCGATCGACCGGGAAAAGCAGCGCATCTACCTGCCGCTGGCCGACCTGGAATGCTACGGGGTTACCGAGCAGCTGATCGACTGCGCCGACACGGGACCGAGCTGGCGCGCCCTGATGGCGTTCGAAGTGGCGCGGGCGCGCGCGCTGATGCTGTCCGGTGCGCCGCTGGTACGGCGCCTGCCGGGCCGGATCGGCTGGGAACTGCGGCTGGTGGTGCAAGGCGGGCTGCGCATCCTGGAGGCGATCGAGCAGTCCGGCTTCGACGTGTTCCGCCAGCGCCCCCAATTGGGCAGCCGCGACTGGGTGGTGATCGGCTGGCGCGCGCTGCGCATGTAACGCTGGGCAACTGCGCGCTGGCAAGGCGGCGCCACGGCATGCCGCGCAAGGAAAAATCGACGGCCGCAGCCAAATTGCAACGCTGCCATATAGAATAGCGCCTTCGCCTCGTCCACTGTTGCCTTTCTGCTCATTCTTGACCATGTCTCCCGACGAATACTGCCAACAAAAAACCGTTCAGAGCGGCTCCAGCTTTTACTACAGTTTCCTGTTCCTGCCGCCGGAGCGGCGCCGCGCCATCACGGCCCTGTACGCCTTTTGCCGCGAGGTAGACGACACCGTCGACGAGTGCACTGACCAGTCGATCGCCCGCATCAAGCTGGCATGGTGGCGCAATGAAGTGGCGACCATGTACGCCGGCAAGCCGGATCACCCCGTCATGAAGGCGCTGCAGCCGCACATCGCCATCTACAACCTGGAACAACAGCACCTGCAAGCCATCATCGACGGCATGGAAATGGATCTGGACCAGACCCGCTACCTGGATTTCCCGGCCATGAACCGCTATTGCTGGCATGTGGCCAGCGTGGTCGGCATCCTGTCGGCCAGCATCTTCGGCGTGACCAACCCCCAGACCTTGCAATACGCCGAAAAGCTGGGGCTGGCGTTCCAGCTGACCAACATCATCCGCGACGTGGGCGAAGACGCGCGCAAGGGCCGTATTTACCTGCCCGTCAACGAACTGCAGCAGTTCAACGTGACGGCCGCCGACCTGCTCAACGCGCGCCACAGCGACAACTTCGAAAACTTGATGCGCTTCCAGGTCGAGCGCGCAAAAAAAGTCTACGCCGAAGCGTTCGCGCTGCTGCCCAGGGAAGACCGGCGCGCCCAGCGCCCGGGCCTGATGATGGCGGCCATCTACCGCACCCTGCTCGACGAGATCGAGCGCGACAACTTCCATGTGCTGACCCAGCGCATTTCCCTGACGCCGCTGCGCAAGCTGTGGCTGGCCTGGAAAACCTACGTCCGTGGCTGACAGCGCGAAGCACGTCGCCGTCATCGGCGGCGGCTGGGCCGGCTGCAGCGCGGCCGTGACGCTGGCCGAGGCGGGCCACCAGGTGGTGCTGCTGGAGTCGGCGCGCACGCTGGGCGGGCGGGCGCGCGCCGTGTCCGCGCACGACACGCTGCTCGACAACGGCCAGCACATCCTGCTCGGGGCCTATGACGCCACCCTGGCCATGCTGGCGCAGGTGGGCGTGGACGCCAGCGCGGCGCTGCTGCGCCTGCCCTTGCAGATGTGCTATCCCGAGGCCAGCGACGGCATGCGCTTCGTGGCCCCGCGCCTGCCCGCGCCCCTGCACGTGGGCGTGGCGCTGCTGCGTGCCGAGGGGCTGGCGTGGGCCGACAAGATGGCGCTGGCGCGCTTTTCCACCAACGCGCGCTGGATGGACTGGACCTTGTACACCGATTGCAGCGTCGGCGAACTGCTGGAGCGCTTCGACCAGACCGAGCGCATCATCCGGCTGATGTGGCGGCCATTATGCCTGGCCGCGCTCAATACGCCGCCCGAGCGCGCCTCGGCCCAGGTGTTTTTGCACGTGCTGCGCGACAGCCTGGGCGCCCGCCGCGCCGCCTCCGACTTGCTGCTGCCGCGGCGCGACCTGTCGGCGCTGTTCCCGCTGGCCGCGGCCGGCTATCTGGAGCGGCGCGGCGCGACCGTGCGCACGGGCGCCAAGGTGGCCGCCATCGCGCCGCACGGCCAGGGCTGGAAGGTCGATGCGGTCGGCAGCGCCGTGGGCGGCACCTGGAGCGTGTTCGTCGATGCGGTGGTGATCGCCACCCCGCCGCCGGCCGCCGCCGCACTGATCGAACCTTTGGGCTTGCCCGCGCTGACGGCCCAGCTGCTGGCGTTCACGTACGAGCCGATCACCACCTGCTACCTGCAATACGCCCCGGCAGTGCGTCTGGCGCGACCGTTTTACGCGCTGTGCGACGCGCCCGGCGCGCCCGGCCAGTTCGTGTTCGACCGGGGCCAGCTCGATGCGGCCCAGGCCGGGCTGCTGGCAGTGGTCATCAGCGCCTCCGGCGAGGCCAGCGCGCTGCCTCATCCTGAACTGGCGCAGCAGATCGCGGCGCAACTGGCCGCAGCGCTGGGCAACGCCGCCCTGGCCCAGCCGCTGTGGACCCAGGTGATCACGGAAAAGCGCGCCACCTTCGCCTGCGCCCCCGGCCTGGCCAGGCCAGCCAACGCCACCGGCCTGCCCGGACTGCTGCTGGCCGGCGACTATACGGGCAGCGCCGGCGCCAGCGCTGGCGTGGCAGCGGCAGGGGCGGACACAGAACCTGCCACCCGCCACCCGGCCACCAACTACCCGGCCACACTCGAAGCGGCAGTACGCAGCGGCGTGGCGGCGGCCGGCGCGGCATGACCGGCGTGCGCGGCTATCGTCCCCACGGGCCGCCTGCCCCCGTCAGAATGCAGCCTGTCGCATTCTGGTGGCTGATCAACGGTCGTTCTCGTAGAGTAATAACATCGCAGTGATGGAGCACGTTCACATGGGCAAGCTTGAATACCTCGACGCACTCCGGCGCGCCATGGCCGGATTGCCGCCCGACGTACAGGCCA
>CALRYE020000003.1:0-107368 GCA_943372275.1 Janthinobacterium lividum
CAGTGCGCCCCATCATACGCAGCGGTCAAGGTACGATCAAGCAGTGCACGCTGGGGTATAATCGACGGTTACACCTGTGACCCGCGCGTAGTTGGCACGTCACCCTAATCACATTCAAGAAGACCGGAAACGCCATGGAAGCCGAACGCATCAACGCCCTCTCCGCCCTGCTCAACGACCTGACGGGTCGCGAAGCCGAACTTCGGAGGTATCTTTGACTTCGATAAAAAGTCAGAGAAGCTCGAGCAAGTAAACGAAGAACTGGAAGACCCCACCGTCTGGAACGACCCCAAGCGCGCGCAAGATCTCGGCAAAGAGAAAAAAGCGCTGGAAGCGGTCGTCCACACATTGATCAAGGCCGACGCCGATCTGCGCGACGCCAACGATCTGTTTGCGATGGCCCGCGAAGAAAGCGACGACGACACGCTCGAAGCGATCATCGCCGATACCGAAGAATTCAAGAAGGTCATCGAGGGCATGGAGTTCCGCCGGATGTTTAACAATCCGATGGACCCGAACAACTGCTTCATCGATATCCAGGCCGGCGCCGGCGGCACCGAAGCCCAGGACTGGGCCTCCATGCTGCTGCGCCAGTACCTGCGCTATTGCGAGCGCAAAGGCTTCAAGGTCGAGATCCTGGAGCAGTCCGAGGGTGAAGTCGCGGGCATCAAGACCGCCACGCTCAAGGTCGAAGGCGAGTACGCCTACGGCCACCTGCGCACCGAAACGGGCGTGCACCGCCTCGTGCGCAAGTCGCCGTTCGACTCGGCCAATGGCCGCCACACCTCGTTCACCAGCCTGTTCGTGTATCCGGAAGTGGACGACTCGATCCAGATTGACGTCAACCCGGCCGACATCCGCGTCGACACCTACCGCGCGTCCGGCGCCGGTGGTCAGCACATTAACAAGACCGACTCCGCGGTGCGCATGACGCACGGCCCGACCGGCATCGTGGTTCAGTGCCAGAACGACCGCAGCCAGCACCGCAACCGCGCCGAAGCGATGGAAATGCTCAAGGCGAAGTTGTACGAGCACGAACTGCGCAAGCGCATGAGCGAGCAGCAAAAGCTGGAAGACTCCAAGACCGACGTGGGCTGGGGCCACCAGATCCGCTCGTACGTGCTGGACCAGTCGCGCATCAAGGATTTGCGCACCAACTTCGAAACGGGTAACACCAAGGGCGTGCTGGACGGCGACCTGGACGAGTTCATCTCGGCGTCGTTGAAGCAAGGCGTGGGCTCATGACACAACGTGCCTTCATCTTCGACATGGACGGCACCATCGTCGACAACATGGCGTTCCACACCAGCTCGTGGGTGACCTTCTTCGCCCAGCACGGCCGGGACATCGACGCCGACGAGTTCTTTCGCGCCACGGCTGGCCGCCAGGGCCACGAGATCATGCGCAACTACCTGGGTGCGGATCTGTCCGACGCCGACGTGACGGTGCTCAACGACGAAAAAGAGCGGGTCTACCGCGAGCTGTATTCGCCGCACCGCAAAGCCATGGCCGGCTTCGAAACGCTGGTCACGCTGGCCCGCGCCGAAGGCGTCAAGCTGGCGGTGGCTACCGCCGCGCCACCGGCCAACATCGACTTCACGCTCGATGGCCTGGACCTGCGCCGCCATTTCGACGCCGTGGTGGGCGCCGCCGACGTCAAGCGCGGCAAGCCGCATCCGGACGTATTCCTGCTGGCGGCCGAGCGCTGCGGCGTCGCGCCCGAGCACTGCATCGTGTTCGAAGACGCGCCGCTGGGCGTGGAAGCGGCCCGTCGCGCCGGCATGCGCGCGGTGGTGCTGACCACCACCCTGCCGGCCGAAGCGTTCGCCGAATTCGACAACGTCATCCACATTGCCAGCGATTTTTCCGAGCTGACGATCGCCGGGCTGTTCCCGGCATAAACCAACTTTACAGCGATACCTATCATGACCACGGACCTCCAGAACGAAGCCACCGCCCCCGCGGACGAAAACAAGATCATCGCCGAGCGCCGCGTCAAGCTGGCCGCCCTGCGCGAAAAAGGCGTGGCCTTCCCGAACGACTTCCGTCCGCAGCATAAAGCCGCCGCGCTGCACGAGCAGTACGCCGCCAAGACGCGCGAAGAGCTCGAAGCCGAGCCGGTCGCGGTGGTGCTGGCCGGTCGCATGATGTTAAAACGCGAAGCCGGTAAAAAAGCCGCCTTCGCCACCTTGCAGGATGCGTCGGGCGCGCGCGCCGACGGCCGCATCCAGATCTACGCCACGCTCGACAACACGGGCGCTGCCGCCATGGAAGCGCTGCACCACTACGACCTGGGCGACATCCTGGGCGTGGAAGGCACGCTGTTCAAGACCAAGACCGACGAACTGACCGTCAAGGTCACCAACCTGCGCCTGATTACCAAGTCGCTGCGCCCGCTGCCGGACAAGTTCCACGGTCTGGCCGACCAGGAGACCAAGTACCGCCAGCGCTACGTCGACCTGATCATGAGCGAAGAGACGCGCCGCACCTTCAAGGCCCGCACCGCCGCCATGTCGTCGATCCGCCGCTTCATGGAAAAGAACGACTTCATGGAAGTCGAAACGCCGATGCTGCACTCGATTCCCGGCGGCGCCGCGGCCAAGCCGTTCATCACGCACCACAATGCGCTTGACATGGAAATGTTCCTGCGTATCGCGCCGGAGCTGTACCTCAAGCGCCTGGTGGTGGGCGGCTTCGACCGTGTGTTCGAGGTGAACCGCAACTTCCGTAACGAAGGCGTCTCGCCCCGTCACAATCCCGAGTTCACCATGATGGAGTTCTACGCGGCCTACACGGATTACCAGTGGCTGATGGACTTCACCGAAGCGGTCATCCGCCAGGCGGCCATCGACGCGCACGGTACCGCGCAGCTGACCTACGGCGGGCGCGAGCTGGATCTGTCCAAGCCGTTCCACCGCATGACCATCGTCGGCGCCATCAACAAGTACGCGCCCCACTACACCGAAGAACAGCTGCAGGATGCTGAATTCATCAAGGCGGAACTGAAGAAGTTCGGCGTCAAGCCGTTCGCCACCGCGGGCCTGGGCGCGCTGCAACTGGCGCTGTTCGAAGAGACGGCCGAGTCGCAGCTGTGGGAGCCGACCTATATCGTCGACTACCCAGCCGAAGTCTCGCCACTGGCGCGCGCCTCCGACACGGTGGCCGGCATCACCGAGCGCTTCGAGCTGTTCATCGTGGGCCGCGAAATCGCCAATGGCTTCTCGGAGCTGAACGACGCCGAAGACCAGTCGGCGCGTTTTCTGGCGCAGGTGGCGGCCAAGGATGCGGGCGACGAGGAAGCCATGTTCTACGACGCGGACTACATCCGCGCGCTGGAATACGGCATGCCGCCTGCTGGCGGTTGCGGCATCGGGATCGACCGGCTGATCATGATCATCACCGACTCGCCGAACATTCGCGATGTAATCCTGTTCCCGCACCTGCGTCGGGAAGAGTAAAAACAAAGGGCGCCATCGGCGCCCTTTTTCTAAGCCTCAAAAAACCGTACGAGCAATGAAATAAACGACTGCGGTGAGCGCTGTTCCAAAACCGTACATCTTCCAAGTTAGCATGTTGATAGCTTTAGCAAGATCTTCCCGCGTAACGTAGTTAGAAGCAATGACATCGACTTTGGCGCTCAACCTTGCCAGCTCTTCCTTGGTAGCAAAATGCTCTTTGGCCAAGGCGTACTGCTCAGCCAAAGCAGCCAGCTGTGCCTGTACCACTGACACCTTGCCAGAAACGCTTTCAATATCCGCACGCGTCGCATAGTTCGACCGCATCACCGCTACATCCTGTTCAACAGCGCTGAGCCTTTCTTGAAGTTCCATGGTAGTCACCGGGCTGGCTGGTTATGTCACGTTCCTCGCTGTTCGCGCAGGTCCGATTACCATAATCCGCTCGTCAAACGGAGTGGTCAACCGGCGCACGATTGCATACGCGGCGCGGTTGACCAGCCTTAGATTTCACGTGATCGCCTCGATTAAGTGATCACCTTGTAGCACGGGGTATAGGTTTTACCCGGCAGTTTCATGCGGCTTTGCTCGACGAACGAGGCCAGCAGTTTATCCATCGGCCCCATGATGGCCGCGTCGCCGTGGATTTCAAAGTGACCATACGCCTCGATCGCCCGGATCCCTTCATCCTTGACGTTACCGGCCACCACGCCGGAAAACGCCCGGCGCAGATTGGCCGCCAGCAGATGCGTTTCCTGATTCTTGTGCAGTTTCAGGTTACGCATATTCTCGTGGGTCGGACGGAACGGCTTCTGGAATTCCGGATCGATACGCAGCAGCCAGTTGAAGTAATAAGCATCGCTGCGCGACTTGCGGAATTCGCGCACCTGCTTGATCCCGGTCTGCATTTCCTTGGCCACCAATTCAGGATCGTCGATGATGATCTTGTATTTCGATTGCGCCTGCTCGCCCAGGGTCAGGCCGAGAAACTCGTTGATCTGCGCAAAATATTCGCGCGACGATTCCGGACCGGTGAAGATCAGCGGATAGGGCATGTCGGCATTTTCCGGATGCAGCAAAATGCCCAGAATGTACAGGATCTCTTCGGCCGTGCCGGCGCCGCCCGGGAACACGATGATGCCGTGGCCGGTGCGCACGAACGCTTCCAGCCGCTTCTCGATATCCGGCATGATCACCAGGTCGTTGACGATCGGGTTGGGCGATTCGGCCGCGATAATGCCCGGCTCCGAAATACCCAGATAGCGCCCGCCCGTCAGGCGCTGCTTGGCGTGGCCGATGGTGGCGCCCTTCATCGGGCCCTTCATGGCGCCCGGACCGCAGCCGGTACAGATATCCAGGTCGCGCAGACCCATTTGATAACCGACTTCCTTGGAATAGTTATATTCGACGCGGTTGATCGAGTGACCGCCCCAGCACACCACCAGGTTGGGGTTGCGCTGCGGACGCAGCACATTGGCGTTGCGCAAAATATGGAACACCGAATCGGTGACGCCTTCCGTGCGCGACATGTCGAACTTGGGGTTGTCGGTGACTTCGTTGCTGACAAAGATAATGTCGCGCAATACCGCGAACAGGTGTTCGTGGATCCCCTTGATCATTTTCCCATCGACGAACGCAATAGCAGGCGCACCTTTGATCTCGAGCTTGATGCCGCGCTCGCGCTGCACAATACTGATATCGAAGGACTTGTAGCGTTCCAGCAGTTCCTTGCCATCGTCAATCGAACTGCCGCAATTGAGCACGGCCAATGCGCAGTTGCGGAAGATCTGATAGAGGCCACCTTGGCTCGTATCCAGCAGTTTGATTACTTCTGCTTTGGAGAGCACTTCAAGCTGGCCTTCCGGCGAAATCAGGGTGTCGACGATGTCGTGTTCCATGGTAGTGACTCCTTTTCTATGCGATCTTACAAATCAGGCCTGCAGTGCCAATATACGACAACTGACGCTACTTGGGGCCGGAAATTGTGCGTTCGCACATAGCCAAATGTATTGACCGACTATCTAGCACAACTAGCAAAAAAACGCTGAGCGTGCGGTGTTTTCAATTAAAATGCGTCCCAGTGGATTTCCCCTGCCACAAGCGGGGGCATGCCATATATGATTTATCCAACCATAACCAATATCAGGAGAAACCGCATGAGCGGTGCCGCTACCAACCCTACCCCTGAAGTCAAGATCCCAGAGTTCAAGCAAATCATGGGACACCCCGCGCCGTTATGGATGCTGTTCATGACGGAATTCTGGGAACGCTTCGCGTTCTACGGCATCCGATGGGCCCTCGTGCTCTACATCGTGACCCAGTTCTACAGCGGCGACTCCTCCGGCGAACAAGCCGCCAATCTGGTATATGGTTCTTACCTCGCCCTGGTCTATGCCGGCGCGGTATTCGGCGGCTATGTGGCCGACCGGGTTATCGGCTACCAGCGCTCGATTCTGATCGGCGCGGTGTTCATGGCGGCAGGTCTGTTTGCCATCACCATCCCCAATCCCGAGATCTTCAAGCTGGGCCTGGCCACCATCATCGTCGGTAACGGCCTGTTCAAACCGAACATCTCCACCATGGTCGGCAAGCTGTATGCCGCCAACGACCCGCGCCGCGACAGTGGCTTTACCATCTTCTACATGGGTATCAATGCGGGCGCGTTCTTCGCTCCGATCTTTACCCAGATTCTGGCTCAAAAAGTATTCAATACCGGCGACATTCCAGCCTATAAGGTGGTGTTTTTCGCCGCTGGCGTGGGCATGCTGATCAGCCTGGTATGGTTTGCCATCGGCCGCCGCAGCCTGAACGGCATCGGCGCACCGGCGGAAGACGCCAAGAGCCCGACCCGCGTGCTGCTCGTTGCCGCCGGCGGCATCGTGGTGATCCCGCTGGTGTACTTCCTGCTGCGCACCGGCGCACAGAACCTGCAGATCGTGCTGACCGCACTGTTCCTGGTGCTGGCATTCATGCTGATGGCCGAAGGTATCCGCGAAGGAAAAATCGCGCGCGACAAGACCATCGCCATGATGATCATCTTCGCCTTTAATATCCTGTTCTGGATGTTCTTCGAACAGGCCGGCAGCTCGTTCACGTTCCTGGCCGAGAATATCGTCAACCGCGCCGGCGTATTCGGCATGACGCAATTCCCGACCGCCTGGTTCCAGAGCGTGAACGCGATTGCGATCATCGTCTGCGCACCCGTCATCGCTTATATCTGGGTCATGCTGGCGCGCGCCAACGTCAACCCGTCGATCCCACGCAAATTCGGCCTGGGTATTCTGTTCAACGCCGCCGCCTTCGGCCTGTTGATGTATTCGCTGACCTTCCTGATCGACTCGGTCGGCAAGATCCCGTTCTGGACCTTGTTCGCCGTGTACGTGATCCAGTCCATCGGTGAGCTGTGCCTGTCGCCGATCGGCCTGTCGATGGTCACCAAGCTGGCCCCTACCCGCCTCGTCGGCCTGGGCATGGGCGGCTGGTTCCTGTCGACCGGCATCGGCAACAACCTGTCCGGCATCTTCGCCAGCCATGTCAGCGGCGAGTCCGGCATGTCGGTGCAGTCGGCGCTTTCCGGCTACACCTCGGGCTTCTGGTCGCTGATGGTGGGCGGCGTGCTGCTGTTCCTGCTCGCACCGCTGATCCAAAAGCTGATGCACGGCGTGAAGTAAGCCCTCCGCAGTCAGATAGCAAAACGAAGGACACCCGCGGGTGTCCTTTTTTTATCCATGGGCCCGACCCTGCATCGGACCAGCGGCGCGCTCACGGCTTCATGGCGCGGGAGCGCTGGCATCGAGCGCGCGCTGCATCTCGTCCATCTCGGCCACCAGCCACGCGCGGAAGCGCTGCACCTTGGGCATGGCTTCCTTGCGCCGGTTGACCAGAAAACGGTAGCCGCTGCCAAATGGCGCGCTGCGGCAATCGATCTTCTTGAGCGCCCCCTTGAGCAGATCCTGGGCTGCGATCCCATACGCCACGAGCGCGATGCCCTGCCCCGCCACCGCCGCCTGCGCCAGCACGCCCCAATGGCTGTAACCGCGCGAGAAGTCGTACTTGCCCTTCAACGCGCGGTTCTCGGCCAGCAGCTGCAGCCACGACTCCGGCGACGTCTCATACAAGAGCGGAAAGCGCTCCAGGTCGGCCAGGGTCAGCTCGAGCTGGCCGGGCGCCAGCAGCTCCGGGCTGTATACGGCAATCAGCCGTTCGCGAAACAGCAGCGCCGGATCGCCCTCCGTCACCGGGCCATAGCGCACCGCCAGATCGTGGCTGTCGTCTTCCAGGTCGACCATGCCGTCGTTGGAATCGAGCCGGATATCCAGCTCCGGATACAGCTTGGTGAAGCGGTGCATGCGCGGCACCAGCCACTTGATGGCGAACGAATGGGTGGTGGAGATGCGCAGGATCGATTCCTCGTCGCCGCCCTGCAGCGCGCCCACCTTGGCGCGCAGTTCGGCCAGGGTGCGCGCCACGGCCACCGACAGTTCCTGGCCTTTTTCGGTCAGCGTGATGTGGCGCGCGTGGCGGATGAACAGCGCAAAGCCGACGTTCTCCTCCAGGTGCTTGACCTGCTGGCTGACTGCGGCCGGCGTTTTATGCAGCTCCTGGGCCGCCAGCTTGAAGCTGCCCCAGCGCGCCGCGCACTCGAAATCGAGCAGGCCGGACAGACTGCGCAAGGGCTTCATGCATATACCATGACTAAGTTTTCCTTATGCATCGACTAAATTTTTCTCGGTTGATGATTCTCTACAGTGAGCAGAAAATATACTGTAATCGACAAGGAAAAGCCATGAGCAAGAATATATTGGTTATCGGCGGCACCCGCTACTTTGGCAAGCTGCTGGTGCAGCGGCTCGTCAGCGCCTGCCACCGCGTCACCATCGCCACGCGCGGCCTGACAGCCGATCCGTTCGGCGAGCGTATCGGCCGCATCCGCGTCGATCGCCGCGACGAGCGCGCCATGCGCGCCGCCTTCGCCGACGCCGATTACGACATCGTCTACGACCAGATGATGTACAACCCGCTGGACGCGGCCATCGCCGCGCGCGTGTTCGCCGGGCGCACCCGCCGCTATATCGTCGCCTCGACCATCGACGTGTACCGCTCCCTGTTGGGCCAGCAGGCGCCATTCGCCGAGGACGAGTTGAATGTGCAGGGCCAGGCGATCGACACGCAGTTCGCCTGGCACGACCCGGCGCATGCCACGCGCAGCTACGTGAATGGCAAAGTGCAGGCCGAAGCCTATCTGTACCGCGATGGCTCGCTGCCGCTGGTCACGGTACGCATCGGTCACGTGCTGGGCGGTCCGGAAGACTTCACCGGCCGGCTGGCCCACTATGTCGACCTGGTGCGCGGCCAGGCGCCACTCAGGTATGCGAACGCGGCGGCGGCCACGTCATTCATCAGCGCGCCGGGCATCAGCGACTTTTTGGTGTGGGCTGGAGGCCAGAGCTTCACGGGACCTGTCAACGCGGCCTGCGAAGGCCACCTGTCGTCGTTCGACCTGTACCACCGGGTGGGCATGCTGCTGGGCGAACCGCTGCGCGCCCTTCCCGCTGCGGCGCCGGTGCCATGCGGAGAACTTAGTCCCTTCGACTATCCGTCGCCCTACTGGATGGACACCAGCCGCGCCAGTGAGCTGGGCTACCGCTTCGGCCACAGCGACGAATGGATCGACACCCTGATCCTCAAGCACGATCTCAGTTTCGTGTAAAGCGTGATGCACGCCCCGGCTGCCCCGGCTGCCCCTGCGCCCCTGCTGTCTGATGCAGCAGGGGCGGCGCTTCCTTACTTGCGCGCCAGCCGCTCGCGTCCGACCCACCACAGCAAGATCACCAGCAGCGCATACGGAATGATCGACAACACGTTGGCGCTGGCGCCGGCGAACAGCGGATTGGATACCTCGGCCCACTTCGTCATGGCCGTATCGAAGTGGGTCAGCACGCCCGCCGTGATGGCGATGATAATGCCGGCCAGCGCGCCGCCGGCGATATAGCCCGAAGCCAGCAGCACACCCGAACTGCGGTCGCCCGCGGCCTGCTGTTCTTCAGCCGTCATGTCCACGTTCTGATCCAGCTTGTTGTTGCGGCGGTCCACCAGCCAGCGGATAAAGCCGCCGATGGCAATCGGCGCCGTCGACACCAGCGGCAGGTACACGCCCACCGAAAACGCCAGCGACTGCACCCCGGCCAGCTCCAGCACGATGGCGATCATCACCCCGAACAGCACCAGGGTCCACGGCAGCTGCTGGTCCAGGATGCCCTTGATAATGTACGACATCAGCACCGCCTTGGGCGCATCGTATTTCTTCACTTCCGATCCATCCGGGCGCACCTTGTGGGTGCCGTTGATGCCCGGGTCGACCAGGTAGGCCAGGGTGCCGTCGGCGGCCACCAGATATTTGCCAGCGGGCCCGCCCGCGGTATCGGTCTTTTGCCAGACTTTATAGGTCTTCGCGTCGTCCTTGGCCTGCGGCCCTTGCAGCTGGGCCGTCACGGTGAGCTTGGCGGCGTCCACCTTGAGGCCCGGCGCCACCTGCGCGGCCGGCACGTACACGGTACCGGCGTCATTCAGCTTGAGCAGGATCGGGCCAAGTATCAACGCCGACGCCAGCGCCCCGCACAGAATCGCGTACTGCTGCAAGCGTGGCGTGGCGCCGATCAGGTAGCCGGTTTTCAGGTCCTGCGAGGTGGTGCCGGCATTGCTGGCGGCGATACAGACGATGGCGCCGACCGACAGCGCCGTCACGTAATACTGGCCGCCGGTCCAGCCCATGAGCAGAAAGATCAGGCAGGTAAACAGCAGCGTGGCGACCGCCATGCCGGAGATCGGGTTGGACGACGAGCCCACTTCGCCGGTCAGGCGCGACGACACGGTCGAGAACAGGAAGCCGAACACCAGGATCAGCACGGCGCCCAGGAAGTTCATGTGCAGCGGTGCGGCCAGCGAGATGACGGCGATGATGGCCAGGCAGCCGATGACCACCCATTTGATCGGGATATCCTGATCGGTGCGCAATGCGGTGTTGCCCGTGCTGCCCTTGCCCATGCCGGCCATGCCCTTGACCAGCCCGCGCCAGATGGTCGGCATGGCACGGGCCAGGCTGATCAGGCCACCGGCGGCGACGGCGCCGGCGCCGATGTACAGCACGTAGGCGCCGCGCACGTCGTCCGGGCTCATGTCGCGAATCAGCACGGTGCCGGGCGAGAGCGGCACGCTGAGCGCGTCGCCGAAGAATTTGATCATCGGGATCAGCAGCAGGTACGACAGCACGCCGCCGGCCGCCATGGTCGCGGCGATGCGCGGGCCGATGATGTAGCCCACGCCCAGCAGCTCGGGCGAAATCTCCGCGCCTACCGAGCCGGCTTTGAGCGGCGCGCCGAACACGAAGTTGACCGTGTCCTTCCAGCCCTTGAGCGAGATGCTGGCCACTTTGTACAGCAGGCCGATGCCGAAGCCGCTGAAAATGATCAGCGCGCGCCGGCGCGCGTCCAGCGCGGCCTGCGAGCCGGCTTCGCGCACTTCGCCGGCCGCGTCGCGCGAGGTTTCCGTCGCCGCCGCCTTGAGCACTTCGGCGCAGGCTGTGCCTTCGGGGTACTTGAGCTCCTTGTGCTGATCGACGATCAGGGTGCGGCGCATGGGGATCATCATCAGGATGCCCAGCAGCCCGCCCAGCACGCCCACCAGCATCACGCGCGAGATCTCCAGGTCGAAGCCGAGGATCATAATGGCCGGCATGGTCACGCCCAGCCCGAAGGCGATCGATTCGCCCGCCGAACCGGCAGTCTGCGTGATACTGTTCTCAAGGATGGTGGAATCCCTGGCCCCGGCTTTCTTGGCCAGCCCGAACAGGGTGATGGCAATCACCGCCACGGGAATCGAGGCGCTGACCGTCAGGCCCACCTTGAGCACCAGGTACAGCGACGAGGCGCCGAACACCATGCCCAGCACCACGCCCATGACCAGCGCGCGCAGGGTCATTTCGGGCAGCTGAGCCGACGCCGGGATGTACGGCTTGAACGCAACCTGATTGGGATCGTAGGGCATACTGGAATTCCTGACAATGCGAAGTGCCGACTATGGCACAACGCGGGTTGGTTTAAAAGCGGCGCGTAGTAACCGCACACCGCAAAATCAATCGCAAAATCGTTGGATTATAATCGGCCCGACAGGCCTGCAACCACTGCACGGCCTCCCAGGAGAGTACGGTTTTGACAACAGCACAAGGCAAGCGCCCTTACCGGCAGAGGCACCCCATGGTCGTACGCGGCATGATTATTCTTGTGCTGGCGGCGCTGCTGTCGGCGTTCGGACTGGCCGGCTATTTCTTCACCGTGATCTATCCGAATGTGCCGGCCATCGACGCGGTGATCGATTACCGCCCCAAGATCCCGCTGCGTATTTATACGGCCGACAAGGTACTGATCGGCGAGTTCGGCGAGGAACACCGCGATTTCGTGCCGATCGCCCAGGTGCCCGACATGATGAAAAAGGCCGTACTGGCGATCGAAGACACGCGCTTCTACGAGCATGGCGGCATCGACTGGCGGCGCGCGGCGGCGGCTGCGCGCGCCAATCTGGCCGGGGGCTTTCGCCAGGGCGCGTCGACCATCACGATGCAGGTGGCGCGCAACTTTTTTCTGACGCGCGACAAGAAAATCTCACGCAAGGCCAACGAAGTGGCATTGGCCTACAAGATCGAGGCGGCGCTGACCAAGGACCAGATCCTCGAGCTGTACATGAATCACATCTTCCTCGGGCGCCGTTCCTACGGCTTCGGCAGCGCCGCGCAAGCCTACTTCGGGCGGCCACTGAACCGCCTGTCGATCGCCGAGATGGCCATGCTGGCCGGAGTGCCGCAGGACCCGGTGCGCCACAACCCGGTGGTCAATCCCAAGCGCGCCAAGCAGCGGCAGATGGCGGTGCTCGGGCGCATGCGCGCGGTCGGCTACATCACCGAAGCGCAGTATGCTCAGGCCGTGGATGAACCCATCAAGACCAGCGCCAAGCGCCAGGAGTTCACCACCCACGCCGAATACGTGGCCGAACTGGCGCGCCAGATGGTCGTCGAGCAGTTCAAGGACGAAGCCTACACGCGCGGCATCAACGTCACCACCACCATCCTGAAGGCCGAACAGGACGCGGCCTATGAATCGGTGCGCCGCAACGTGCTGGCCTACGATGCCCGCCATGGCTACCGCGGCCCCGAAGCCTTCGTCGACCTGCCCGCCGGCGAGGCCGAGCGCGAGGAAGCGATGGTGCAGGCACTACGCCGCCGGCCCGTGGTCGACGGCCTGGAGCCGGTGATGGTAGTCGAAGCGAGCAGCAAGAAAGTACGCGTCGAAACGCTCGATGGCGACGCCATCGACATCGGCCCGTCCGGCCTGAAACAGGTCGCGCCTGCGCTGGCGCCGAACGCGCGCGACGCCATCCGCCTGCGTCCGGGCGCCATCGTGCGCATCCTGCGCGACAGCGCCAAGAGCGACTACCGCATCGCCCAGGTGCCCACCGTGCAGGCTGCGTTCGTGGCGCTGGACTCGTCCACCGGGGCGTACCACGCGATGGTGGGCGGCTTCGACTTCAAGCTGACCGAATACAACCACGTGACTCAGGCGTGGCGCCAGCCCGGCTCCGCGCTCAAGCCGTTCGTGTATTCGGCGGCGCTGGAAAAAGGCTATACACCGGCCACGCGCATCCTCGACGAAGCGCTCGACATGCCGGGCGAGAACGCCGGCGCCACGTGGTCGCCCCAGAACGACGATGGCAAGTTCGACGGCGAAGTGACCATGCGCGCCGCGCTGGCCCATTCCAAGAACGTGCCCACCATCCGCCTGCTGCGCGCCATCGACGTCAATTACGCCCACGACTACCTGGCCAGGTTCGGCTTCGATCTGGCGCGCCATCCCAAGAACATGACCATGGCGCTGGGCACCGGCGCCGTCACGCCGCTGCAGCTGGCCAGCGCCTACGGCGTGTTCGCCAACGGCGGCTATGCCGTCAAACCGTACCTGATCGCGCGCATCGAAGACTCGGCCGGCGTGCTGCTGGCCGAATTCAAGCCCACCGACGTCACGCAGGAAGCGCGCATACTGGACCAGCGCAACGCGTTCATTGTCGACAGCATGCTGCGCGACGTGACGCGCTACGGCACGGGCGCGGCGGCCGACAAGGCGCTGGGGCGCACCGATTTGGCCGGCAAGACCGGCACCACCAGCGACGCGGTCGACGGCTGGTTCGCCGGCTATGGCGGCGGCGTGGTGGCGGTGGCGTGGATGGGCTACGACGAACCAAAGTCGCTGGGCGGGCGCGAGTTCGGCGCCACCTTGTCGCTGCCGATCTGGATCGACTACATGAAGATCGTGCTGGCCAAGCGGCCCGTGGTCGAACGGGCCGCGCCGGAAGGGGTCATGCGCGACGGCGACGACTGGATTTACGGCGAGTATGCCGGCACCACCGAATTCAAGTCCATCGACCTCGACAAGGCACCCGTGGCGCCGGCGCCTGCCACGCCGAGCGACGAAGACATACAGGAAGTGCCGGCGGAGCCGCCAGCGGTTGAACTCTAGCGTACAAGGCAAAGCCATGAAAAACTGGATAGCACGGTTGTTTGGCGCAAGCTCCGAAGCGGCGGTGGCCAGCACGGTGCCGGCGGTGGTGGCAAGCGAGCCCGATGCACCGGCGTCCGCGATCGCGCCCCACCCGGGAGGGATCGGCATGACCGGCGTTGGCGCAAATGGGCCTGCAGGCGTCGCGGCCACCCACGCCGACGTCGATGCTGCCTTTTACCGCTGGATGACCGGATCGGGATCGGGAACGCACCGGCACGATGCGGCGCCGCGCGCGGAAACCCAGATCCTCGACGAACTGGCGCGCCTGGCCGCCACGCCCGACGCCGGCGCCAACCTGGTGCCGCGGGTGCCGGCCGTGATTCCCCAGCTGCTGCGCAGCCTGCGCGACGACAGCGTCACCGGCGCCGATCTGGCCAGGCAGCTGGCGCAGGATGTGGTGCTGGTCGCCGAAGTCATCCGCGAGGCCAACAGCCCGTACTACCGCCCCGCCACGCCGGTCAAGACCATCGAAGGCGCCGTCATGCTGCTTGGCCAGAACGGCTTGCGCATGCTGCTGGCGCGGGTATCGTTCCGCCCCATCATCAGCAGCCAGGGCGGGCCGTTTTCACGCCAGGTGGCGCCGCAGATATGGAGCCAGTCGGAAAAGTGCGCGCTGGCGGCCAGCATGCTGGCCCCGGGCCTGGGCGCCAATCCGTTCGAAGCTTACCTGGCCGGGCTGATGCAAAACGTCGGCATGATGGTGGCGTTCCGGCTGATCGACCTGATGGTGCTCGATCAGGCGCTGCCCGATTCGGACCCGTTCTGCGCCAGCCTGCATGCACAGGCGCGCACGCTGTCGAGCCGCATCGGCATGCAGTGGGACTTCCCTGTTACAGTAACGGGCGCAATCGAGCAGGCCGGCCTGGCCGGGGCCGAGCGCCGCGCCGACCCGCTGGTGCGCAGCCTGGCGCTGGCCGACCGCATCAGCAAGCTGCGCCTGCTGATCGATGCCGGCCAGCTCGGCGCCGACGACCCGTTCGTGGTCGATGGGCTCGATGAAGCCGCGCTGGCCTGCCTGGCCAAATTGGCGACCGACCGAAGTTCAGAGGATAATTAATGGCGTTTCAGATTGAGCATAAACTGGTGATTGGCGTGGCCTCGAGCGCGCTGTTCGATTTGACCGCGTCGCACCAGGTCTACCTGGACAGCGGTCCGGACGAATACCGTAAATACCAGGAAGCCAATCTCGACGTGATCCTCGGCAAAGGGGTGGCGTTCCCGTTCATTCGCCGCTTCCTCCATATTAACAAGTGCTTTCCGCGCCAGACGCCGGTCGAAGTGGTGCTCTTTTCGCGCAATTCGCCCGAGACCGGGCTGCGCGTGATGCGCTCGATCGCCCACTATGGCCTGGACATTTCGCGCGCCGCTTTCATGACCGGCAAGTCGCCCTACACCTATCTGCCGGCGTTTAACGCGGCGCTGTTTTTGAGCGCCAACGAAGAAGACGTCAAGAGCGCCATCGACGCCAACTACCCGGCCGGGCTGGTGCTGCCCTCGAAAATCGCCGACGACGAAGATGACATGGAGCTGCGCATCGCCTTCGACTTCGACGGCGTGCTGGCCGACGACGAGTCGGAGACGGTCTTCAAGAAGAACAACGACCTTCAGGAATTCCATGCGCACGAGACGCGCCACATGGCCGTGCCGCATCAGCCGGGACCGCTGGCCGACATGTTCCAGAAACTGTCGTTGATGCAGCGGCTGGAAGAACGGGCCCAGCGCCGCAATCCCGATTATCAAAAGGTGCTGCGCATTGCCATCATCACGGCGCGCAGCGCGCCTGCCCACGAGCGGGTCGTCACCACGCTCAAGAGCTGGGGCGTGTCGGCCAACGAAACGTTCTTCCTGGGCGGGATGAGCAAGTCACGCGTGCTGTCGGTGTTCAAGCCGCATATTTTCTTCGACGACCAGCTGACGCACCTGAAGTCGGCACCCGGCGGGACCATTCCGATGGTGCATGTGCCGTTCGGGATTGCAAACCGGCGGCCGCAGCAATAATCTACCGTCGGCGAAGTCCACCGCGGGTGTTGGCCGACTTGAGTGTCCGGCTTTGGCAATGGCCTGGATACGCTGACCCTCGCGGCGGTTTATGGGCCCCTACGCTATAATCACCGCTCCGCTCAAGCCACCGATTCCGCCGCCTGCATGCCCTTTGATTTAAAAAAATCGCTCCCCAAACCGGGGCACCGCTTTGCGCTGCCGACCCTGTACGGCTCATCGGACGCCTACGCCCTGGCCGTGGCCGCCCTGGAACTCAAAGCCGGCAAGCAGATGCTGACCGTGATCGTGGCCAACGCCAGCGACGGCCAGCGCCTGCTCGACGAGATTCCGTGGTTCAGCGAAGGCAAACTGGCCTGCCACCTGCTGCCGGACTGGGAAACGCTGCCGTACGACGCTTTTTCGCCCCACCAGGATCTGGTCTCGGAACGCCTGGCCACGCTGCACGAAATACAGAACGGCCAGTGCGATGTGCTGATCGTGCCCGCGACCACGGCGCTGGTGCGCCTGGCCCCGCCGTCGTTCCTGGCCGGCTACACCTTCTTCTTCAAGCAGGGCGAAAAGCTCGACGAAGCGCGCCTGAAGGCCCAGCTCACCTTGGCCGGCTACACCCATAACTCGCAAGTCATGTCGCCCGGCGAATACTCGGTGCGCGGCGGCCTGATCGACCTGTTCCCCATGGGCTCGGCCCTGCCCTACCGGCTCGACCTGTTCGGCGACGAAATCGAAACCATCCGCACCTTCGACGCCGACACCCAGCGCTCGCTCTATCCGGTGCGCGAAGTGCGCCTGCTGCCGGGGCGCGAATTCCCCATGGACGAAGCGGCCCGCACCACCTTCCGCAGCCGCTGGCGCGAGCGCTTCGAGGGCGATCCGTCGCGCTCCGTGGTGTACAAGGACGTCACCAGCGGCATCGCCTCGGCCGGTATCGAGTACTACCTGCCGCTGTTCTTCGAACAAACGGCGACCCTGTTCGACTACCTGCCCGAACACGCCGCGCTGGCCCTGGTGGGCGACATCGACGGCGCCATCAAGCGCTTCTGGCTCGATACCGAGTCGCGCTACCGCTTCCTCAAGTCGGACCGCGACCGCCCCATCCTCACGCCCGACGAGCTGTTCCTCTCGGACGAGAACTTCTTCACGCTGGCAAAGCCCTATGCACGCTGGAGCATCGCCAAGGACGCCGACCTGGAACCGTCGGAGCTGTCCGCGCCGATCCCCAACATCGCCGTCAACCGCCGCGCCGACGATCCCCTGATCAACCTGCGCGCGTTCCTGCTCACCAATGACAAGCGCGTCATGATCTGCGCCGAGTCCAACGGCCGCCGTGAAACGCTGCAGCAGTACTTCAACGAATACGGTCTCGACACGGTGCCGGTCGAAGGCTTCGAGGGCTTCCGCCAGTCCGCCGCCATGCTGGCACTGGGCGTGGCCCCCCTGCAGGCCGGCTTCGAGCTGTTCGAAGCGGCCGCCCACAACCTGATCTTCATCACCGAAACCGAGCTGTATGCAGGCTCGGGCCGGCGCGCCGGCAAGAAGAAGCAGGAAGGCGCGACCCAGGTCGAGTCGATGGTGCGCGACCTGTCGGAGCTGAAAATCGGCGACCCGGTCGTGCACATCAACCATGGCATCGGGCGCTACATGGGCCTGACCAGCATGGACCTGGGCGAAGGCGAGACCGAATTCCTGCACCTCGAATACGCCAAGGACACCAAGCTGTATGTACCGGTGTCGCAGCTGCACGTGATCTCGCGCTACTCGGGCGCCTCGCCCGAAGACGCGCCGCTGCATTCGCTCGGCTCGGGCCAGTGGGAAAAGGCCAAGCGCCGCGCCGCCGAACAGGTGCGCGACACCGCCGCCGAGCTGCTCAACCTGTACGCCCGCCGCGCGCTGCGCCAGGGCCACGCATTCGAGTATTCGGCGCACGACTACCAGAACTTCGCCGACAGTTTCGGCTTCGAAGAAACGCCCGATCAGGCCGAGGCGATCAACAACGTCATCAAGGATATGACGTCCGGTAAGCCGATGGACCGGCTGGTGTGCGGCGACGTCGGCTTCGGCAAGACCGAAGTGGCCCTGCGCGCCGCCTTCATCGCCGTCATGGGCGGCAAGCAGGTCGCCATCCTGGCGCCGACCACGCTGCTGGCCGAACAGCACGCGCAAACCTTCGCCGACCGCTTCGCCGACTGGCCGGTGCGCATCGCCGAGCTGTCGCGCTTCAGAACCGGTAAAGAGATCAACAACGCCATCAAGGGCATGGCCGACGGCACGCTCGACATCGTCATCGGCACCCACAAGCTGCTCTCGCCCGACGTCCAGTTCACCCGCCTGGGCCTCGTGATCATCGACGAGGAACACCGCTTCGGGGTGCGCCAGAAAGAAGCGCTCAAGGCCCTGCGCGCAGAAGTGGACGTACTGACGCTCACCGCCACGCCGATCCCGCGCACGCTCGGCATGGCGCTGGAAGGCTTGCGCGACTTCTCGATCATCGCCACCGCACCGCAAAAGCGCCTGGCGATCAAGACGTTCGTGCGCAGCGAAGACGGCTCGATCATCCGCGAAGCCTGCCTGCGCGAACTCAAACGGGGCGGCCAGATCTACTTCCTGCACAACGAAGTCGAGACCATCCAGAACCGCATGGCGATGCTGACCGAACTGCTGCCGGAAGCGCGCATCGGCGTGGCGCACGGCCAGATGCACGAGCGCGACCTGGAAAAGGTCATGCGCGACTTCGTGGCGCAGCGCTTTAATATCCTGCTGTGCACGACCATCATCGAGACCGGTATCGACGTGCCGACGGCGAATACCATCATCATGCACCGCGCCGACAAGTTCGGCCTGGCGCAGCTGCACCAGCTGCGCGGGCGCGTGGGCCGCTCGCACCACCAGGCGTACGCGTATCTGCTGGTGAACGATGTGTCCAGCCTGACCAAGCAGGCGCAGCGCCGCCTGGACGCGATTCAGCAGATGGAAGAACTGGGCAGCGGCTTCTTTTTGGCCATGCACGACCTGGAAATCCGCGGCGCCGGCGAAGTGCTGGGCGAAAGCCAGTCGGGCGAAATGCTGGAGATCGGCTTCCAGCTGTATTCCGACATGCTCAACGAAGCGGTGCGCTCGCTCAAGGCCGGCAAGGAGCCCGATCTGGCCGCGCCGCTGGCCACTACCACCGAAATCAACCTGCACGTGCCGGCCCTGCTGCCGGCCGACTTCTGCGGCGATGTGCACGAACGCCTGTCGATCTACAAGCGCCTGGCCAACTGCGCCGTACAGGAAAAGATCGACGACATGCAGGAAGAGCTGATCGACCGCTTCGGCAAACTGCCCGACCCGGTCAAGGCGCTGATCGAAACGCACCGCCTGCGCATTGCGGCCAAGGCGGTCGGCATCGTCAAGATCGACGCCCATGGCGAAGCGGCCAACCTGCAGTTCATGGTCAATCCGCCCATCGACTCGATGCGCATCATCGCCCTGATCCAGAAGAACCGCCACATCAAGCTGGCTGGCCAGGACAAGCTCAAGATCACCGCCAGCATGCCCGACCTGAATTCGCGCGTGACGCAAGTGAAGCAAACGATCAAACAACTGTTAGCCTGAGAATCACTTAATGACAAAGACAAATCTGGTGCTGCAAGGCCCCGCCGCCACGGCGGAAACCCTCGCGCGCGTCGCCGCATTGGCGCAGCCGTCCCGCGTAGTGACGCTGCACGACCATGCGGTGCGCTGTGAAGATGTAGCCGACTCGCCGGCGCTGCGCGCGACGATCGAGCTGGAAGCCGACAATGCGGGCCTGGACGCGACGTTTATCGAAGCCGACCTGACGCTGGCCAACTTCCAGCTGGTGGCCATGGACATGGATTCGACCCTGATCACCATCGAGTGCATCGACGAAATCGCCGACATGCAGGGGCTCAAGGCGGAAGTATCGGCCATCACGGAAGCGGCCATGCGCGGCGAACTGGATTTTTCCGAAAGCCTCAAGCGCCGTGTGGCGCTGCTCAAGGGGCTGGACGCAGCGGCCCTGCAGCGGGTGTACGACGAGCGCCTGGCGCTGTCGATGGGGGCGCAGGAGATGCTGGCCGGGATCCGCCAGGCCGGCTTGAAAACGCTGCTGGTGTCGGGCGGCTTCACCTTCTTCACCGACCGCCTGCAGGAGCGCCTGGGGCTGGACTTCACCAACGCCAACGAGCTGGAAATCGAACATGGCAAGCTGACCGGCCGCGTTGTGGGCGGCATCGTCGATGCGGAAGAAAAGCGCGCCACCGTGGCGCGCGTCTGCGATGAACTGGGCATCAGCGCCAAGCAGGCCATCGTCATGGGCGACGGCGCCAACGACCTGAAAATGATGGGCATTGCCGGCTTGTCGGTGGCGTTCCGCGCCAAGCCGGTGGTGCGCGGGCAAGCGGATGTGGCGCTGAACTACACGGGCCTGGACGGCTTGCTGACGATTTTGCAATAAGGTCGCGGCCTGGCGGTCATTAATGGCTGGAAACTGCGGCCTCCGCGCGCCGATGTTGCAGCTCTGCGCGGGGCTGTAACAGCCTGTAATTCTGCTTCCGTGCGCGCCAAGAACGGCTATAGTGGAAAGATCCCCTGGAGGCTTTCGCCATGAAAAAACTGTTTCTTTTAGCCGCGCTGGCTGCCTTGGGTGGCTGTGCCACCGGACCCTACAACCAAGGTTATTACGGCGCCGCACCCGCGGTCGCCCACAGCGGCGACCCGTCGCAATGGCGCGTCGTGTCCGTTACACCCGTGCCGCGCGGTACCGCCGAACGTGTCGCCAAGAGCGGCAACGGCTCGACGATCGAATACTCGTCGGAACCGGTGACCGTTACGCAGCCAGTGTACGTGCCGCAACCAGTCTACGTGCCGCAGCCCGTGTATGTACCGCAGCCGGTGTACGCGCCGCAACCGTCTTACTGGTATCCGCCCGTGTCGCTCAGCCTCGGCTTTGTGTTCGGCAAGCATTGGGGCGGCGGTGGACGTTACGGCGGGCATCGTCATCACCGGGGTCATCGCTAGAGCCTGGGCAGCAGCTTTTGCCTTACACTAGCGTTGTTGTCGCCCTTCCTGTGGCGGCCACTGCGCTAAAGGCACATGACTCCATCTCCCCTGAGCGGACGCGACTATCTCGCGGCGCTGTTTGTCGTCCTCATCTGGGGCACCAATTTCGTTGCGATGAAATTCGGCCTGCGCGAGCTGACGCCGTTTCAGCTCGGCGCCGGGCGCTATCTGTTTGCCTTGCTTCCTCTCATCCTGTTCATCCGCCCGCCCAAGCTGCCGTGGCAATGGGTGGTGCTGTACGGGCTGTTCCAGGGCATCGGCCAGTTCGGCCTGCTATTTCTGTCGTTGAAGGTAGGTATGTCCGCCGCGCTGGCGTCGGTAGTGCTGCAGACCCAGGTGTTCTTCACGGCGTTTTTCGGGGTCGCCCTGCTGGGCGAACACATCAATAAAGCGCTGAAAATCGGGCTGCTGCTCGCCGCGCTCGGCCTGGCCTGCTTCGGCATGGCGTATCTGGGCGGCGCGCACAGCCCCGCTGCCGCCGCCAATACCCTCGGCGGCTTCGTGCTGTGCCTGGCGGCCGCCGCCATGTGGGCCGCGTCCAACATCGTCGTGCGCCGCGCGCAGCAGTCGACCCCGGATTTTCAGGTGATTCCGTGGATGGTGTGGAGCAGCCTGGTGCCGATCATTCCGTTCGCGCTGCTGTCGCTGGCGTTCGACCCGGCCGCGCAGCGCCCGGGCCTGACCGAACTGCACTGGCACACCTGGGCCGCGCTGGCCTACCTGGGCTGGTTCGCCACCATCGCCGGCTACGCCATGTGGACGGGATTGCTCAAGCGCCATCCGGTCAACCGGGTGGCGCCGTTCAGCCTGGGCGTGCCGCTGGTGGGCATCAGCGCCGGCATGCTGATCCTGGGCGATGTCATCACCGGCTGGCAATGGGCTGGCATCGCCCTGATCGTCGCCGCCTTGTCCGCCGTGATGCTGGGCCCACGCCTGCTGACAAAACCGCCGCCCCTGGCTTGACCGCCCCCTTCCCCGACAACCGACCTGACTGGAAACAACATGAGTATGAACGACGACGTGGCACGCACCCTGCGCCTGGCGAAACAGAGCGGCCACTGGCACGCATGGGCGGCCGTGGCCGGCATGCTGGTGATGATCGGCGCCATGGTGGCCCTGATGTGGTTCCTGGCGCAGCCGGCGATGGACGTGCGCGCATGGGGACTGATGGCGCTGAGTATTTGCGGCCTGATCGTGTGGCGCTACATGCTGGCCCTGAGCGCCGCGCGTATGGACAAGAAAATTAATCGCAAGTAATACAGCGGGGCGAATTGCGATACTGTTAGAATCGCACCATCCCCCTCATCTACTGCCGACCGTCAATGGGAACTATCGCCTTACTTTTCCTCAATTGCCGGACCGCAGCATGAAACTCCGCACTTTTTACTTCCTCCTCGCCTCGTGCATCGTGGTGCCGATCGCGCTGTTTTGCAGTATCGCCCTGTCGATGCTGCGCAGCGCGCAAAACGACTCGGCCATCGGCCGCATCGAGGAAAGCGCGCGCCTGACTGCGCTCATGATCGACGCCGACGTGTACCGCGCACAGGCGGTGCACAAGGCGCTGGCCAATTCGCAGGCGCTGGCGCAAGGCGACCTGGCGCGCTTCTATACTGAAGCGTGTCAGTTGAACGCCGGCAAGGGCGCGTGGATCATCCTGTACTCGCCCGAGGGACGCCAGATCGTCAATACCCGGCGCAAGTTCGGCGACATCCTGCCCAGCCGGCCCGACCCGGAACTGGTCACCGAGATGCTGGCCAGTGGCGAAGGGAAAGTCAGCGGCATTAAGTGGGGCAAGGAGCTCAGGAATAATTTCGTGATGGTGGAGACACCTATCACCTCCGTCTCGGGCAAGCGGTATGTGCTCGGCCAGGCTTTTTCGCCCGAGTTCTTCGCCCACTCGTTCGCCGGGCGCGCGCTGCCCGCCAGCTGGCGCATCTCCATCCTGGATCAGAAAGGCGTGATCATCGCCCGCAGCAGCCGCGCCGACGAATTCGTCGGCAAGTCGGCCCGTGCCGAGACCATTGCCATGATCGGGCGCGCACGCAGCGGCGTATTGAAGCACCTGACGCGCGACGGCCTGGAAGTCTACGATGCCTTCACCCATGCCGAGTCGTCCAACTGGACCGTGATGATAGGCGCGCCCGTGAGCGAGATCGACGGCGCGGTCTGGCGCGGCGTGACCATGGTCGCCCTGGGCTTGATCCTGGCCATGCTGGCCGCTCTCACGCTGACCATCCTGGCGGGTCGTCACCTGGTGCGCTACGTGGGCCGCGCCTCGGAAAGCGCCACGCTGCTGGGCCGCGGCGGCGAAGCCAAACCCCTGCCCCGTTCGGCCATCGTCGAACTGGAAGGCTTGAACGAAGCGATCCGGGAAGCCAGCAGCCGCCTGCAGGCCGAGATGGGTTCGCGCACCTCGGCCGAGAACGAACGCAACGCCCTGCTGATTTTGGAACGGGACGCGCGTGCCAAGGCCGAGGAACAGAACGCCGCCAAAGATGAATTTCTGGCCATGCTGGGCCATGAACTGCGCAATCCCCTCAGCGCCGTGGCCAGCGCCGTGGCCATCCTCGACGGCAGGCTGGCGCCGGACGAACTGATGGCGCGGCGCGCGCGCGATGTGCTGCGCCGCCAGACCGACCATCTGCGCAAGCTGGTGGACGATCTGCTGGAGGTCAACCGCGCGCTGATGGGCAAGCTCACCTTGCACAAGGTCGCCATCGACTTGTTCGAGGTGGCCCAGCGCTGCGTCGATACCCTGCAGGCCAGCAGCCGCGCGGCCGGATTCACGGTGCGCCTGGAAGGCCACAGCGCGCTGGTGAGCGCCGATCCGACACGCCTGCTGCAGGTGGTCGACAACATCCTCGACAACGCCATCAAGTACAGCCCGCACGGCGGCTTGATCAAGGTGCGCGTCGAGCACGTTGGCGACGAGGTGGTGTTCACGGTGCGCGATGCCGGCCAGGGCATCGCGGCCGAACTGCTGCCCACCGTGTTCGACGTCTTCGTGCAAGGCAAACAGTCGCTGCAGCGCGCCCACGGCGGCCTGGGCATCGGCTTGTCGCTGGTACGCCGCCTGGTGACGCTACACGGCGGCGCGGTGACCATCGACAGTGACGGTCCAGGCCTGGGCGCCACGGTGACGGTGCGCCTGCCGGGCGTGGCAGATGGCGTGACGCCCCAGGCGGCCGACACCCCGGCGCCGCTGGCCGGGCGGCGCCGGCGCGTGCTGCTGATCGAAGACAACCAGGATGCGCGCGAGATGATGTCGATGCTGCTCGAGCTGCGCTCGTGCCAGGTGTTCACCGCGCCCGACGGCGTCAGCGGCATCGCGCTGGCGGCGCAGCAGCAGCCGGAGCTGGCGTTCATCGATATCGGCCTGCCCGGCATGGATGGCTACGCGGTGGCGCGCGCCATGCGCGACAATCCGGCCACCCGCCATATCGAGCTGGTGGCGCTGACCGGCTACGGCACCGAGAGCGACCGCGTGCTGGCGTTCGGCGCGGGCTTCAAGCACCATTTCACCAAACCGATCAAGCTGGACGACCTGGATGCGGCGCTGGCGTAGCCATCAACGCCCTTGTTCTCGCGCAGGCGAGAACCTATAGCACCTTTGCACACAGGCGCTATGGGTTCTCGCCTGCGCGAGAACAGCGGTTTTGCGACGGTGGCAAATGATGCGTTTCACGTCCCCCGTCGCAAGCCTCAGCTGCGAATCGCGTCCCGCACCAGCAGCACCTCGTCCATGAACGTGGGCGACAGGGTGTTATCGAAGATCACCCACACATCGCGTCCGGCCGCCGCGTGCACCGCCATGTCGCGCGCCAGCGCCTTGAGGTAGTCGTCGTCGTAAGCCGAGTAATAAATCCGCGGTGAGCCGTGCAGGCGCGTGTAGATGGTCGAGGTGGTCGGCACATGTTCGCCCGGCTGGCCCTTGGCGGGATCGGCGATCACGCGCGTGATGCCGTGCCCGCGCAGCAGGTCGGTCGCGGCCTCGCCGAACCAGCTTTCATTGCGTGCCTCGCACACCAGCGCACAACCAAAACGCGCCGTCAGCCGCGCGAAGAACGCATCGGCGACGGCCGCATCGAACGCCAGCTTGGGCGGGAGTTGCACCAGCACGCAGCCCAGCTTGTCACCGAGCGCGCCGGCCTCGCCGGCAAACTGCGCCAGCGCGGCGTCGATGTCCACCAGCTTGGCGTCATGGGTAATCGTGCGCGGCAGCTTGACCGAGAAGCGGAAGCCGGCGGGTACGCTATCGGCCCAGCGCGCATAGGTCTTAGGCTGATGCGGACGGTAGAACGACGAGTTGATCTCGACAGTGTTCATGACGGCGGCATACCGTTCAAGGTGGCTGCCTTCGGCGGGAAACGCGCCGGCCGAGACGCGCGGGATGGTCCAGCCGGCGCAGCCGATGCGCAGGTTGCCGAACATATTGGTTTTGCTCATTTAAAAAGTGTACCAGCAGTCGCACCGACCAGTACGCACCTAAGGCGCTCTGCTATTTGGGGGAGACGCGAAAACTGTCTTACTGCTGACTTCATACAGAGTCGTTTCAGATCTGGTTCCCGTCGATGTAACTGAACGGTCTATTCCTGTGCGCGGGAATTTTGTGACCGCGTCGCATCAGCGGCACCCCTAACGATTGGCAAGTCTTTCAATAGCTCTGGAATGGCCTGTTGTACCGTATCCCACACTACATCCAGGTTGATATCGAAGTAGCCATGCGCTATACGGTTGCGCATGCCACGCATGCTGCGCCACGGTATGCGCGGATACGCTTGAGAAAAATCGTCGTGATTGACAAGCACCTTTGTAGCAGCTTCACCGATGATGATCAAACTCATAATGACTGCCTGCTGGGTGCGTTTGTCCTGGAGAAAATCAGCTTTTTCCATTCCGTCGACAAAGGCGCTCGCATCCGCTGAAGCCTGAAGCATGTGGTCGAGGTAATCAATTAGCCTGGTTTCGCTCATAGTGGCTGAGCCTCTGCGAGCACCCTCGCTCTAAATCTCAGCGGTAGATCAGCGGGAGTCAGCAAGTCAACTCGAATCCCCAACAGCGTTTCCAACTCCTCTTGCAGTGACCCCAGATCGAACAGCGTCGTACCGGGTGCTGCATCTACAAGCAAATCAAGATCACTATGATTGCCATCTGTACCGCGCAGCACCGAGCCGAAGACGCGCAAATTCGACACACGAAAGCGGCCAACCGCATCTAGAACTGCGCTACGGTTCAGGGCAAGTACAAGTGAGGGTCGCATGAACTTTACTCTCGAAGATAGCATTGCATTTTACGCGCACGGCAGTGCAATGGCTCACAGTCCCCTATCGGCAAAAACGGCGTATTGCTCCATGTGCAAGCGACTGCGGTACAGCGCGTGAAAGTATCCGGGCGAACCGGAAGACGTGCCGTATTGTTCACATTTTGCTGCCCAGTTTACAATAGCACTATAAACAGCCACTGGAGAACACGCGATGAGCGATCCGATACACATCGTTTGCCCCAACTGCGACGCGGTCAACCGCATCGGGCACGAGCGCCTGGCCGACCAGCCGGTGTGCGGCAAGTGCGCGCGCGAACTGTTCATGGCGCGTCCCCTGGACGTGACGGCGGCGCGCTTTGCCCGCCACATCGAACGCTCCGACCTGCCGGTGCTGGTGGACTTCTGGGCGCCGTGGTGCGGCCCCTGCAAGATGATGGCGCCGGCCTACCTGCAAGCGGCGGCGCGGCTGGAGCCCACCTTCCGCCTGCTTAAGGTCGACACCGAAGCGGTGCCCGAGCTGAGCGCGCGCTTTAACATCCGCAGCATCCCGACCCTCGCGCTGTTTCGCAGCGGCCGCGAAGTGGCGCGCCAGGCCGGCGCCATGGATGCCGGCAGCATCGTCGCATGGGCCAAGTCCAAGGCCTGATAAGATGATACCAACCACACAATCATAACAACTACTCAACGGAGGTATGTATGTCGCAGGAACTGGTAATGGATAGAAATAGCGAGGACGCGAAGAATACCGCACGCGTCTTGTACCTCGTGCACGCGGTCACGTTCCTGTTTTCGTTGGGCTTGCTGTCGATTCTTCCGACCATCTTCAACTACGTCAAGCGCGGCGAAACGGTCGGCACGGTGGCGCACAGCCACCATACCTGGATGATCCGTTCATTCTGGTTCTACGCGTTGTGGATGGGGATGGGCTGGCTGATTTTGTTCACCCTGGGCTGGATCCTGATCGGCATCCCTATCGCGTGGGGAATCTGGGGGATCACCTGGGTATGGAAGGCGTACCGGCTGATCCGCGGCTTTCTTGACCTGAACAGCAACAAACCAATGCCGGTTTAAGCGTCCAAACCCGCTAGCGCCTGCTCGATGTCGGCGATCAGATCGCCGACATCTTATGACAGCCCGGCTAGCGCCTGCTCGATGTCGGCGATCAGATCGCCGACATCTTCGAGGCCGATATTAAACCGCACCAGCGTGCCACCGCCCTGCCAGTTCTGGCGCATCGCCTGGATCCGGTAGGGCATGACCAGGCTGTTGGCGCCGCCCCAGCTGTAGCCGATGCCGAACAAGGTCAGCGCATCGACGAAGCGGTCGGTCTGCGCTTCGCTATAGCGCTCGTTGAAGATCACCGAAAACAGTCCGCCGGCACCGGTAAAGTCGCGCTTCCAGATCTCGTGACCCGGGCAGTCGGGCAGCGCCGGGTGCAGCACGCGGTCGATTTCCGGCCGCGTCTTGAGCCACGCGGCAACCTTGCGCGCGCCGGCATCATGGGCGTCGAAGCGCAGCTTCATGCTGGGCAGGCCGCGCATGACAAGGTAGCAATCGTCGGGGCTCACGCCCATGCCAAGGCGCATATGGGCCAGCGCGATGCGGTCGATCAACGCCCGGTCGCGTGTGACCACGGCGCCCATCAGCACATCCGAGCCGCCCGACTGGTACTTGGTCAGCGCCTGCATCGAGATGTCCACACCCATGTCGAACCCGTTCAGTGCCAGCCCGCCCGACCAGGTGTTGTCCAACGCGACCAGCACGCCGCGCGCATGGGCCGCCGCGCAGATGGCCGGCAGGTCGGGCACTTCCATCGATACCGAACCCGGCGCCTCGGTCCAGATCAGCCTGGTGTTCGGCTGGATCAGTTCGGCGATGCCGGCGCCGATCAGCGGGTCGTAGTAGCGCGCGGTGATGCCGTAGTCGGCTGTCAGCCACTTGCCCAGCTCGCGGTTCGGGTTGTACACGTTGTCCGGCAACAGCACGTCGTCGCCCGTTTTGAGCAACGCAAAGTCGACCATGGCGATGGCCGCCAGACCGCTGGGCGCCAGCAGGCAAAACTGGCCGCCTTCGAGCGCGGCGATGCGCGCTTCCAGCGTGAAGGTGGTCGGCGTGCCGTGCAGGCCGTAGGTATAGGCGCTCTTGTCTTTCCAGTTGCCCGACCGCATGGCCGCCACGTCCTTGAACAGGACGGTGGACGCATGGTGAATCGGCACCGGGAAGGCGCCGAAGCCTGGCGGCGCCTGGTAGTCGTAATGGATCAGCTCAGTCTGAATCGATTTCTTCATGCCTGCCAGCCCTCTAAGCGATCAGAATTAAAGATCAGATTTACAGTACCGATGCCCACAGGTCGTGCGCGTCGGCGGCGGTGATCGTCACGTCGGCGAATTCGCCCACGGTCAGCTTTTTACCGGGCACCAGCGAGCGCTTGATGTGCACCACGCCGTCGATTTCAGGCGCGTCCGCCGACGAACGGCCGATGGCTTCCTTGCTGCCCACTTCATCGATCAGCACGCGCAAGGTCTTGCCGACCTTGGCCTGCAGGCGCTTGGCCGAAATCTCTTCCTGCAGCAGCATGACGCGGCCACGGCGCTCCTCGCGCACTTCTTCCGGCACCGGATTGGCCAGTTCGTTGGCGGTGGCGCCTTCGACAGGCGAGTAAGCGAAGCAGCCAAGGCGGTCGATCTGGGCTTCCTTGAGGAAGTCCAGCAGGTACTCGAATTCGGCTTCCGTCTCGCCCGGGAAGCCGGCGATGAAGGTCGAGCGGATCGTCAGGTCCGGGTTCATGGCGCGCCAGGCCTGGATGCGGTCCAGGTTTTTTTCGCCGCTGGCCGGGCGCTTCATGCGCTTCAAGACGTCAGGATGGGCATGCTGCATCGGGATGTCGAGGTACGGCAGCACATGGCCGCCGCTCATCATCGGGATGATCTGGTCGACGTGCGGGTACGGGTAGACGTAGTGGAGACGCACCCACGCGCCGAACTGCGCGGCCAACTGGCCCAGCGCTTCGACCAGCTGGGTCATGTGGGTCTTGACCGGGCGGCCGTTCCAGAAGCCGGAGCGGAACTTGACGTCGACGCCATAGGCGCTGGTGTCTTGGGAGATGACCAGCAGTTCCTTGACGCCCGCCTTGAACAGGTTTTCCGCTTCCATCATCAGGTCGGCGATGGGACGCGAGACCAGGTCGCCGCGCATGGACGGGATGATGCAGAAGCTGCAGCGGTGGTTGCAGCCTTCGGAGATTTTCAGGTACGCGTAGTGCTTGGGCGTGAGCTTGATGCCTTGCGCCGGCACCAGATCGAGGAACGGCTCGTGCGGCTTGGGCAGGTGGAAGTGGACCGAGTCCATGACTTCGCCCAGCGCGTGCGGGCCGGTGACGGCCAGTACCTTGGGATGCACCTTCATGATGATGTCGTCGCCGGCGGCGTCTTTTTTCGCGCCCAGGCAGCCCGTCACGATAACGCGGCCGTTTTCGGCCAGCGCTTCGCCGATGGCGTCGAGCGACTCCTGCACCGCGGCGTCGATGAAGCCGCAGGTGTTGACGATGACCAGATCGGCCCCTTCATACGACTTGGCGGTCTCGTAACCTTCAGCGCGCAGCTGGGTCAGGATCTGTTCGGAATCGACCAGCGCCTTGGGGCAGCCAAGCGAAACGAAGCCGACCTTGGGTGCGGCGGTGGACAGGGGGACACGACGGAGTTCGGACATGATGGGGGCACAATAAGGCAGGGTAATCCGCTATTGTACCCGAATGGGGCGGTTTTTTTGTGGCTGGGGCAGTGGCGATGGGCAACGCGATTACCTGCATCTGGACTGTAGCGCAACGCCGATATTTGTTGTACCCGCGGGCTGCGCGGGGACGAGGTGCTGCTAAATTACCAACTACTCATGATGACGTACTTTTTACGACGTACTTTTACGACCTACTTTTTCTCCACCGGCGGAAACGGAAACGCCGCGCCGAAAATGCTCTTGCTCTGGTTTTGCATCTGCTCCTGCATCTGCACGAACAGATTCTTGCTCTGGTCGATGTAGGTATTCATCATCCCCTGCATCACCGGGCCCTGCACGTTCATGAACTGGGTCCACATCTCCGGGCTGAACGGTTTGCCTTCGAAGGCGCCCGTCGGGCCGCTGGTGAACTTGTTCTGGATATCGGTGAACGCCTGCACGTTCTTTTCCAGGTACGAGCCCATCATGCCCTGCATGGCGTGGCCGTAATAGCGGATGATCTGCGACAGCACACCGCTGGAAAACATCGGCGCGCCGTTGGCTTCTTCTTCCAGAATAATTTGAAGCAGTATACTGCGGGTCAGGTCTTCGTTCGATTTGGCATCGACCACCGTGAACTCATCCGAATCGAGTACCAGCTGCTTGACGTCGGTCAGCGTGATGTACGAACTCGTCTGGGTATCGTACAAGCGACGATTCGGGTATTTCTTGATCAGCCGTTCGGTACTCTTTTTTCCACTGCTCATCTCAAGTTTCCACGTATTGCGCCGCAGCGCGTTTGAAGATTTACGAAAAAAAAGCGGACATAGGTCCGCTCCTGACACGCCTACATCAAGCATTATAGGGTGGATAAACAACAAAATACCACGTTGCGCGTGCAGGTGCAGCATTTATTGCATTGCACCCAAAGAGTTCCCCGTGGAGCAATACAGTTGCTGCGGCACCACACTCACCCTCGTCCGCCATCCTACGCTGCATGCACCGAAAGCTCATTCGCCGCGCACCTTGACATAGCGCCCGGGCGCCGCCTCAATGGGGGGATACTGCTCGTTGCCCAGCACGCTACGCGCGGGTATGTCGTCGCCGCCATGCTGCGCCAGAAAATGGGCCCACTCGGGCCACCAGCTGCCCTTGTGCTCGGTGGCGCCAGCCAGCCAGGCCTGCGCCGGCGGCACCGTATTGTCGTCATCGTGCACGGCGTCATTGGTCCAGTAGCTGCGCTTGTTCTTGCTTGCCGGATTGATCACACCGGCGATGTGGCCCGACGCGCCCAGCACAAAACGGTTTTCTTCCGGATGATTGGGGTTGAGCGGGTGCATCGACCCGTACGACGACGTCCACGGCACGATGTGGTCTTCCTTGGAGCCATAGATGAACGCCGGCGCTTCGATCGCGCCCAGATCGACGGGCGCGCCCGCCACGGTCAGCTTGCCCGGCACCTTCAGGCTGTTTTCCAGATACGTGTTGCGCAAGTACCAGCAGAACATGGGGCCGGGCAGATTGGTGCTGTCCGAATTCCAGTACAGCAAATCGAACGGCGGCGGCTCCTTGCCCTTCAGGTAGTTCGACTGTACATAGTTCCACACCAGATCGTTGGGACGCAGCGAGGAAAACGTGGTTGCCAGATCACGGCCCGGCAGCAAGCCGCCCTTGGCCAGGCTCTGCTCGCGCAGCGCTACCTGGGTTTCGTCGATGAACACTTCCAGCACGCCCGTGTCCTCGAAGTCCAGCAAGGTGGTCAGCAGGGTCAGGCTGGCGGCCGGCTTTTCGCCGCGCGCGGCCAGCACCGACAACGCCGTGCTCATGATGGTGCCGCCCACGCAAAAGCCAAAGGCGTTGATGTGACTGCTCCCGGAAATCTGGCGCGTGACCTCGAGCGCCTTGATCGCGCCCTGGTCGACATAATCGTCCCAGGTGGTGTTGCCCAGCGACTTGTCCGGATTGCGCCACGACACCAGAAACACCGTGTTGCCCTGCTCGACGGCGTAGCGCACCACCGAGTTTTCCGGCTGCAAATCCAGAATATAGAATTTGTTAATGCAAGGCGGCACCATCAGCAGCGGCACTTCGCGCACCGTTTCCGTGGTCGGGCTGTACTGGATCAGCTGGAACAGATGGTTTTCAAACACCACCTGGCCGGCCGTGGTGGCCACGTTGCGGCCCACTTCGAACGCCGATTCGTCGGACAGGGAAATGCGCCCTTTCTGCATGTCGGCCAGCATGTTGGCCAGCCCCTTGGTCAGGCTCTCGCCCTTGGTCTCAATGAGTTGCTGCTGCGCTTCCGGATTGGTTGCCAGAAAGTTGGCCGGCGACATGGCGTCGACCATCTGCTGCACGGCAAACACGATTTTCTGATGCTCTTTCGGTGGCGCCTCGACCGCTTCGGCCATGGCGGTCAGGAATCGGGCGTTTAACAGGTATGATGCGGCACTGAATGCCGACATGGGATTGGCTTGCCAGGCGGGCGCGGCAAAGCGCTTGTCTTCCAGCACGGGCGTTTTGGACGACAGAAAATCCTGCCACAACGCAGCGGCACTTTTCAGATAATCGTCGCGCAGCGCTTCCATGGCGCCGGGATTGATGCCGGCGCCCGCGTCCTTGAGCACGCTGGCCAGCGGATTCGAATCGACCTGCGGCACCTTGAACATCGATTGCCATGCGGCCGGATCGGTCATCTGCGTCATCCAGGCCGCAGCCATGGCTTGCGGGTCGGGCATATTCATGTTTGCGTCCATTGTTTCAACTTTAAAAAAAGGAATGGTATGTGGATCGTCGCCATTGCATGGATCTATGTAGTCGGGCTCATGGCCCTTACCGAACCCAGTATCGTTGCCGGAGTCATGACATTTCTGGGCTACTGCGTACTCCCATTGTCGATTCTATATTATTTGACGGGTTCAAAGCGACGCCGCGAGCGCCGTGCACGTGCCGAAGCCGCCGCACGCGTGGCATCCGAGCAAACGAAGGAACAAGATTAGACTGCGCACAATTGAAAACCGGTGCGAAAATTGATGACTATTTGCGCCAGATCAAGCTGGCCTGCCGGCCAGTGACGCCATCTCGACGGTAAGAATAAAAACGCTGCGCGTCGCTGACGGTGCACAAGTTACCGCCGGACACATTGACGACGCCATCGCGGGCCAGATAGCAACGCCCCAGCGCATAGATGTCGGCCAGGAATTTGCCCGCCCTTCCCTCCACGGCCACGATGGCTGCGCGGATACGCTGCGCTTCGGCCGCATCAATGGCCTGGGCCAGAAAGGTGTCCAGCACTTCCGGCCCCACTTCAAAGCGGGCCGGACCGATTGCCGGGCCCAGCCACGCGGTGATCTCGCCCGCCCCGGCCGAGCGCATGGCGGCCACCGTTTCGCCCAGCACCCCGGCGGCCAGCCCGCGCCAGCCGGCATGGGCCGCGCCCACCACTTTGCCGTTCACATCGGCAAACAGCACCGGCAGGCAATCGGCCGTCATCACCACGCACACGGCGCCGCGCTGGCGCGCAATGCTGGCGTCGGCGTCCGGCACCGGAACGTTGTCCGACACCTGCGCGGCATCCACCACGTCGATGCCATGGACCTGGTTCAGCCACGCGGGGCGCCCGGGCAAGGCTTGCCCCAGCCGCTCGCGGTTGCGCGCCACCACGGCCGGATCGTCGGCCACATGCACGCCCAGATTCAATCCGCCACCGCCCTGCCCGTCGTCGTACGGCGCGCGGCTGAACCCGCCGCCGCGCGTGCTGGCCAGCGCGCCGATGCCGGCCGGCAGGTCCGGCCAGTCGGGCACGATGGGGGCAAACCCGGACGAAGCGGCGGTAGACATCAGACCTGCTCGGGCTCGTCGATGCCGGCGCGCGCGATCAGCTCGGCGAAGTCGTCGGCCAGCGGCACGATCCATTCGCACGGTTCGCCCGTGGCAGGATGCACCAGGCCGAGGCGGCGCGCCTGCAGCGCCTGGCGCGGAAAGATCGGCGTCAGGTGCTGCTTGCCATACACGGCGTCGCCCACCAGCGCGAAGCCGATCGACAGCATGTGCACGCGGATCTGGTGGGTGCGGCCCGTTTCAAGCTGGCACTGCACCAGGCTGACGGGGCGGCGGTCCAGCATGCCGGTGGCGATGCGCTGAAAGTGCGTGATGGCCGGCTTGGCCGAAAAATTGGTCGACACAGCCATCTTGACGCGGTCTTTCGGATGGCGCCCCATCGATGCGTCGATGGTGCCGTTGGCCTGCGGCGTGCCCCACACCAGCGCGAAATACTCGCGCTTGACGGTGCGCGCCTGCAGCTGGCGCACCAGGTCGGTCTGGGCGGCCAAGGTCTTGCCGATCACCATCAGGCCGCTGGTGTCCTTGTCCAGCCGGTGCACGATGCCCGCGCGTGGCACGCCCATCAGCTGGGGCGCGTGGTGCAGCAAGCCATTGAGCAAGGTGCCAGCCCAGTTGCCCGCGCCCGGATGGACCACCAGCCCGGCGGGCTTGTTGATCACCATGATGTGCTCGTCTTCGTAGACGATGTTCAGGTCCATCTGCTCCGGCGTGTAGGCCTCGTCTTCGGGCGCGCTTTGTGGCACGATAACGACCGTCTCGTCGCCGTAGGCGGTATCCTTGCCGCGCGCACTCTTGCCGTCGACCAGCACGTGGCCGGCGTCGAACCAGAGTTGCAGGCGGCTGCGGGAAAATTGCGGCACCAGGCCAGCGATCACCTTGTCGAGGCGGTGGCCGCAGGCGTCGGGCGTCAGTTCCAGGGTGATGGGCGACAGGTCGATGCCGGCCAGCGCGGGCGTACCCTCCGCGGCCAGCAGGTCCAGTTCGTCGTCGATGTCCTCGTCGAGCGCGGCGTCAAAAGGTAATTCGGCCGGATTCGGCATTGGAGTTAAGGTCACATCAGTCCCATCGGCTATAATCAGCCTTCGTTGAATCTAGGTTAATACTCTCTTGCTACACATTCACTTGCAAAAGCTCATGCGCAAAAAATTATCGCTCGTTGTTGCTACGTTCGTCCTGGCCGGTGTGTCGGGCTGTAGCCTGTTTCCGGATAAAGCGGACGAGACCAAAAACTGGCCAGTGACGAAATTATACGCTGAGGCGCGCGAAGAAATGGCGGGCGGCCACTATGAAGCGGCCATCAAGCTGTTCGAGCGGCTCGAAACGAACTACCCGTTCGGCAATTATGCCGTGCAGGCGCAGATGGAAATCGCCTACGGTCACTACAAGACGCAGGACGCCGCATTGGCGCTGGCCGCCGTCGAGCGCTTCATCAAGCTGCACCCGAATCATCCGAACGTCGACTATATGTATTACCTGCGCGGCCTGATCAGCTTTAACGATCAGATCGGCTTCCTGGGTGCGATCTATACCCAGGACCCGACCGAGCGCGATCCGAAAGCGACGCGCGAATCGTTCGTGGCATTTAAAGAACTGGTCGACAAGTTCCCGAACAGCAGCTATGCGCCGGACTCGATCGCGCGCATGAAGTACCTGATCAACGCGATGGCGCAGTACGAAGTGCACGTGGCGAACTACTACTTCCGCCGCGGCGCCTTCCTGGCCTCGCTCAATCGCGCCATGGGTGCGGTGAACGATTACACCGATGCGCCGGCGCGCGAGGAAGCGCTGTTCCTGATGATACGAAACTACGACAAGATGGGCATGTTCGACCTGCGCGACGACACCCAGCGCGTGTTCCTCAAGAACTACCCGAACAGCCGCTACCTCAATCCGAACAGCAATGAGGGCAAGTGGTGGAAGTTCTGGTCGAAGAGGGCCGACTAGTCAACAACGGCCGGCCGGGCAAGATTGCCAGCTGGCTCGTGATCCAGTCGAACTTACCGACCGGTCATGATTCCTGATTGCGCCGGAACACCCAGCTCGATTCGCTGGAGGCTTTTTTGTCGAAGGCGTAGCCATCGACCTTGAACAGCTTCAGCTTGGCCGGATCGGTCAATCCCTTCACCGCCGCGTAGCGCGCCATCATGCCGCGCGCGCGCTTGGCGAAGAACGAGATGATCTTGTAGCGCCCGCCCTTCCACTCCTCGAATACCGGCGTAATCACCGGCACGTCCAGCTTGGCCGGCCTGACCGACTTGAAGTATTCTTCCGACGCCAGGTTGACCAGCGCCGTGGCGCCGCTGGCGGCGGCCGCCTTGTTCAATTCATTGGTGATGCGCTCGCCCCAGAACGCATACAGGTCCTTGCCCGCAGCGGTGGGCAGGCGCGTGCCCATTTCCAGCCGGTGCGGGTGGATCAGGTCGAGCGGACGCAGCATGCCGTACAGGCCCGACAGGATGCGTACCCGGTCCTGGGCCCAGGCCAGTTGGGCAGGCTTCAAGGTGCGCGCATCGAAGCCGGCGTAGACGTCGCCGTTGAAGGTCATGATGGCCTGGCGCGCTTCGCCGGTGTCGGCAGTCCAGTCGGCATAGCGGCCCACGTTGAGCACCGACAGCGCGTCGGAGATGCCCATCAGCTCGGACAGCTGGCCGGGCGAATAGCCGCGCAGCACGTCGATCAGATCGGCCGAGCGGTCCAGGAAGGCCGGCTTGGTGTGCAGCTTGGTGGTGGGAGGCGTTTCAAGGTCCAGCGATTTCGCGGGCGACAGCACAATCAGCATAAGATTCAACCAACTTCAACATATTTAGACGGACCAACATGATACCCGCTCCACCCCGCATCGTGCTTGACACCAATGTTTGCCTCGACCTGTTCGTGTTCCACGATCCGCGCTGGGCCCCATTGCTGGGGGCGATCGAACGGGGCGAGGTGCAGGCCGTCACGCGCGCCGATTGCCGCGAGGAATATCTGGTGGTGCTGCACTATGCGCATCTGCCGCTGGACGAGCAGACGCGGCCGGGCGCGGCGGCGCGCTTCGACAACCTGATTACCGTGGTGGCGCCGGACGCCAAGCTGGTGCGGCTGCCGGTGTGCACCGACAAGGACGATCAAAAGTTCCTGGAAATTTCGCGCGATGCTGACGCCGAGATCCTGATCACCAAGGACAAAGCCTTGCTGAAATTGGCGCGCAAGACGGCGCAGGCGGGCATGTTCAAGATTATGGTGCCGGAGGCCTGGGTCAAACTGGCGGCGTCGGCAACGATTGTAACGCTGGGCTAGAATGAGCGAACTCGCAACTTCGCTATTGCATCCATGACCACACCGCACCTGCCCACCCGCCTGCCCGCCGTCGGCACCACCATCTTCACCCGCATGTCGATGCTGGCCGCCGAGCATCAGGCCGTCAACCTGGGCCAGGGCTTCCCGGATTTTCCGTGCGACGGCAAGTTGCTCGACCAGGTCGATGCGGCCATGCGCGCCAACCACAACCAGTATCCGCCCATGACCGGCATCCCCGCCCTGCGCGAGGCGGTCGCGGCAAAGATCGCCGCGCTGTACGGCGCCAGTTACGACGCCGGCAGCGAAATCACCATCACCGCCGGCGCTACCCAGGCCCTGACCACGGCCATCCTGTGCAGCGTGCATCCGGGCGACGAGGTGATCGTCATCGAACCGGTCTACGACAGCTACCTGCCTGCCATCGAACTGGCCGGCGGCGTGGCGCTGCGCATCCGCATGACGGTGAGCGACGCGGGCTTTGCGGTACCGTGGGACCAGATCGGCGCTGCGGTGACCGCGCGCACCCGCCTGATCATTATCAACACGCCACACAATCCGACCGGCTCGGTACTGCGCGAGGCGGACCTGCGCGCCCTGGCCGACATCGTACGCGGCACCGACGTGCTGGTGTTGTCGGACGAGGTGTATGAGCACATGGTCTACGACGGCGCGCGCCATGAATCGGTGTGCCGCTACCCGGAGCTGGCCGAACGCAGCTTCGTCGTGTCCAGCTTCGGCAAGACCTATCACGTGACCGGTTGGAAGATCGGCTACGTTGCCGCGCCGGCAACGCTGATGGCGGAGTTCCGCAAGGTGCACCAGTACAACGTGTTCTCGGTGAATACGCCGATGCAACATGCGCTGGCCGCGTACATGGCCGATCCGGCGCCGTACCTGCAATTGCCCGCGTTTTACCAGCGCAAGCGCGACCTGTTCCGCGACGGCTTGCGGGGTTCGCGCTTTACGTTGCTGCCAGCCGACGGTACCTATTTCCAGTGTGTCAGGTACGCGGCGATTTCGCCTATACTGGAGGCGGACTTTGCGCAGTGGCTCACGACCGAGATCAAGGTCGCCGCCATCCCCGTGTCGGCGTTCTACAGCGACGCCACGGAGTCGGGCATCGTGCGCTTTTGCTTTGCCAAACAAGACGAGACCCTGCGACTGGCGCTGACCCGCCTGACCAGGCTGTAACTGTAAGCATGTAAATTGGCAACCGGGGAGACATGATGATCGGTAAGCGTATTTCCCTCACCGGCTTCATGTTCGGCGGCAAGGCCAAAACGGCCGAACCGGCCCTGGAGACCGGCGCGCGCGCCGGCCCGAGCGCCACCTTCGATGCGGTTTCCGACGCCACTTCCGTGTCGGTGCTGCAAAGTCTCAACCACCTGAATAAACAGCTGGAACACACCCTGTTCGACCTGCGCGATCAGCTCAGCGCCGATACCCAGCTGCGCAGCATTGCCAACGCCCTGATCGCGTCGGTGGAACGCCAGCCCAACATCGCGCTGGGCGCCGTATTTCTCAACCAGATCGCCGGCACCTACGCGGTGCGCCACTGTACCGAGGTGGCCATCATCGTCACGCTGATTGCGCGCGCGCTGGGCAAGACCGAACCGGAAATGCTGATCATTGTGGCCGCCGCCCTGACCATGAACGTGGGCATGGTGCGCCAGACCGAAATTTTCCAGTGCAAGGATTGCGCGCTGACGACCGAGGAGCGGGCGCTGGTGCGGCGCCACCCCACCGACAGCGTGGAACTGCTGCGCTGGGCCGGTGTCACCGACGAGCAATGGCTCGACTGCGTGCTGCTGCACCACGAAAATGAAGATGGCAGCGGCTATCCGGCCGGCCGGCTGGGCCACGAGATCACCCAGAATGCCAAGCTGATCGGGCTGGCCGACCGCTATTGCGCCTTTGTGTCGGCGCGCAATTACCGGCGCTCGATGCTGCCGCCGGCAGCCATGGAAAAATTGCTGAACAGCCCGGAGCTGCCGGCGGATCCGGCCGTGCTGGCCCAGTTTGCGCGCCACATCGGCTACTACCCGCCCGGTACGCTGGTGCGCTTGCACAATGGCGAAACCGGGGTGGTGGCCGATGCCGCGCAAGTGTTTGCATTGCGCGCCGCCGATGGCCAGACCTTGCCGCAGGCTACCATGCGCCAGGCTGAGGGCGACCAGCACGGCATTGCCGCGGCGCTGCATGAGGACGAAGCACGGCTGCGGTTCACCATGAAACAGGTATGGGGCGACCTGGCCAGCCTGTAGCTGCGCGGCTTGCTACTTAATTACAGACAACCCCGGCCCACGGGCTGGAGTGGATCAGCGCGCCAGCTGCACCAGGCGCCGGTCGACGAATGCCTGCAGCTCGGCCGACAAGTTGCCGCTCGCCCTGGCCCGTTCGAATGCCTCGACGGCTTCGCCGTTGCGCTTGTCGGCTTGCAAGGAGATGCCCAGTCCCATCAGCCACACGCCCTGCTGCGGTCTGCTGCGCAGTGCTGCGCTGAACTGTTCCGCAGCCTCGCGGTTGCGTCCTTCGCGCTGCAGCGCGCCGGCCAGGAAGGCGTGATAGTCGGCATTGCCGGCCGCCGACGGCAAGGTGCGCTGCAAGGTGTCGATGCCCGACACGCCGCGCTCGATCTGCATGCGTGCCAGCAGCATGGCCAGCGAAGGCTGGCGCGGGTCCTGGGTCAGTGCTGTCTGCAACTGGCGCATGGCGTCGTCCGGGCGCCGGTGTTCGATCAGCAAGCCAACCAAGGTCTGGCGCGCCGCGTCGTGGCGCGGATCCAGCCGCAGGGTCTGCTCCAGTCCGGCAATGGCGTCGCCGATGCGCCCTTCCCCCAGCGCGCTCAAGGCGCGCCGGTACTCGCCTTCGCCGCGCTGGCCGGACTGCGCGGCCGATGGGGAGGCCGGGCGCGCATCCGGTCCCCGCTCGGCCTGCTCGCGCGCGCCGGACGCTGGCGCCTTGATGGGGGCGTGGTTGACAGCACTCGCGCCGGTCGCAGGTTTGCGCTCGGCCTTGCGCTCACCCCAGTATTCGATCTGCCGGGCTGGTTTCTGGACACTGAGCTTGGTAGCGGGAACGGCAGCGCGCGCAGGCGGGGCCTGCACAGGCGGCGCCCGTTCGGCAACCTCAAGCGGGGCCGGGGTGGACACGGGAGCAGGAGCAGGAGCAGGAGCAGCGGGAGCAGGAACAGGCGCCTGCATCTGTGCCGGCACGATCAATGCCGGCGGCGCGGCCACGGGCACTGGCGCGGCGGCGACCACCAGCGGCGCCGGCGCGACGGCGCGCTGCTGATACCAGCGCCAGCCGAACGTACCGGCAGCGGCCAGCGCGCCGGCCGATAGCAGCGCGATCACGACCACGGGCGTGGCGACCGGCGAGGCCGCGCGCGGCACCGACTTGATTTCGCCAGGCATGGGCTCGCCGCCTTGCGAGCCACGCGCGTCCAGGTCCTGCAGCATTTTGTTTATCAGGCTCATGTGCGCAATACTAATGCAAGTACCGCGGTGATGACACCAGCCAATGCGAGACCGGTCAAAAATGGCCAGACCTGGCGCTGCTTGGTCGACATGGTGTCCTTGGCGGCCGCGTTCACATGGCTGCGGCTGACCTGCTGCTTGCCTTGACCGTAGCTGAGCATCAACGCCTTGTGGGCCAGGATATTGACCAGGCGAGGGATGCCGCCGCTGGCCACATACAAGCGCCGGATCGCTTGCCGGCTGAACAGGCGCGAACCCGTGTAGCCGGCAATGCGCAGGCGGTGCGCCAGGTAATATTCCAGGTCGTCGCGGGTCAGCGGCCCCAGGTGATAATGGAAGGTGATGCGCTGGGCCAGCTGGCGGATCGAGTCCAGCGCCAGGTTGCGGTTCAGCTCGGGCTGGCCGAACAGCACGATCTGCAGCAGCTTGCGCTTTTCCGTTTCCAGATTGGTCAGCAGGCGCAGCGCTTCCAGACTTTCGACGGGAATCGCCTGGGCTTCGTCGAGGCACAGCAGCACGCGCTTTTCCTGCGCGGCCAGTTCCATCAGACGATTCGTGATGGCTTTTAGCATCTGGTGCTGATCGACATCCTTGTCCATGGTGATTTCCAGCTCGTCGGCCAGCGCCAGCATCAGGGTGCGCGGCTCCAGGTACGGGTTGGGAATGTAGGCGGTGACGAAGTCGGCGCCCAGGGTCGCCATGAACTTGCGGCACAACAGGGTTTTGCCGGTGCCGACTTCGCCGGTGATCTTGATGAACCCTTCCCCGCTCTTGGCCGCTACCAGCAAGGTATTCAAGGCTTCCTGCGAATGCGGACTGGTGAAAAAAAAGCTCGTGTCCGGCGTAATGCTGAACGGAACTTCACGCAGGCCGAAGTGCGAGGTGTACATGGTCAGTTGCGCTCCTGGGAGCGTGGGTCCAGCTTGTCGATGCGGGCCTTGGCGTCGAGCAGATCCTGATTCCAGCTGTTGGCGCTGTCGACGATGGTGGGCTTGATCAGGACCACCAGCTCGCGCTTCTGGTTATTGTTGTTCTTGTTGCGGAACAGGGCCCCGAGGATCGGCAGTTTGCCCGCGCCCGGCACCTGCGAGCCATCCGCCGTGGAGGACTGGCGCATCAGCCCGCCGATGGCGACCACCCGCCCGTCCTGGCCGCGCACCATGCTGTCGATTTCCGATGTGGACGAGGCCGCCAGCGGCAGGTTCAGGTTGCCTGCGCTGCCCAGGTTGATGCCCTTGTTGACGGTGGTGACGGTGCTGACGGAGGGGTGCACGTGCAGCAGGATATTGCCCTTGTCATCGATCTGCGGCGTCACGTCCAGCACCACGCCGGAAAAGAACGGCTGCAAGGTCACGCTGGGCGTGACCGTCGCGCCGCTGGCGGTGCTGTTGGTGGTCGAGGTCACACCGGTCACGTAAAACTCGTCGGTGCCGATCTTGAGGATGGCTTTCTGGTTGTTCAGCGTGGCGATGCGGGGGCTGGACAGCACATGCACCGTGCCCTGCGATTCCAGGAAAGAAATCAGGGCGGCGAAGTTGCTGGTCTGAAAAGCCAGTCCGAACATGGAGCCGGCCGCCGTGGCCGCATTCGACAGGCTGAAACCGGTGCTGGCCGCCAGGTTGTTGCCATCGCTGATGACGGGCGGCTGGCCGCCGTTGAACGGCAGCGGCGCCAGCGTCGCGCCGGGCGACAGGAATCCGGCCGAGGCGCGGTTCTGGTGGCCCGTCTTGAACGAGGCGAACGAGGCCCAGTTGATGCCGCTCTGGAAGCTGTCGTTCAGCTCCACTTCCAGTATCTTCGCTTCCAGTATCACCTGGCGGTCCACCGACAGCTGGGTCGCTTTCAGGTACATGTCGACGCTGCGCAGTTCGTCCGGCATGGCGCGGATGACCAGCACGCCCGACTGCGGACTGATGACGACGCTGCGGCCACCTTTCTCGGCCGGACCGACGATGGCCGTGATGGCCGCCTTGAGGTCGACCCAGAAGTCGCTGGTCGATTCGGTGGTCACCGTCGAACTGTCGAGCTGGCTCTGGGAGCCGCCGTTGGGGTCGTTGGGATTGTTCTGATTGTTGTTATTGTTCTGGCTGCTGTTGTTGGACCCTTGCGAACCGGTGCCGCCGCCATTGCTGCTGGTGCCCGCATTGGCCACCGACGTGGAACTGACGCGCAGATTCGACTTGCCTTTGCGGTTGCCGACCAGATAGTTCACCTGGAACATGCGCGTCTGCATGGTGAGCGGCTTGACCGACACCCGGGTGCCCTCGATGCGGTACTCGTAGCCATACATTTCGCGGATGGCATCCATGGCCTCGACCAGCGTCACATCCTTGAGGTTGGCGGTAATCGTCCCGGCCACCTCCGGATGCACCAGCATGTTGTAGCGGGTGCCGGCCACGATCGAGTTGAAGAACTGGCGCGCAGGCACATTATTGAACGACACATTGAAGCGCTCTTCCAGCGCCTGCCGGGCCTTGGGCAACTGTCCGGCCAGCGCCGCCACGGGCGGCAGCAAGGCGTTGGCGACGGCGTCGTCCATCGCCGGCGCGCCGGTTTTCTGCGGGGTCAGCTGGGCGCCGATGGCGTCGTAGGTATCGCGTTTGGGTGCGGAGTCACAGGCCGTCAGGCAGATTGCCGTTCCCACCACGCCCGCCATCGCCAGAAATGTATGCATGCTTGTCGTTTTCGTCTATCGGGTTGGGGTTGCCGGGAACAGCTTGAGCACCTGGCGTTGTTGACCGCGTTGCAGCACCGCTTCGGACTCGCTGACCGAGGTCAGTACGGCGCCTTTGAATTTGTCGCCGGGGCGCAGGGTGTGACCGTCGATCACGGCCACATGGCGTCCGCCCGGATGGCGCGCAATCAGGATCGATTGCAGCCGGGGCAGCGCGGGCGCGGCCGCGCTCTCGCTGGCCGGAACACGCCCGCCCCGCTGCAGGAACGCCGGCGGCCGGGTCGGATCGGGCAAGGCCTGAGCTTGCGCCGGCAGGGTGCAGGCGGCCGTGGCGCTGAGCAGCGCCAGCAGCGTATGCAACGTACGCAACCTAAGCACCGTACGCAGCTGCAGGCCGGCACGGCCCGCATGCGCGGCCTGCCCGGCCTGCCCGCCCCGACCACCCCGGGCATGGCGCATCACAGCTTCATCCATTTCTTGTCCAGGCTGAGGGTGTAGACCCGCAAAGTCAGGCGGGCGTTGGGATACTCGTCCACGGTCAGGCTGGCCTTACTCCAAATCAGTTGCGCCGGCATGGCTTCGAGCGCCTCCATGTAGCGGACCATATCGAGATAGTTGCCGCTGACGGCCAGCTCGACGCCGTGGCGATACAGCAGGGGTACGGCTGGCGCCGTCACTACCGGCGCCGTGGGCGGGGGCGCGGGCGTGGCCGCCGGTGCGGCCCCCGGGGCCAGTGCCGATACCATGGCGGCCGCCTGCGCCGGCGCGGCGCCAGCGGGAGCCGCGTTCGGATAGGCCGCCGCCAGAGTCGCCGCCGCCTCGGGCGGCACGCCCGTAGCCGGTGCGGCGGCAGGGGGCGGCGCCGGGCCGTCCGGGTCGTCGGTCAGCGAACTGACGGGCAAGGTGGTCAGGCCAACCAGGCGCAGCCGACCATTGGCTTTAAGCATCGTCTCCAGCAGCGGCGCGATCTGCTCCGGCGCCACCAGGCCCGTTTGCATGGCGCGCATGCCGTTCGACAAGGTCAGCATGTCGTTCTTGATGACGGCAAGGCGCGCGCGCGCTTCCGCATCCGGGTCGTTGGCATAGGCCTGCACCAGCGCCACGATCTCGGCGTCGATGGCGGCGACCTGCTTGCGCTGATCGCTGATTTGCGCATGCAGCGCCTGTTCCCGCGCGAACAAGGGATTGAGCACGAACGAATAGATTACATACACCACCACGCCCACGGTGGCGCAAAACATCATGACGCGCTCGCGCACGCTCATGGCATCGATCCGGTCGCGCAGCACGATCAGACGCTGTTTCATTTCATCACCTCCGCGCGCTTGTCGAGCAGCTCGGCCTGCAGGCTGAAGTCGACATACGGCGCCAGCTCGGGGGACTTGTTGCCCGGCCTGGCGTCGCCGGCGGGCGCCACGCCGCTCTGCTCCAAAAGTACGGCGCGGTTCATCTGCAAGCTGCCGAAGCTCTTGCCCTGCATGACAGGTTCGCGCGTCAGGCGCGTGATGTAGGCCGGCACCAGGGTCGGCTCCAGCGCCCTTCCCAGCAATCCCAGCTGCTTGCCGGCGCCGCTGATGGTCACGCCCGTGAGCCACAAGCCGTCGGTGCTTTGGCGCGCCAACGCCTTGAAATACGCCGCATAACCGTCGGTGTTACCGAATTCGCCGCGCCTGAGCACCACTTCCACCTCGCGCAGCGCGCGCATCTGCGCTTCCGCCTCGGCAATCTGCAGGGCGACCTGCTGGCTTTTGACGCGCGGCGCGAATTCCACCTGCACCGCGGCCTGGCGGGTCTTGCGCTGCGCAAGCTGCTCGGCGCCGGCGCTGGCCTGACGTTCCAGGCTGGCCACGCTGATGCGGCCATAAGTTGCCAGTGCAGTCACGCCCACCAGCAGCACGGCCAGCGAAGTGGCCATGGTGGCGGCGGTGAACACGGCTTTTTGTTTCAGCAGCGCGGGGTTGAACAGGTTGATCTGCATACTCATGCGGACGGATCCTCCTGCCGCAGCGCCGCGCCCAAGGCCAGAAAGAATTTCTGCTGGGTGGCGGCTGCGGCCAGTTCCGGCACGGCGCTCATGTCCAGCAGCGAGGCCAGATCCAGCGTTTCGACCTTGGTATACAGATTGCTCGACAAGTACTCGTCCAGGCCGCTGGCGCCGGTGGGCGCGAGCACCAGCTTGGAGACGCTGATGAAACTGTACTGGCGCTCGAAGTGGTCGAGCGAGCGCTGCAGCTCCAGCGTGATCTTGTCGTAGCACACGTTCTTGCGGTCGTGATCCGTGTCCAGCAGCTGCTCCAGGGTGACGTCGATGCGGCGCGACAGATACAGTTCGCCCTTGTACGTGACCGTCAGCAAACCGCCGTCGCCATTGAACGACAGCATGGCCACGCCGCGCCCTTCCGGCTCCAGCATGGCGGAAAAGTTACGCTGCGCCATCTCGGGAATGTCAATCACGGACAATGGCAGCCCGGCATCGACGAACAGGTTCTGGCGCGCCTCGATGACGCTGTTGCGCGCGGCCACGGCAAAAATGCTGGCGGCGCGGTTGGCGGCGGATTTATCGAGGGGAATTTCCAGCACGTCGATGGTGGCCGCGTCGATGGAAAAATCCAGCATGTCCTTCAGGCGCCAGCGCACCGCGGTTTTCAGTTCTTCGGCCGGCACGGCGGGCGCCTCCACCGACAGCAGCTGGTATTCGCCGCCCGACAGCAAGGCTGTGCACTGATAATTAGCGGCATGCACATCCTTGGCGATGCGCGCCATCAGCTCGGGCGTGCGCGGCTCGGCGGCAGCAAAGCTGGCCGCCAGCTGCACCGCGGGCAAGGCGCCGTCGGCGCGCCTGACATGGGCGGCCTGCGCCCCTTCGCCGTCGAAAGCGATCGCTAGCGCGCCCTTGGTTCTCCGAGGTTTTGAGAAAAATCCCATGCCCACAATCTGTAATATTAGCAACACATGAAGTTCACGTGCTAGCGGCTTGATTATATTCAAGTTTAGCGGGAGTTTCCCGGACTTTTTACGTACGGCAACCTAAACGTCACATTTCAGCAGCATAATAGTGCGCTTTGGAAATATTTTACCCTCTCCGGTGAAATAATGGCGTAGGGCACATGTTAGAATCGGCGCTCTGGGACGAGATTGGAAAGCCTGTTCATGGTCGCTGCCGCACACCTGTTGCATTGCCTGTTGGGCATGGTGCTGCTCCTGACCGCCGGGCTGGCCAACGCGGGCACGGCTTACGTGTTCGACGGCCGGGCCATCACCAACTGCAGCTACACCAATTCCAGCAAGACCTACGTCTGTTCCGCGTTGCCCCTGTCGGACTATCAGGACAGCGTGGAAATTGCCAGCAACGTCACCTTGCACGTGAACCAGGCCGTGACGTTCGGTTTCAGCCAGGGCCTGAAAATGTCCGGCAGCGCGCGCCTGGAGACCGACGGCGATCTCGACATCAGCGGCATCCAGTCGTCCCTGCTGCAAGTCAGCGGCGGCTCGCTGCAAAGCGATGGCGCATTCCGCATGGGCGCGCTGACGCACAACATCACGGCCAACATCAACGCCAACGATATTTACCTGGGCACCGGCTCGACCGGCAGCGTGACGGGCACGATCACGGCCGTGCGCACGGTCACCATCGCCTCCAACATGACGGTCACGGGCAATATCAGCGGCACCGTCGTGACCACCAGCTCGCCGGTGAAAATCACCGGGTCGGTGACGGCCAGCACCTCATTTACGCTGGCGTCCGGCAGTGCCATGACGGGCAACATCAACGCCCCCACCGTCGACCTGCTTGCGTCCGGCATCTCGCTGACTGGCAATATCAGCTCCAGCGGCGCGGTGACGCTGGGGTCGGGCAACTCGGTCACGGGCAACGTCATCGCCGATACGCTGACCTTGCAGGACTCCAACGCCTATGTCGCCGGCAGCGCCACCGTGCGCTACGCCACCCTGGGGTATGCCGGGCGGGTGGCCAACAAGATCTACTGCACCGCTGGCAACACGGCGGGAAACTGCGACTGCGTGGCCAACAACAGCGGCTACGCCATCAATTCCACCAGCGGGCCGTCGTGCCCCTACATGGCGCGCAGCGGCGCCCACCATTTTCAGATCAGCCATCCAGTCACGGGCGTGACGTGCCTGCCGTCCACGGTGACCATCACCGCCTGCGCCAACAGCGCGTGCACCGCGCCCCACTATACGGGCGGGGCCAGCGTGACCCTGCTGCCGGGGAACAAAACCTTTACGATCGGCTCCAGCGGCGTCAACAACGCCGCGACGGTCGAGCAGGGCGGCGCCGGCGTGGCCACCATCGCGACCTCGCCGGTCTCCAGCGGCATGGTTTGCGTGGGCACAGGGGCAAGCGCCACCACCAGCGACTGCAAGATCAGCTTTGCCACGTCGACGCTGGACTTCGACATCGATCACCACAAAGCGGAAACGGTCGAAACGTTTTCTCTGAAGGCCCTCAAGAGTCTGAACGCCGGCACCTGCGCACCGGCCTTCAGCGGCACCAAACAGGTCAGTTTCAGTTGCACTTACCTGGATCCCGGACCGGTGACCCAGAACATCCGGGCCGGCCTCGACAACTTGCCCGTGCGGATCAATAGCAATGCCCTCAATTGCAATGGATCGACGCTGACCATCCCCCTGACCTTCGGGCCCGACGGCGTGGCGCAGGCCACCATGCAGTACGCCGAGGTGGGCAGGATCGGCCTGTCCGCCAGCGTGTCCGGGCCGGCGCTGTCCGGCAGCGACTCGGTGATCGTCGCGCCCGCGACGTTCGCGGTGGAAAATCCGGGCCTGAGCAACATCGTCACGGGCGAAGTGTTCAAGCGCAAGATCACGGCAAAGAACGACGCGGGCCGCACCACGGTCAATTTCGGGCGCGAATCGACGCCGGAGTCGGTGACGATGTCGCGCGTGTTATGCGCACCCAGCGGCGGCAACAATGGCGCCTTCAGCGCCACCGTGACGGGCTACCAGGCGCCGCCCCCACCCGCCCCGCCCGACCCGCGCACGGGCGAGGTGTCGGCCAGCATGACCTACGCCGAAGCCGGCCGCATCGACCTGATCGCCACCCTCACCAGCGGCAAGTACCTGGGATCATCCCTGACCGTGACGGGCAACACGGGCAACGGCAACGCGCAGTGCAGCGGCAACGGCAACGTGGGCAACTTTATCCCCCACCATTTTGACGTGGCCATTGCGCTGCCGCTGCCGTTCGTGTACTCCGGCCAGCCGTTTGTTGTGAGCAGCGTGACGGCCCGAAACCACCTGGGCGCCACCACCTTGAATTACGCCGGCGACGCCCATGCGAAAGCAACCACCCTGACCGTGCACGACAGTGCCTCCGGCACGGTGGCCAACCCGGGGCCGGGCGCCTTCCGGCCCGCGCTCAGTCCAGCCACCGCGGCCGCGGTGACGATCGCGCCGAGCCGCTTCGTCAGCGGCGTCGGCACCCCGGCGAGCCAGCCGGTCTACGCCTTCACCAATGCCCTGACGGCGCCGCAGTCCGTGCTGATCCGCGCCGTAGACAGCGACGCCGTCAGTTCCGACAATGGGCTCGAGCCCACGGCGCTGATACGCCGCGGCCGCCTGCGCCTGTTCGGCGCCTTCGGGCGCAGCGGCGCCGACCTGTCGCTGCCGTTTCGCACCGAATTCTGGAGCGGCCAGTCGTGGGTCGTCAACACCGACGACGCCGGGGCCGCGCCCGCGTTCCCGGTGGCGGCCGTGTCCCTGCCGGCCGCCGCCGTGCCCGCCACGGCGCCCCGTGTCATCAGCGTGTCGCCACTGACGGCGGGTCAAGGCACCCTGGTCATGCGCCCGGGTGCGTCGAATGGCGCGGTCGACTTCGCCGTCAACCTGGGCCTGGCCGCGGCTGGCGCCACCAGCCAGAACCGGTCGTGCCTGCCGTTCGTGCCCGTGGCCAACGTCGGCGCGGAGTTGCCATGGTTGCGCTCGCTGAACGGCAATTGCCGCACCACCTACGACAGCGACCCGGCGGCCCGCGCCACGTTCGGCGTGATCGCGCCGGAACGGCGCCGCGTGATCCACGTGCGCGAGGTGTTCCGGTGAAGCGCGCGCGCGGGTTCACGATGGTCGAGCTGATCGTGGTCATGGTGCTGATCGGCATCATTGCCGCCGTGGGCGTGCCCAAGCTGTTGGGCAACAACAGTTACACCCCACTGGCGCTGCGCCATCAGATCGAAACGGCATTGCGTTACGCCCAGAAAACCGCCATCGGCCACCGCCGCCTGGTGTGCGCGTCGCAGCCGAACTTCACCACCGTCACCTTCCTGATGGCCAGCGCCACGCCGGCCACCAGCTGCAACCTGGCGCTGGCCAACCCCATCGACATCACTGTACTGGGCACCACGCCGATCACGTTTTCCGACAATATCAACACGATCCTGTATTTCCAGCCTGACGGCACCATCACGAATGACGCGGCCGGCACCACGCCGGTGTCCGGCCTCATCACGATTACCGGCGAAGGCAGTACGTACCAGACCCGCATCGATGGCGCCACCGGCTACATCGACTACAACCCCAACTGATGGAGCAGGCCCCCATGTGGACTCGACGGCAAGCCGGCGTCACGCTGGTCGAACTGATCCTGGCGATGGTGATCATCGCGGTGGCCGTGGGCGGCATGCTGGCCGCGTTCAATACCACGTCCAAGCGCAGCGCCGACCCCATCGTGTTCAAGCAGATGGCCGTGGTCGCCGAAGGCATGATGGAGGAAGTCTTGCTCAAGCCTTTCGACATCGCCCCCAACCTGGCCGCGACCGGGCGCGATGCGTTCACCGACGTGCGCGACTTCGACTGCTACAATCTGGCGGTGGCGGCGAGCACCGGCTGCGCCGACGAAACCCCGATCGCGGTGGGCATTGTGGATGTGAGCAACAATCCGATCCCCGCGCTGGCCCAGTACGTAGTGGGGATCCGCGTGACGCCGGTGACGCTGACCGGCGTGCCCACCACGGGCGCGCCGCAAGCGCTGCGCATCACGGTGACCGTGATCCAGGGCGCCAACCGCTTCGTGCTGACCGGCTGGCGACTGGACTACGCATGATGACGCTGCGCCGACCGCAACCCGGCTTCACCCTGGTCGAACTGATCGTGGTGATCGTTTTGACTGGCATCATGGCCGGCGGCATGATCATGTTCTTCAAGCCGGCCATCCAGAATTATCTGGCCGTATCGCGGCGCGCCAGCTTGTCCAACATGGCCGACAACGCCGTGCGCATGATCAATTCGGAAGTGCGCTCGGCCGTACCCAACTCGATCCGGCTGATCAACAACCGCTGCGTGGAGCTGGTGCCCACCTCCGACGGCGGGCGCTTTCGCATGGCGCCCGACACCGTGTGGGACGCCGCCAATTCCACCGCCCCCAGCGCGCCGATGGACCTGACCGAACCGAGGGCTGTGTTCGACGTGCTCACGCCCTTTTCAGCGACCCCGATACCGGGTGACCGCGTGGTGATCGGCAACCAGACCACGACCGATGTATACAGTGGCGCCAGCACCGGCGTCATTCTCAGGGTGGAGGCGCCGCCCAATGCCGCGCTGGGACGCAGCCGCATCACCATGACCCAGCCGGAACAGTTCCCGCTCGGCTACGAAGGCGGCAGTTTCATGATCTCGCCACGCATCAAGCAAGCCGTCACCTACAGCTGCTCGAATGGCGTGTTGTACCGTTTCAGCGCTTATGGCTTTAACGTGCTGGCCCCCACTGCATGCCCTACCCCGACCACCGCCACACCCATCCTGGCGGCCCGGGTTGCCACCTGCAATTTCTCCTTCATTCCCAACCAGGGCGCGACCCAGCAGAGCGGGTTTCTGGAGGTGCAGCTGGGACTGGCCGACGGGGATGAAACGGCGACCATCAATTTCGGGGTCCATGTGGACAATGCACCATGATGACGAAGCACCGACTATCCCTTCCGCGGCGCTTGTGTCGTGCCCGGCAGCGCAGCCCGCAACGGGGCCGACAGCACGGCTTCGCGTACATCGCCGCCGTCGTGTTGTTGGTGATTATGGCCACGCTGGCAACGGCCATGGTGCGCCTGACGACCGCCCAGCAGGCCATGTCGAATCAGGACTTGCTGGGCGCGCGCGCGGGACAGGCGGCGCGCGCCGGCGTCGAATGGGGGCTGTTCCAGCTGCGTGGTGCCACGCCCTGCGCCGCGACCACGACGCTGACCGACTTCCGCGCGCTGACCGGCTTTACGGTGACGGTGACGTGCAGTGCGAACGAATACAACGAGGGCGAGCTGGCGCCTGGCACGCCGTGGCGCAAGCGCATCTACACGATCAGTGCCATCGCATGCAACATCGGCGACAACTGTCCCAGCAATGACAATGTCGTCAGCGTCGATTATGTCGAACGGCGCCGGGTGGTCTCGGCGTGCCTGACGGTGCCAACGACGCCTGGTGCGCCCACGGATTGTTATTAAGCTTTGTCGCCGTTCAATGGGGCGGCGCCGAGGCAAGGCTACCGGAAGGCTATGTCACCGTTAAGTAGGGGATGCCGAGCGCGGCGTCCCGCGCGTTCCCCCCTGCCGCTCCCGGAAACCCCCACTTAACGGGAACATAGCCGCCCGTCCGAATCGTCGATCCATCAGACCGCGCGCCCCCACTTCACGCCGAGACAGCCATAAAAAAAGCCCCGGTACAAACCGGGGCTTTCTTAAGTGTAGCCAACGCCAGCACGCTGGCGCCGCCGTACGTGTTAGTACGGTTAATTAGCAGCTGGCAGTGTCAGCAGCAATCACCGGAGCCGCCGTTGTCGTCGCACCGCGGAAGCGCACCACGCAGTTGACCGACGCCGCCGTGTTTGCAATGCCGACCGGAACCACACCGATTTCATTGGCCGCGATCAGCGGGCGCGTCGCCGTGGCAGCGCCCGTGGCAACGGTGGTCCAGTCGACGACGTTCAAGCCTGCGGCCAGCAGCGTGTTGGCGTCGGCGGCAGGATAGCCGTTCGTAATGGTAACGACCACACCTTCCATGTTGACGGTGGCAGGCGCGTTGATCAGAAAGCGCCCGCGCACCATGGCCGACACCGATTCCAGCGAACCGCGTGCGGCTTGAGCGGTGGAACGGCGGGCATCACCCCCCAGGTCGGCAAACTTCGGCAACGCGGTCGCTGCCAGGATGCCCAGAATGACGATGACCACGATCAGTTCGATCAGGGTGAAACCCGATTGGGCGGTGGTCCGGACACGGTTCAGCGATTGCATCTTCATGGTGATTCTCCAAAAAATTCGGTATAAGTGAGCGTTAGGTGAGTTGTGCCAAGGAACTATTACCGTATCACAACATATAGCGGTTAGTCATCGACTTGTATCAAAGCAACGCTACTTTCTCGGGCGTCGCAATTAACTTGGCGTTGTCTCGGGGCAAGTGTATTGATTTTACTGTGCTTTCCGGATTCGGGTAGTGCCACACGGAATTATTTTTCCACAGTGTAACTTATTGGTCACAGCACCGTTGGCACCTTTGAAAGTTCACCTCACCGCGCCCCTCCCGCCCTGCATCCGCATTATTTGGGCAATGCCGCCTTGCCCAGATCCCAGATCGGCAGGAAGATGCCCATGGCCAGCACCAGCACCATGGCGCCGAGAAATACGATCATGATGGGTTCGATCTGGGCCGACAGTGTCTTGAGCTCGTAATCGACCTCGCGCTCGTACATCTGGGCGATCTCGTCCATCAGGTCGTCCAGCGAACCGGTCTCCTCGCCCACTGCGATCATCTGCAACACGATGGGCGTGAACACGCCGGCGGCCACGGCCGTGCGCAGGATGCTCTCGCCCCGCTCCACGCCGTCGCGCATGCCGTCCACCCGCGACGACAGGTAGACGTTGTCCACCGTCTGCGACACCACCGTCAGTCCCTGGACCATCGGCACGCCGCTCTTCATGGCCAGCGCGTAGCTGCGCGCAAAGCGTGCCATGGTTCCCTTGAGGATGATCTTGCCGGCAACGGGGATGCGCAGCTTGATGCGGTCCCACCACAGCGCCCCGGCGCTGGTGCCCACATACGCGCGCGCGCCGTACACGGCCGCGATCGAGCCGACCAGCAGGCCGGGCCAGTACGCGACCATGAAGTTGGAACTATTGATCAGCATGCGCGTCATCAGCGGCAGTTCCGCGTTGAACGAGGCGAATACCTTGACGAACTGGGGAATGACGAAAATGTTCACCACCACAATTGCCAGCAGCATGGCGATGCACACGAACGTGGGGTAGCGCGTGGCGGTCCTGACGCGCTCGCGCATGTCGCGGTCGAACTCCAGATGGTCGAACAAGCGCAGGAAGACTTCCTCCAGGCGCCCTGTCATCTCCCCGACCCGCACCATCGACAGGTAGAAATTGTTGAACACCGTGGGATGGCGGCGCATGGCCACCGACAGTTCGCGGCCGGAATCGAGCGACTCGCGCAAATCCTGAATGACCTTGCCTAACGACTTGCTGATGGCCGATTCCTGCAGGCCCGCCAGCCCGCGCATGATCGGCACGCCGGATTTAAGCAGGGTGTACAGCTGGCGGCTGAACAGCTGCACGTCCATGGACGTGACTTTCTTTTCAAACAGCTTGGTGGTCCAGCTGTCCCCATCCTTATCGACCGCGGTTTTTTTGGTAATGGCGATATCGATGGGCGTGACGCCATTGCCGAACAACTGGTCGGCCACGGCGCCACTGTCGGCGCCTTCCAGCACGCCCTGCAGCAATTCGCCGCGCGCGTTACGACCCTTGTAAGCAAAAAATGGCACCGCGACCCCTTATTCTTCCAGCTGACTGCTGATGCGCATGGCTTCGGACACCGTGGTGCGGCCCTGAACGGCCAGCGCCACGGCATGCCGGCGCAGCGTCTCGCCGGCCATTTGCTGGTGCGCGGCCTTGAGAAAATGCGCCGGGTCGGCATGGTTGGCCGCATCGACCACGGCCTGCGTCATCTCCAGCAACTCGTAGACGCCGGTACGGCCACGGTAGCCCATGCCATTGCAATGGGAACAGCCCTTACCATGGAAAAAATGCGTCGTGGCAGCGCGTTCGTGCAGTTCGGCACGCAGCCACTCCTGCTCGGCCGGCGTGATCTGGTACGGCGTGGTGCAGCTCTCGCAGATCACCCGCACCAGACGCTGGGCCAGCACGGCCTGCAGCGAGCTGCCCACCATGTAGCGCGGCACGCCCATGTCCATCAGGCGCAGCGGTGTGCTGGCGGCACTGTTGGTGTGCAGGGTCGACAGCACCAGGTGACCCGTCATGGCGGCGCGCAGACCGATCTGCGCCGTTTCCTGGTCGCGCATCTCGCCCACCAGCACGATGTCCGGATCCTGCCGCAGCGCCGAGCGCAGCACGCGCGCAAACGACAGGTCGATCTTGTCGTTCACCTGCACCTGGTTGATGCCGGCCAGCCGGTATTCCACCGGGTCTTCCACGGTGATCAGTTTCTTCTCGACCGAGTTCAGCTCGGACAGCGCGCTGTACAAGGTGGTGGTCTTGCCGCTACCGGTCGGGCCGGTCACCAGCACCAGCCCGTTGGGGCGCTGCACGATGGCGCGGAACTTTTCCACCAGCCGGGCCGGCATGCCGATGGCATCGAGCCGCAGGGTAGTGCCGCCCTGGTTAAGCAGTCGCATCACCACCGATTCGCCGTACTGGGTCGGCATGGTCGAAATACGCACGTCGATGCGCTGGGCCTTGACCTTGATGGCGAAGCGGCCATCCTGCGGCAAGCGCTTTTCGGAAATATCCAGGTCCGACATCAGTTTCAGGCGCAGTGCCAGCGGCGTGGCAATCTTGATATCGGCTTCGGTCTGCAGGTGCAGCACGCCGTCGATGCGGAAGCGGATTTGCAGCCGGGTTTCCTGCGGCTCGATGTGAATGTCGGAGGCGCGCACCTGGGTCGCGTCGTCGAACACCGATTGCAGCAGCTTGACGATGGGCGCTTCTTCCAGGTTCGGATTGGCCGTCAGCGCGCCGAAGTCGACGAAGGTGTCGCCCAGATCCTGCTCCAGCTCGCGCGCGAAGTCGGTGATCTCGTCGGTGCGGCGGTAGATGCGGTCGATCGCGGCCAGCACCTCGGTTTCATTGACGACGGCCAGCTCGATGCTTTTCTTAACCAGCCGGGCGATCTCATCATAGGCAAACAGATCGGTCGGATCGGACATGCCCACCAGCAGCGTGCCGCCGCGGTCTTCCAGCGCCAGCGCGCGGAAGCGCCGGGCCTGGGTCTCCGGCAACAGGCGGACGATGTCCGGATTGGTATTATAAAACTTGAGATTGATGTACGGAATGTCCAGCTGCTTGGCCAGCGCGCCGGAAATCTGCTCTTCGGTGACGAAGCCGCTTTCGACGAACACCCGTCCCAGTTTGCGCCCGGTGCGCTTCTGATCCTGCAACGCCAGGCCGAGTTGTTCCTCCGTCAGCAGTTTCTGCTGAACTAAAATCTCACCGAGTCGGACTTTTTCTGGCCGTGCCATGACTACCTTTAGCTGGATAAACGTTAAGCGACGGACGAATATTCCCGTCAGGACATTCTAAGTCACAATGGACGGAATTTTGTCGTACGGAATTATTTTTAGCGTTTTTTGAGGGCAACATTACAACTTGCGTGCACAGGACGCGACATTTCGGTCCGATTTGTGGCTCATAGCCTTTTCACTCTGCCATTGTGCAGCCTGTATACAATGCGCTACAGTCAGGCCCTCGCCCACCAGTCCATCCCCGATGAGCACACCCGCATTGCGCTTCCAACAGGTCGTCAAACGTTACGCGGGTAATCCCGTGCTCGACAGCATCGATCTGGAGATCCACGAGGGCGAGTGCATGGGCCTGGTGGGCGTCAATGGCGCCGGCAAGACCAGCCTGATGAAGTGCCTGTTCGATTTTGTGGCGCTCGACGGGGGCACGATCGATATATTCGGCCTGGGCCACCGCCTGCCCGCGGCGCGCGCGCCGCTGTCATTCCTTCCGGAACGCTTCACGCCGCCGTATTACCTGACGGGCGCGGATTTCATTAAATACTTGCTGACCTTACAGGCGGTGCCCTACGACCAGCACGCCGTGCACACCATGCTGGCCTCGCTCGGGCTGGAGGCCGCCGTGCTCAAGCGCCCCGTGCGCGAGCATTCCAAGGGCATGACCCAGAAACTGGGCCTGGCGGCCTGTCTGCTGACCAACAAGCGGGCCTACGTGCTCGACGAACCGATGAGCGGGCTGGATCCGCAGGCCCGGGCCCAGCTCAAGGCCTGTCTGCGCACAGTCCGCGCCGGCGGCGCCACCATTCTGTTCAGTTCCCATTCCCTGGCGGATGTGGATGAACTGTGCGACCGCATGGCGATCCTGCATGACGGCAAGGTCCGCTTCACGGGCTCGCCGGCCGACTGCCGCGCGCGCTATGGCGCGGCCACCCTGGAACAGGCGTTCATGACATGCATCCATTAAAGCCGCCCCAGCAATTGCCCGCGCACCACCGCCATTTCGGCCTGCAGGAGTCGCCATTCGGCATCACGCCAAATCCGGCGTTCTTCTACGCCGGTAATGAACGAGGCGAAATCCTCAGCGCGCTGTTATATGCGGTGATCCACGGCGAAGGCATCGTCAAGGTCAGCGGCGAGGTCGGCAGCGGCAAGACCATGCTGTGCCGCATGCTCGAAAGTCAGCTGCCCGAGCACGTGGAAGTAATTTACCTGGCCAACCCCACCCTGTCGCGCCAGGAAGTGGCCTATGCGCTGGCCGGCGAGCTGGGACTGCAGGTGGACGGCAAGCGCATCGACGAAGTCACGCGCATGCTGCAGGCCGACCTGATCGCCAAGCACAGCGCGGGCAAGCAGGTGGTGCTGCTGGTCGAGGAAGCACAGGCCATGCCGCTGGACACGCTGGAGGAAATCCGCCTGTTTTCCAACCTGGAGACGGCGCGCCACAAGCTGCTGCAAATCGTACTGTTCGGACAACCCGAGCTGGACCAGCACCTGAACCTGCCCGGCATGCGCCAGTTAAAGGAACGCATCACCCACAACTTCGCCGTGCCGGCCATGCCGCCCGATGTGATCCCCGACTTCCTGGCATTTCGCCTGCATGCGGCCGGCTACAACGGCCCGGCCGTGTTCAGCCCGGCCGCCACGCGCCAGATCGCCCGCGTATCGCAGGGCATCGTGCGCAGAATTAACATTCTGGCCGACAAAGCCCTGATGGCCGCCTTTGTCGATGAGTCGGACCGGGTCGAACTGCGCCACGCCAGGGCGGCGATCGCCGACAGCGCGTTTTCAACTTCACCACGCTCTTGGCATAAAGCCATCGTGCTGAGCGGCGCCGCCGTGGCGCTGCTGGCCGCCACAGTGTGGCTGGCCTCGCACAGCATCTTTTTCCGTTGAGGGTGCCGCCATTGCCCCAGGCTTATTTTTCGGCCATTATTGTGACTTGGCACCGACGAGCGCATCAATGAACCTTCGAAAATCTGTTACTCCGCTCAGCACCGCGATCTGTTGCGCCCTGCTGTCGGCCTGTGCCACTCCCACCCTGCCCCAGTCGCCAGCCCATGTGGCCCAGGCGCCGCGCGCGGCCGGGCGCATCCCGGAGCCGGTGCTGCAGCACGCGCCGCTGCCGGCGCCCAAGGCCGCGCCCAAGGTGGAAACCTACGGCGTGACCGTGCACAAGGTGTCGGCCCAGTCGCTGCTGTTTGCGCTGGCGCGCGATGCCGGGCTGAACGTGGACATTCATCCGGGCATCGAAGGCACGGTGACGCTCAACGCGCTCGACCAGACCTTGCCGCAGCTGCTGGCGCGCATTTCGCGCCAGGTCGACATGCGCTACGAGATTGACGGCGGCACCCTGACTGTGTTGCCCGACACCCCCGTGTGGCGCAATTACAAGGTCGATTACGTGAACATGGCGCGCAGCACCACCAGCAGCGTGAACATCGCCACCCAGATTTCCACCGCGGGCGGCGGCTCCAACAGCACTACCGTGACCAACCCCAACGGCAGCACCAGCGGCGGCGTGGCCGGTAGCGGCGGCTCGGGCAACAACAATTCGACCACCTCGGTGGTGAATCGTTCGGATAACAACTTCTGGGCCAGCCTGGAAAAGAATGTCCGCGACATGCTGCGCGAGACCACCGTCAACGACGCGGCCACGGCCGTGTCGGCGTCGCCGCAAAGCGGCCAGCAACCGGGTGGCCAGAGCGCTCAACCGGCGGCGGGGCAAGCCGCTGGGCAGCAAGGCCAGAGCAACCAGCAGCAGCCGAACCAGACCGGCCAGCAGGGTCAGCCCAATCCGCCCCAAGCCATGCCCGACAACGTGCTGGCCGCTTTCGGCGCATCGGCCAGCGAGCGGGCGCGCAACGCCCCGTCCGTCATCATCAACGCCGAAGGCGGCTTATTGGCGGTACGCGCCACCGGCCGCCAGCACGAAAAGATCCAGCAGTTCCTCGACATCGTGCTGGGTAGCGCCAAGCGCCAGGTGCTGATCGAGGCGACCGTGATCGAGGTGCGCCTGTCCGACCAATACCAGCAAGGCATCAACTGGTCTGGCCTGGGCAGCAAGTTTTCGCTGATCCAAAAGCCGGTCGGCAATAACGCGCTCGGTTCAGGCGTCCAGGTGGGCACTTCGCCCGGGCTGTTTTCGCTTAGCTATGTGAATCCCACCTCGGCGCTGGGCAACATCAGTGCGGCCGTGCAGCTGCTTGAATCGTTCGGCAAGGTCAAGGTCCTGTCCAGCCCCAAGATCAGCGTGCTGAACAACCAGACCGCCATGCTCAAGGTGGTCGACAACAACGTATTCTTCAGTATCAAGGTGACCCCGGCGGTGATCAACGCCAACGGCTCGATCACCACGCCGGCCACCTACGAATCCAAGCTGGAAACCGTGCCGGTCGGCTTCGTGATGAGCGTGACCCCGCAGATTGCCGATACCGACGAGGTGACCCTCAATGTGCGTCCGACCATCACCCGCATCGTCGGCTATGTGCGCGATCCCAACCCGGCGCTGGTCCAGGGCAACGTGATCAGCCAGGTGCCGGTGATCCAGGCGCGCGAGATCGAATCGATCCTGAAGGTCTACAGCGGCGACATCTCGGTGCTGGGCGGCCTGATGCAGGACTCGGTCGACAACGCCAAGGACACGGTACCCGGCGTGGGCCGCCTGCCCATACTGGGCAATATCTTCGCCAACCGCAATGAGCAGGTCAGCAAGACCGAGCTGGTGATCTTCATCCGCCCCGTGGTGGTCAAGAACGCCAGCATCAACGGCGACTATAAAGACTACCGCTACCTGCTGCCCGACGGCGCGGGCGGACAGGCGCCGGCCTATGCGGAACCGACCACCAGGGTGGACGCGCCATGAGCTTACTGATGCAGGCGCTCAAGAAAGCCGAGCGCGCCAAGCAGAATCACGTGCCCGAGCAGGAACTGACCAAGCCGTCCGAGGCGCTCGACGACGTGCTGGAACTGGCGCCGCATGAGCCGGCGCCGGCGCAGCCGTACGCTGAAGGCCTGAGCCTGTCCCCGCTGGCAACCCCTGCGCCCGCGACCGCGCCTGCGTCCATGTCGTTGTCCGACTTCGACTCGTTGTCCAGTTCCCCATCGGCCCAGCCAGAACCAGTGCTTGAATTCGTCAGCCAGCCGCCGCCAGCGTATGCGGCGCAGGCCGATCCGGAGCCAAGCCGCCGTCCGCGCAACGCCGTGCCGCCGCCGCGCCCCCGCATCAAGCCGAGCGCGTCGACCATGCAGTTCAGTCCCCGGGCGATGCGCATCGCCGCCCTGGCCAGCGTCGCGCTGATCATTGTCGCCATCTTCGGCTACATGTACTGGAATGCCGTCTACGGCGCGGGCTCCAGCCGCCATCTGCCGATGGTGCCGATGCCGGGCCAGAATCCGGCTGCGCCGGCCAGCCCGGACCTGGGCGCCGGCGCGGCGGCCATGCCGGGCCAGCCTGGCCAATACGGCGGCGCCATCATCGCCGCCGCACCCACCGATCCGGCCTCGTCACCGACCATGGGCGGCCAGTCGTACGTGCCGCACGCCGACCTGGCCCCGACCAGCGCGTCGAACACGCCCGCCCCGCCCGCGTCGTCGCGCGACCAGATGCATCCGGACGACTACCTGCTCAAGGCCGGGCCGTCGGCGCGCCCGCAAGGTGGCATTCCCGCCGCCGCAACCGAGCCTGTCATGACAGTTGCGCCACCGGCTGCCCCGCAGCGCGCGCGCCGCGCCTCGTCACCCCTGGCCGAGGAACCGATCCGGGTCGCCCGCGCCACCACACCGGCGCGCGTGAGCAGCGCGGTGGCGACCGGCTTCAGCGCCTTCCAACGGGGCGACATGGTGCTGGCGCGCCAGAGCTATCAAGCCATGCTGCAGCAGGACGGCAACAACCGCGACGCGCTGCTGGGGATGGCCGCCGTGGCCGTGCGCGACGGCCAGGCCGAGCAAGCAGCCAGCTTTTACGCGCGCCTGCTCGACATCGATCCCAACGACAGCGATGCGCTGGCGGGCCTGACAGGCGTACGCACCGGGAACGCCAGCCAGTCGGAGGCGCGCCTGATGCGCGTGCTGGACCGCACCCCGGAAGCGGCACCCGTGCTGTTCGCGCTGGGGAATCTGTACGCGCGCCAGGGCCGCTGGGCCGAGGCGCAGCAGCAGTACTTCCGCGCCGTGTCGGCCGCGCCGTCCAACGCCGACTACGCGTTCAATCTGGCCGTGGGCCTGGACCGCCTCAATCAAGGCAGGCTTGCGCAGACTTATTATCAGCGCGCGCTGGACCTGTCGGCCGCGGGCCCGGTAAGCTTCGACCGCAACGCGGCCGCCGTGCGTGCGCGCGAACTGAGTGCGCCTGCGGTGAGCGCATCTCCAGCGGGCGCGGCGCCCGCGGCCGGACCATAAGGCCCCATGTCAGAACAGCCCAAATTCCCGCTCGGTAAACTCCTGATCCAGAAGGGCGTGATCAGCGAAGACCAGCTGCGCATCGCCCTGATCGAGCAAAAGCGCAGCAACGAACCGCTAGGCAAACTGCTCATCACGCTCGGCTTCGTCACCGAGGCGACCGTGCGCGAAGCGCTGTCGGAAAACCTCAACCAGCAAAGCGCCGACCTGGGCAACCTGGTGGTCGACGCCATCGCCCTGAAACTGATCCCGAAGGACGTGGCCAAGCGCTATCGGGTGTTCCCCATCGTGTACGAACGCGATACCGACAACCTGATCCTGGCCATGGCCGACACCAGCAACCTGGTGGCGCTGGACCAGATCAGCGCCATGCTGGTCAAGGGCATCACGATCGAGCCGGTGCTGGCCAACGAGTCGGACGTCGCGCGCGCCATCGACCAGTACTACGGGTTCGAACTGTCCATCGACGGCATCCTGCTGGAGATCGAGACGGGCGAAGTCAATTACGCGGCGATCGGCCACACCAGCGACGAATACAGCCAGCCCATGGTGCGCCTGATGGATGCGCTGCTGGCCGATGCGGTGCAGAACGGCGCCTCGGACATTCACTTCGAGCCGGAGCAGAGCTTTTTGCGCATCCGCTACCGCATCGACGGCATCCTGCGCCAGATCCGCAGCCTGCACAAATCCTACTGGCCGGCCATGGCGGTGCGCCTGAAGGTGATGAGCAATATGAACATCGCCGAATCGCGCGCCCCGCAGGATGGCCGCATCTCGATCAAGTTCTCGGGCCGCCAGATCGACTTTCGCGCCTCGGCCCAGCCCACCACCCACGGCGAAAACTTCGTGCTGCGCGTGCTGGACCGCGCCAAGGGCCTGGTGCCGCTGGATGGCCTGGGCCTGGGCGAGGCCGAACTGCACCTGCTGAAACTGATGATCGCCCGCCCCCACGGCGTCATCCTGGTCACCGGCCCCACCGGCAGCGGCAAGACCACCACGCTGTATTCGATCCTGAACCACATCAACACCGAAGGCGTCAACATCATGACGCTGGAAGACCCGGTCGAGTACCCGATGAACATGATCCGCCAGACCTCGATCAACGAGTCGGCCAAGATGGGCTTTGCCGACGGTATCCGCTCCATGATGCGCCAGGACCCGGACGTGATACTGGTCGGCGAGATCCGCGACCGCGAAACCGCCGAGATGGCGTTTTCGGCCGCCATGACGGGCCACCAGGTGTATTCGACGCTGCACACCAATTCGGCCATCGGCTCGGTGTCGCGGCTGCTGGACATCGGCATCCTGCCCGACATCATGGCCGGCAATATCATCGGCATCATCGCCCAGCGCCTGTTGCGGCGCCTGTGCGTGCACTGTAAAGTGACCGTGGTGGCCGACACGGTCGAACGGCGTTTGCTGGGCCTGGGCGATGCCGGCAGTCCGGTGACCATTTGCCGCGCCGTCGGCTGCGAGCACTGCGCGCACCAGGGCTACAAGGGCCGCATGGCGATCATGGAGATCCTCAAGGTGTCGGCCGACCTCGACGAAGCCATCGCCCGCCGCGCCCCGCTGCGCGAACTGAAGAACAGCGCCAGGGGGTCGGGCGCAGTTTCAACATTCCGCTCGCTGGTCGACGACGGCATGCGCCGCGTGCTGGAGGGCACCACGTCGCTCGACGAAGTGGCGCGCGTGGTCGACCTGACCGACAGGCTGGCCTGATGCCCTTGTACGCCTACCGCGCGATGGACCCGGCCGGCGCCATGGTGCCCGGCGCCATGGACGCGGCCAACAGCGCCGACCTGGAACTGCGCCTGCGGCGCATGGACCTGGACCTGATCGACTTTCATCTCTCGGGCCAGCGCGCCGTCGCCTTCGGCAAACGCGTCGTCAAGCGCGCGGACCTGATCAACTTCTGCTTTCACATGGAGCAGTTGACCGGCGCCGGCGTGCCGATCCTGGAGGGACTGGGCGACCTGCGCGATTCGCTCGACCATCCGCGCATGCGCGAGATCGTCACCGACTTGATCGAAAGCATCGAGGGCGGCCAGTCGCTGTCCGAAGCGCTGCGCCACCACCGCGAGGTGTTCAACGACACCTTCACCAGCCTGATCACGGCGGGCGAATCGAGCGGCAAGCTGGCCGAGGTGTTCCGCAACCTGTCCGAGAGCCTCAAGTGGCAGGACGAACTGGCCGCGCAGACCAAAAAGATCATCACCTATCCGCTGGTGGTGGCGGTGGTGGTACTGGCCGTGACGTTCTTCCTGATGATCGTGCTGGTGCCGCAGCTGACGGCCTTCATCAAGAACATGGGGGGCGAACTGCCTTTGCACACGCGCGCGCTGATTTTCGTGTCGAATATCTTCATCCATTACTGGTACCTGATCCTGGCGCTGCCGGTGGCCGGCACGCTGCTGGTGCGCGCATGGTTGAAGCGCAGCGAAGCGGCGCGCCTGCGCTTCGACGGCATCAAGCTGCGCATTCCCCTGATCGGGCCCGTGCTGCACAAGATCATCCTGGCGCGCTTCGCCACCTTTTTCGGCCTGATGTACGGCTCCGGCATCACCATCCTCGAATGCATCCGCCTGTCCGAGGGCATCGTGGCCAACCGCAAGGTGGCCGCCGGGCTGCAGCGGGCCGCCCAGCTGATCTCGGACGGCCAGAGCGTCACGGCCGCATTCCAGAACACCGGCATCTTTCCGCCGCTGGTGCTGCGCATGCTGCGCGTGGGAGAAAGCACCGGTTCGCTCGACGGTGCGCTCAAAAACGTCAGCTACTTCTACAATCGCGAAGTGAAGGAACTGATCGAACGTGTGCAGTCGTTGATCGAGCCGGCCATGACGGTCACGCTCGGCCTGCTGCTGGGCTGGATCATGCTGTCGGTGCTCGGTCCCATCTACGACACCATGAGTCAGCTGAAAACCTGAGGATCGCGTGCTGCCAAAACTACTCTTGTATGTCACCCTCGACGAACTGCGCGCCAGCCGCTGGCAGCGCGGCGTGCTGACGCCGGGTCCGGCCTTCCGGCTCGAATCGAGCGGCCTGGAAGCGTTCGGCGCCTGGCTGGCCCAGCACCCGGGCGTGCCCGCTTACCTGATCGCCGACCTGGTCGAAGAAGAGTTCCAGCGCCAGACCCTGCCCCATGTGGGCGGGCGCGCCGGACGCCATCTGGTCGAGCGTCGCCTGGCCCAGCAGTACCGCGACACGCCGTTCCGCCACGCCGGCCTGCAGGAGCGCGAAGCGGACGGACGGCGCGACGACCATGCGCTGTTCTCGGCGCTGAGCAATCCCTCGCAGGTGCAGCCGTGGGTGAGCGTCATCGAACAGCACCAGTGCCCGCTGGCGGCGGTGTATTCGGCGGCGCACATAGCCGCCCTGCTGGTGCAGCGGCTGGCCATGGTGCAGGACCATCTGCTGCTGATCACCGAGCAGGCCGGCGCGCTGCGCCAAAGCTATTTCGAAGGGCCGCACCTGAAGTTCAGCCGCCTGACGGCGCTCACGCCCGGCGAAGACATCGTCGCCGCCACCGCGCTGGAAACCACCCGCATGCACCAGTTCCTGACCAGCACGCGCCAGCTGGAACGGGGCGGCATGCTGCAGGTGGCCGTGCTGGCCCCGGCTGCGCGCCTGCCCGCGCTGGAAGCGGCCTGCGAAGACAACCCGGAACTGTCGTACCACTTCATCGATCTGGACACCGCCGCCGCGCGCTTCAAGCTGGCCGACACGCCGGCCAGCACCGAGCCGCTGCTGCTGCATCTCGTGGGCGCCAGGGCGCCGGCCAGCCAGTACGCGCTGGCCTCGGCGCGCCGCTTCTATCGCATCTGGCAGGCGCGCATGGCGATCAACGCGACCGCCGGTGTGCTCGCGCTGGTCGGTGCTGTGTGGCTGCTGGCCAATGTCTGGAGCGGCCTGCAGGCCGATATCACCAGCAAGCGCCTGCTGGCCGACGCCGCCCAGGACGACGCCCGCTACCGCGCCGCCAGCGCCACGTTTCCACCCAGCGCAGTGCCGGCCGCCGACATGAAGGCGGCCGTACTGACCGAGCGGCTGCTGTCGACCCAGTCGCCGGCGCCCGCCGAACTGATTGCACTGGTCAGCCGCGCACTCGACAGCGCCCCCGCCATCACCCTGTTGGAACTGGACTGGCAAGCCGGCAAGGCTGAAGCGGTCGCCGCGGGCGCGATGCCGGCCGGGGGCATGCCGGCCGGCGTGCCCGGCGCGATGACGGGCGAAGGCCAACCGGCCGCGCCGATCCAGGCGGCCAGTGTGGGCTTGCCCGCCGCGCCGCCGCAAAGCCTGCACATCGCCGGCGAGATCGAGGCGGCATCCACGGATTACCGCACCATGCTCGACGCCGTCAACCAGTTCGCCCTCAGCATGTCCAGCGCCGCCGGCGTCAAGGTGGAGATCACCGACATTCCCGTGGACGTGCGCCAGAACGTCAGGCTGAGCGGCACGGCAGGCGCCGACGCGGCAGGCGCCAAACCGAAATTTGTCGTGAGGGTGCTATGGCAACCGTAAAAACGAAAGCCCTGCCCCTGCGCACCTGGCGCGACGAGCTGCCCATGCTGGCGCGCCCGGCGGCCATTCTGCTGGCCGTGGCGATCGGCGCGGCGCTGTTCGTGGGCGCCTCCGGCGTGTACCGCGCCGACCAGCAGGCGACCCTGGCCGACGCCACGCGGGCGCGTGATTTGAGCGCGGCGCGCATCCGCGACGTGGCGACCGAAAAGCAGGACCTGATCCTGTATCGCGAGCGCTACGCCCAGTTGCAGGCCGCCGGGCTGATCGGCGACGAAAATCGCCTCGGCTGGATCGAGGCGGTGCGGCGCATTCAGGCCAGCCGCAAGCTGGTGTCGGCCACCTACGAGATCGAACCGCAGCAGGTGCTGGCGGCGCCCGCGGGCGCCGCCACCGGCCAGTTGCAGCTGCGCGGCAGCCGCATGCACCTGAACCTGGGCCTGGTGCACGAAGGCGACCTGTTTTACTTTCTCGACGATCTGCGCATGGCCGGCATGTACAGCGTCCAGGACTGCCGCATGAAGCGCAACGACGTTCCCGCCGATGCGGTGGGGCTGGCGCGGCTGAACGCGGCCTGCACGCTGATCTGGCTGACCCTGGGCGCGGCGCCCGCCAAGCCTGCGCCGGCGACCAACAAGGCCGTGCCATGACGCGCGCATACATGTTCGCCTGCGCCCTGCTGCTGATGGCGGGCGCCGCGCACGCCCAGACGGCGTCGCTGGGGCGCTTGTTCAGCACCCCGGACGAGCGTCACCAGCTCGATGTCGCCCGCGGTCTGGCCACCGCACCGCCCGCGCCGCCGGTGGCGGCGCCCCAGGCCGCCCCAATCGCACCCGCGCCAGAGCCCGTGACGATCAACGGCTTCGTGCGCCGCAGCGCCGGACGCTCCACGGTATGGGTCAATCAGGAGACGCGCGACGCGCGCCAGAACCAGTTCAGCGGGCCGGCGCAGGCGCCGCAAGTCACGCTCAACCTGCCCGGCGGCGGCAAAGTCAAGGTCAAGCCCGGACAAACCGTCGACCTGTCGACCGGCACGGTGCGCGACGTGGACGCTCCATGAGGCGCAGTGCAGCGTTCAGTTCCAGTCAGGTCGCACGCACGGATAAGCGCCGCCGCATGGCAGGATTCAGTCTGGTCGAGATGGCGGTGGTGCTGGTCATCGTCGGCCTGATGATCGGCGGCCTGCTCACGCCCCTGGCCATGCAGATGGAACAGCGCCGCATCGGCGACACCCAGAAAGCCATGGACGAGGCGCGCGAAGCGCTGATGGGTTACGCCATGCGCAACGGCTACCTGCCCTGCCCGGCCATCTCCGCGGCCAACGGGCTGGAAGACCGCAGCGGCGCCAACTGCACCGATGGCCGGCGTCAGGGTCTGCTGCCGTGGGCGACGCTGGGCGTGAGCAAACTCGATAGCTGGGGCCACATCTACCGCTACAGCGTGTCGCCCAATTTTTCGAACAGCCAGAACATGTTCACCTTGCAGAGCCCGCGCGACATCACCATCGGCACGCGCGACGCGCGCGGCAATCTGGTGGCGGCCACGCAGATCAACGATATTCCGGCGGTGCTCGTCTCGCATGGCAAGAACGGCGCGGGGGGCATCAGCGAGGTGGGCATCCGCAGCGCGGTCGTGAGCACCACCAACGTCGACGAGCGCACCAACGCCGCGCAGGAAGGCATCGCGTTCGTGACCCGCACGCCGTCCGAGAGCGTCACCGCGCCCGGCGGCGAGTATGACGACCTGGTGCTGTGGGTCTCGCCCAACATCCTGTTCAACCGCATGGTCAGCGCCGGAACGCTGCCGCGCTAGCCGATGCCCCATCCGCTCACGACCATCGCCTGGTACACCCTGCTGGAAGCACGCCGCAACCGCTTCGTGCTGCTGCTGGCGCTGCTCGCACTGGCCGCGCTCGGCGTCGCGGCATTCGCCGGCCAGCTGGCGCTTTCCGAGTCGCGCCAGATCCAGGTGGCGCTGGCCGCCGCGCTGGCGCGCACCGGTGCCGTGCTGCTGGTGTGCGCCTTCGTCATCGCCAGCCTGCAGCGCGAAGCCAGCGACAAGGGCCAGCAGCTGCTGCTTGCGCTGCCGCTCTCGCGCAGCGTCTACGTGATCGGGAAAATGGCCGGCTTCGGGCTGCTGGCCGCGCTTCCCGTCCTGCTGTTTGGTACGGCGGCGCTGCTGACGGCGGACATGGCCGCCGCACTGGTATGGTCCGCGTCGCTGCTGTGCGAATTGTGGCTCATGGTCGCCTTCAGCATGCTGTGCGCGCTGGGCGTGAGCCAGCTGGTGCCGGCGCTTGCCGCCAGCGTCGGCTTCTACGTGCTGGCGCGCGCCATCGGCAGCCTGCAGGCGATGGCCGATGGCGGCGCGGCTGGCACGGCGGCCGGCGCCATCGCTGCGCTGGTGCCCCATCTGGACCGGTTCACCCAGTCCGCATGGCTGGTGTACGGCGACGCCGGCATGGCGCAGCTGGCCCCCGTATTGATCCAGACGGCCGTGTACGTGCCGCTGCTGGCGGCCATGGCGGTGTTCGACCTGTATCGCAAGGAGCTGTGATGGGGTCGCGCCCGCTGTCCCACGTGCCGCGCCCTGTGCTGCTGGTGCTCGGTTGCGCGCTGGCGGCCCAGTTGACATTGACAGCGCCGCGCGCGACGACCCCGCATTCCCTGCCCGGAGCCGTCGCGCCAACGGCCGTGCTGCGTCTGGCCAGCCTGGGCGAACCGGTGGCGCTGGCCAAGGGCTTGATGCTGTACGTGCAGGGAGCCGAAGGCCAGCGCCCATTGAGTCAGATCGACTACGCCATGCTCACCGGCTGGCTGGGCGCGATCATGGAACTGGACCCGCGCGCGCAGTACCCACTGCTGGCCGCCAGTCAGGTCTACGCGGCCACCGGCGATCCGGCACGTGCACGCACGATGCTCGATTTCGTCCATGCGCGCTTCCTGGAAGACCCCGACCGGCGCTGGCCGTGGCTGACGCACGCCACCCTGGCCGCCAAGCACCGGCTGCACGACTTGCCGCTGGCGCGCCGCTACGCGCAGGATATTCGCATGCACACGAAGCCCGGCGTGCTGCCACACTGGGCGCAGCAGATGGAAGTATTCATCCTGGACGATATGAACGAGACCGACAGCGCGCGTGCCCTGATCGGCGCCATGCTGGCCAGCGGACAGGTAACGGACCCGCGCGAGCTGGCCTTTCTGGAACGCCGGCTGAAGCGCCCGTCAAAGTAGGTCGAGCAGGTACCTCAATCAAGTCGCGTTGCGTTTGCTGCCAGCGAGCACGGCGGCAGCGAGCAGAAATACAAGTCCGGTCGCGCGGTTGAAGAGTTTGGCCCGGCGCGGTTGCTGCAGCCAGCGCTTCGCCCTGGATGCCGATAACGCGTAAATGGTCAGCCACCCCAGCTCGAAGAAAATGAAGGTCGTCCCAAGCAGCACGAACTGCGGCGTCTGCGGCGCTCCCGCAACGATAAACTGAGGGAACAGCGCGCCGAAGAAAAGCAGTGCTTTTGGATTGCTGATCCCGACCAGAAATCCTTGGCCGAACAGTTGCCTGTTCGTTGCCGCTTCTACAGATCCGGTGACGGCGATGTCCGTCACCGATGAAAAAAGCGCCAGCACGCCAAGATAGGCAAGGTAGGCGGCGCCGAGCCACTTGATCGCAGTAAACAACGTTTCGGACGCGGCCAGCACCGTCCCCAACCCCAGCGCCGACAGGGTCATGATGCCCACGATTGCAATCGTACTACCCAAGGACGCAATCAACGCTTTGCGCACCCCGCAATTGACCGAGGTTGACACGCACATCAACACGCTCGGCCCTGGCGTCACGGTCAGGACCAGCACTGCAGCAACGTATAAGAGCCAGGTAGAGAAAGTCATGATCGGATGCGCCGCGCGTCAACAATAAGCTGGGTATTTTACGCGCGTTGTTTCCAAAAGAGCAATGCCAAAATACGCCGCAGCTCTGCACGGTCACCGAATCGGCTCACTCTAACCAGTTGGGTATTTTGAGCCGCCGGGGAAGGCGCCGCCGGGTCGGCACGCGGTTAGCTGTATACTGCCAGCCTCGCACATACCATTACCCCAGGACCGATCCATGACTACCCTTACCTACGAAGCATATCTTGACGAAGTAACGACGCTGCTCACCGAGCTCTATGAGCTCGACGACGAAGTGGCCATCAAGATGGTAGTCGCCGCTCAGGATGCGGATTTCTTCGTGCAGCACGACGACGTGGAAGCCATGCGCACCAACGAGCAGGCCAAGAAGGACGCCGTCACCCTGTACGAGCGCAAGCAGAACAAGCAAAAGACCCAGGAACGCCAGCAGATTCGCGTGCGTCAGAAAAAAGTCTGAGGCTCGTTGCAGGTGTGGCGGCGGCCCTTGGTGCTCCACAGTACGCTAAAATAAGCCACCGGCGACCACTACCGAAAGAACTCCGATGCAGCAACGACAACAAGGCTTCACCCTCGTCGAAATCGCCATCGTGCTGGTGATTATCGGGCTGCTGCTGGGCGGCGTGCTCAAGGGCCAGGGGCTGATCGACAGCGCCAAGGTTAAGAACATCATCCAGCAGTCGAACTCCCTGTCGGCCGCCGTCAACGCCTACCAGGACAAGTTCCGCGCCCTGCCCGGCGACGACGTCATGGCCACCAGCCACGTGCCCGGCGCCTCCGCCAACGGCAATGGCGACGGCCAGATCACCGAATACCTGTCGGCTCCCCAGCACCTGGCGCTGGGCGGCTTCATCACCGGCTCGTTCAACGGCACCAGCGACTTCATGACCAGCGCCCAGGGCGGCGCCGTGTACATCTACAACGACGCCGTCTCCGGGCGCGTCGGCAACGGCATCCGCTTCGACAACCTGCCCGATTCGTTCGCCCAGCAGATCGACGCCAAGCTCGACGACGGCATCGCCACCACCGGCGCCGTGCGCGCCACCGGTCCTTACGCCAACACGGGCAGCATCATCACCCGTACCGCGCTGTTCTTCTGAGCGCCGCTCTTTTCACTCCGCCACCACCCATGACCATGACCGCAGCGCAGCGCCGGCGCATCTTCCTGATGCGTCACGGCAGCGTGACCTATTTCGACCCGTCCGGCAAACCCGTCCCGCCCGACACCGTGCCCCTCAATGAACTGGGCCGCGCGCAAGCGACCGCCGCCGGCCAGGCCTTCGCCGCCGACAGTATCCGCTTCGACCGGGTGATCGTCTCGGGTCTGCCGCGCACCGTCGAAACGGCGCAGCGGGTGCTGGCCGAAACCGGTCAGGAGATCGCCATCGACGTCTGGCCCGGCTTCGAAGAGATCCGCGGCGGGCGCCTGTCCGACATTCCCAAAGCCGAGCTGCGCGCCGCCTTCACCGGCGTGTTCGAAGGCGTGGTGGCCGAGCAGCAGCGCTTTCTGGGCGGCGAATCGGTGGGCGAACTGATGGACCGGGTGCACCCCGAACTGGCGCGCCTGCGCGCCGATCCCGACTGGGACACCGTGCTGCTGGTGCTGCATGGGGGCGTCAACTGCGCCATCCTGTCGCAGGCGCTGACCGGCCAGCGCATGTTTTTAGGCGCCCTGTCGCAAACGGCCGGCTGCATCAACGCCCTCGACGTGGGCACGCAGGAGCATGACTGGGTGGTCCGCTTCGTCAACTACGCCCCGCCGCTGCCGCTGCATAACGACTCGCGCACCACCATGATGGAGCATCTCTATCACCAGTACGCCAGGGGCCTGCTGGCATGAACCGGACCGTCGTGAAAAAAGCCCGGTCTTAAATAGTACGACTGTAAATAGTACGACTGTGCTTTTAGTGCGCTAGAATAGGCGTCAAACCAACAAGGGGAGACGCGATGTTCGATAACATGATGGGAACCAAGCCGGTGTCGGAACGACAGAAATTCGACGTCGGCGCCCTCGACCTGTACATGCGGGAGCACGTCCCCGGCTATGCCAACCCGGCCGGCGCGGCGCTGGAGGTGGTGCAGTTCAAGGGCGGCCAGAGCAACCCGACCTTCAAGATCACCGCCAACGGTCAGCATTATGTGCTACGTACCAAGCCCGGTCCGGCCGCCAAACTGCTGCCATCGGCGCACGCCATCGACCGCGAATTCCGCGTCATGGACGCGCTGCAGAAAGCCGGCTTTCCGGCCGCGCGCCAGTATGCGCTGTGCCTGGACGAAGCGGTCATCGGCCGCGCCTTTTACATCATGGAATTCATCGACGGCCGGGTGCTGTGGGACCAGTCGCTGCCCGGCATGACCCCGGCGGAACGCGGCGCCATCTACGATGAACTGAACCGCGTCATCGCCCAGCTGCACAGCACCGATTACGCCGCCATCGGTCTGGCCGACTTCGGCAAACCGGGCAATTATTTTGCGCGCCAGATCGAACGCTGGACGCGTCAGTACCAGGCTTCGGCCACCGAAACCATCGATGCGATGGACCAGCTGATCGCCTGGCTACCCGACAATATTCCGCCGGGCGACGACACCGCCATCGTGCACGGCGACTTCCGCCTCGACAACATGATCTTCCACCCCACCGAGCCGCGCATCCTGGCCGTGCTGGACTGGGAACTGTCGACCTTGGGCCACCCGGCCGCCGATTTTTCGTATCACTGCATGAGCTGGCACATCGCGCCCGGCCAGTTCCGCGGCATCGCCGGACTGAACCTCGAAGAGCTGGGCATCCCCTCGCAGGAAGCCTACATCGCCGCCTACAGCGCGCGCACGGGCAAGACGATCCGCATCGAAGACTTTAACTTTTATCTCGCCTACAACATGTTCCGGCTCGCCGGCATCATGCAGGGCATCATGAAACGCTACGTGGACGGCACCGCCGCCAGCGCCCAGGCACTGGAAAACGGCAAGGCCGCCCGTCCCATGGCCGAACTGGGCTGGAAGTACGCCCAGCGCGCCATCTCACTGAACAAGGATGCCCCATGAACTTCGATTATTCGGACCGCTGCAAGGAACTGCAAACCCGCCTGCTGGCCTTCATGGACGAGCACATCTACCCCAACGAGCACGCCTTCAAGCAGGAAGTCGACCGCAACGGCGTCGAGCGGGGCGACCGCTGGATACCCACCGAACTGATCGAACGTTTGAAGCCGCTGGCGCGCGAACAGGGCTTGTGGAATTTGTTCCTGCCCAAATCGGCGCGCGCGCCGGAAGGCTTGTCCAACCTGGACTACGCGCCCCTGTGCGAAATCATGGGCCGGGTCGGCTGGGCCCCGGAAGTGTTCAACTGCGCCGCGCCCGACACGGGCAACATGGAAACCATCGAACGCTACGGCACCGAGGCGCACAAGCAGCAGTGGCTGGAACCGTTGCTGCGCGGCGAGATCCGCTCGGCCTTCGCCATGACCGAGCCGGGCGTGGCGTCGTCGGACGCGACCAATATCGAGACCCGGATCGAACGTGCCGGCGACGAATACGTCATCAACGGCCTGAAATGGTGGATTTCCGGCGCGGGCGACCCGCGTTGCAAGATCTTCATCGTGATGGGCAAGACCGACCCGCAAGCGGCGCGCCACGTCCAGCAATCGATGATACTGGTGCCGGCCGACACGCCCGGCATCACCATCGTGCGTCCCCTGCCCGTGTTCGGCTACGACGACGCGCCCCACGGCCACTGTGAAATCCGCTTCGACAACGTGCGTGTGCCTGCCAGCAACCTGCTGCTGGGCGAAGGACGCGGCTTCGAAATCGCCCAGGGCCGGCTGGGGCCGGGCCGCATCCACCACTGCATGCGCGCCATCGGCGTGGCCGAGCGCGCGCTGGGCCTGATGTGCCAGCGCCTCAACAGCCGGGTGGCGTTCGGCAAGCGCATCTCGGAACAAGGCGTGTGGCGCGAGCGCATTGCCGACTCGCGCATCCAGATCGACACGGCGCGCCTGCTGACGCTCAAGACGGCCGCCCTGATGGACACGGTCGGCAACAAGCACGCCCAGGCCGAGATCGCCATGATCAAGGTGCTCGCCCCCAATGTGGCGCAAACCGTGCTGGACTGGGCGATCCAGGCCCATGGCGCGGCCGGCGTGTCCGACGAGTTTCCGCTGGCGTACCAGTGGGCCGGCAACCGCACCCTGCGCCTGGCCGACGGCCCGGACGAAGTGCATCGCAACGCCATTGCCAAACTGGAACTGGCGAAACACGTGGGATAGCGGTCAGTGAACGAACCCTAAGATAGCGTATCGGGCAACATTCCGGCCGCAGCGGGCCGGAATCAGCCAGCGTTGCCTGCCACAGTGTCGCCGGACGGCCTCAATCGGGGCCGTTTTTCATTTAAATGCTTTGAGGAAAGCTCCAGCCCTTGCTACCATCGTCAGATTGGCTGCCGGTTCGGCAGTCCGACCGGGTGGAGGCAGGCGCAGTGGTAAAGAAGGCAATCTCGGCGATGGCGCTGCCCTCGATCCGCTCCAAGACCGTCACGCTGGTGCTGGCCTGCGCGGTACCGACCATCGTCGGCTTTGCCGCCCTGTCGTACGACGCCTACGCGCGCCAGCGCGAGCACCTGGTGCACGATGCGGCGCGCATGGCGCAAGCGCTGATGAGCGCCGTCGAGCGCGACCTGTCCGCCGGCGAAACGGCCGCGCGGGCGCTGGCCAGCTCCCCCAGCCTGTCCACGGGCGACCTGGATGCCTTTCGTGCCCAGGCCACCAGCCTGCTGACCGACGACTTTCCCGCCTTCGCCTTCGTGCTCAGCGACATCCACGGCAAGGCCCTGCTCAATACCCGCTTCGCCAAGGGTGCGCCGATGCCCGCCAACGGCAACGTCGGGCCGATCCGCGAGGTGGCGGTGAGCGGGCGCGCCGCCACGTCCGACCTGTACAAGGGCGACGCGCAGCAGCCGCGTATGGTGTCGATCGACGTGCCGGTGCAGCGCGACGGCGCGGTGCGCTACGTGCTGTCGGCCCAGCTGCGCCCCGAGCACATCAACACCCTGCTGAGCGAGCAAGGCCTGCCGCCTCACTGGAACGGCCAGGTATTCGACCGCAATGCCATCTTCGTGGGCCGCAACCGCGGCGCGCACCAGGTGATCGGCCAGGTGGCCAACCCGATCCTGGTCGAGGCCATGAAACGCCAGCCGGCCGGCACGGTGGAACTGATCTCGCGCGAGAACATGCACATGCTGGTCGCCTACACCCGCTCGCCCCAGCGCGGCTGGTTCGTCAGCGTGGGCGCGCCGCGCGCCAGCGCCGGCATCACCCTGGACCGCTCCCTGCCCACCATGCTGCTGTCGGTGGCCGCGCTGCTCACGTCCGGCTTTCTCACCGCCTGGTTCATCGGCGGCGCCATCGGCCGTTCCGTGCGCGCGCTGTGCGAACCGGCCGTGGCGCTGGGCCGCGGCGAACGGCTGGCGCTCGAACCGATGACCATCCGCGAGCCGGCGGAAGTGGCCGCCGCGCTGGTGCAGGTCGACAGCGAGCTGCAGCGCTACCGGGGCGAACTGGAACAGCTGGTGCAGGAACGCACCGCCGAGCTGCAGCGCTCCAACGCCTTGATTGCCACCGTCTACGCCAGCGCGCCGGTCGGCCTGTCGCTGCTCGATTGCGATCTGCGCGTGGTGATGGTCAACGACTACCTGGCCGCCGTCAACGGCCTGTCGGTGGAGGAGCATCTGGGGCGCACGCTGCCGGAAATCCTCGGCGCCACCGGCATCGACATCGAACAGGCCTACCGCCAGGTGCGCGATACGGGCGAAGCGCTCACGGGCGTCGAGAGCAGCGGACCGACGCCGGCGTATCCGACCGAGGACCGCCACTGGATCGTCAGCTACCACCCGGTGTACGGGGTCGATCACAAGATGATGGGCATCAGCGCCGTGCTGCTCGACATCAGCGAGCAAAAGCTGCTGTCGCAGCGCCTGCACGATATCAGCGAGCAGTTCCACGCGCTGTTCGAACTGTCCGGCGACGCCCACATGCTGCTGGCCCTGGGCGCCGGCTACATCAGCGGCAACCAGGCCGCCGCGCGCATGTTCGGCTGCGCCAGCGTGGAGGAATTCATCACGCTGTCGCCGGCCACCACCTCGCCCGAACTGCAGCCCGACGGCCAGCGCTCGGCCGTCAAGGCCGCTCAGCTGATCAACCGCGCGCTGGAAGTGGGCAGCCTGCACACCGAGTGGCTGTACCAGCGCGTGGATGGCCAGCTGTTCCACGCCGACGTGCTGCTGACCAGCCTGGACATCGGCGGCAAAGGCATCCTGCAGGTCACCGTGCGCGACATCAGCGCGCGCATCGCCGCCGACCAGGCCCTGCGCGCCACCAGCGAGCAGCTGCGCCAGAGCGAACGCTTCATCCGCACCGTGACCGACAGCGTGCCCGGCATGGTCGGCTACTGGGACAGCGCGCTGCGCTGCCAGTTCGCCAACCGGCTGTATCTGGAATCGTTCGGTCTGACCGAGCGGGAATTGCTGGGCCAGCCGATCGACCTGGTGATGGGGCCCGAGCAGATGGTCGCCAACGCGCCCTACCTGCGCGAGGTGATGGCCGGGCGCGCCGCCCACTTCGCCCGCGAACTGGGCGACGCCCATGGGCAGGTGCGCTACACCTGGTCGAACTACATTCCCGACTTCGACGACCAGGGCCAGGTGCGCGGCTTTTATGTGCTGGTATCGGACATCTCCGAACTCAAGCGCACCGAGGTGCGCCTGCAGTCGCTCAACGAACAGCTGGTGCAGGCGCTCGACCAGGCCGAGATGGCCAGCAGCGCCAAGACCGAATTCCTGGCCAACATGAGCCACGAGATCCGCACGCCGATGAACGCCATCATGGGCCTGGCGCGGCTGCTGGAAGAAGCCCCGCTGGCGCGGCGCGAGCGCGAATACGTGGCCAAGATGACCATGTCGACCCGCTCGCTGCTGGGCATCCTGAACGATGTGCTGGATTTCTCCAAGATCGAGGCGGGCCAGCTGACGCTGGAATTCACCGCGTTCACGCTCGACCAGGTCTTGCGCAGCATCTCGGTGCTGCTCGGGCCGGTCGCGTTCGCCAAGGGCGTCGAACTGGTGTTCGCCATCGCCCCCGACGTGCCGCTGGCCTTGTCGGGCGACCCGATGCGGCTGGAGCAGGTGCTGCTCAACCTGGTGGGCAATGCCATCAAGTTCACCGAGGCCGGCGAAGTGGTGCTGTCGATCGCCACGCTGCGCCGCGGCGAGGACGACATCGCGCTGCGCTTTGCCGTGCGCGACAGCGGCATCGGCATCGACCCGGCCCAGCAGGGCACCATTTTCGAGGCGTTCTCGCAGGGCGACTCGTCGACCAGCCGCAAGTTCGGCGGCACCGGGCTGGGGCTGGCCATCTGCCGCCGCCTGGTGCACCTGATGGGCGGCAGCATCGCCGTGCGCAGCGACCTGGGCCGGGGTGCCGAGTTCAGTTTCGACTCGCACTTCGGCGCCCTGCCGCAGGCGCGCGGCCTGGTCGCGCCCGAACTGCCGGGCCTGGCCGGGCGCACCCTGCTGCTGGTCGACGACAACCCCAGCATGCGCAGCGCCGTCAGCCTGCAGTGCGAAGCCTTCGGCTGGCGCGTGGCGGCGGCGGCCAGCGGCGCCGAAGCGCTGGAAGCACTGCGCGGCGCACGCGCCGCCGGCACGCCGTTCGACTACCTGCTGGTCGACAGCGCCATGCCGGGCATGGACGGCATTTCGTTCCTGACCCATGCGCGCGCCGACGACAGGTCCGGCGACGGTGCCGACGCGCTGGGCCACGGCAACGTACCGCGCTGCGCCATGATGGTCGCCGAGAGCGCGCGCGAGCAACTGGCCGAACTGGCCGACGATCTGCAGCTGGCCGCCATCCTGAGCAAACCGGTGACCCCGACCGCGCTGGCAGGCGTGCTGCTGGAGCTGTACACGGGCAAACAGCAAGGCGACACCGCCGCAGCGCCCGAGCCGCTCGCCGGCCGCCTGCAGGGTATCCACGTGCTGCTGGTGGAAGACAACCAGATCAACCAGGAAGTGGCCAACTACATCCTGCTGCACGCCGGCGCGGCGGTCGATATCGCCGCCAACGGCCGCATCGCGGTGGACATGCTGACCGTGCGGCCCGAGCGTTACGACGCGGTGCTGATGGATATCCAGATGCCCGTCATGAACGGCTACGAGGCGACCGAGGCCATCCGCCGCATGGGACTGGCCGATCTGCCGATCATCGCCATGACCGCCAACGCCATGGAAGACGACCGCGCCCACGCGCTCAACGTGGGCATGAACGCCCACGTGGCCAAGCCGATCGATGTCGACAGCCTGGTCACGGCGCTGAACCGGGTCACCGCGGGCGGCGACGCGCGCGAACTGCGCGCGCCGGCGCGGGCCGGCTATGGCGCCGTGCCCGATGCGCAGCCGGAGGCGGCGCCGGCGCCGGCGGCGCCGCTGCTGGCCATCGAGGGCATCGACCTTGGCCCCACACTGGATCGCTTCGGCGGCAACTATGCCAGCTTCGTCAACATGCTCAAGCGCTTCGAGTCGTCGCAAGGCAGCGCCCTGAGTGAAGTGCGCGCGCTGGTGGCCAGCGACGCGCGCGCGCAGGCCGTCGCGCTGGTGCACCGCCTGCGCGGCGTGGCCGCCAACCTGGGCGCGGCCGAGGTGGCGGCGCTGGCACTGGACGCCGAGCAGGCATTGCGCAGCGCGGGCGAGGCCGAACTGATGGTGCGCCTGGCCACGCTCGAGACGGCGCTGGCCAAGGTGTTCAAGACCGCGCGCGCGCTGGACATGCCGGCGGCGCCCAGCGCCGCGCGCCCGCCTGCGCGCGCCGACGCGGCGCTGGGCGACGCCGATCTGCAAGAGGCGCTGGCGAATCTGCTCGCTTTGCTCCAGAATAACAACATGAAGGCACTGTCCGCGTACGCCGCGCTGCGCCCGGCGATCGACGCGCAGCTGAGCGCAGCCGACGCCGCCGCGCTTGCCGAGGCCATCTCGACGCTGGGTTTTGCCAGCGCCGCGCTGCTCGTGCAGGACATGAAGAACCGAAGGGATACTGCATGAGCTGGACCGACATGGCTGTCAATGGCCGCATCCTGATCGTTGACGACGCGATGGAAAACATTCAGATCCTGCATCAGGCACTGCAGGATGAGAACGAGGTGATCTTCGCCATGAACGGCGCCAAGGCGCTGCAGATCGCCCAGCAGCAGCTGCCCGACCTGATCCTGCTGGACGCGATGATGCCGGACATGGATGGCTACGCCGTGTGCCGCGCCCTGCGCGAATCGGCCGTCACGCGCGACATCCCGATCATTTTCGTCACCGCGCTGAAAACCCCCGAAGATGAAACGCGCGCCCTGGAAGCCGGTGCGGCCGATTTCATCACCAAGCCGGTCAACACGGCCGTGGTGCGCGCCCGTGTACGCACCCAGCTCACCGTCAAGCGCCAGAGCGACGCCTTGCGCGAGCTCACGCTCACCGACGGCTTGACGGGCGTGGCCAACCGGCGCGCCTTCGATGAAAAGCTCGACAACGAATGGCGCCGCTGCGCCCGCGCCGGCTTGCCGATGGCGCTGATCATGATCGACATCGACCAGTTCAAGAACTACAACGACACCTACGGTCATCAGGCCGGCGACACCTGCCTGGCGCGTCTGGCCGGCGCCATGCGCCACGCCGCGGCGCGCCCGCACGATCTGGTGGCGCGCTATGGCGGCGAGGAGTTCGCCATTTTGCTGCCCCAGCTCGATGTACAGGGCGCCGAGACGGTGGCGCGCAAGCTGCTGGCCGAAGTGGCGCGACTGGGCATCGCCCACGCGCGCTCCTGCGTGGGACCGGTGGTCACGATCAGCATGGGCGTGGCCAGCATCGTGCCGGCCGACGGCCTGTCGGCGGAACTGGTCAAGCAGGCCGACGCGTTGCTATACGAGGCCAAGAACACGGGCCGCAACCGCTACGTGAGCGCGGTGACCGATCCGGGACCGCGCTGCTAGGCGCGCCGCCGCTATTCGTAGCGGCGCACCAGCAGCTCGGCCACACACACCGGCCGCTCGCTGCCCTCACGCTCCATCGACACTTCCCACTCCAGCTGGGCGCCGCCGTCGACCGGCGCGATGGCCTTGAGCGTCATGCGCGCGCGCACGCGGCTGCCGACCGGCACCGGGGCCGGAAAGCGCACTTTGTTCAAGCCATAATTGACCACCAGCCGCGCGCCATTCAAGCGCACGGCCTGGTCGTACATGCCGGAGACGAGCGACAGCGTCAGAAAGCCATGCGCCACCGGCGTGCCGAAGGGCGACTCGCGCCGGCAGCGCTCGACATCGACGTGGATCCACTGGTGGTCGGCGGTGGCGTCGGCAAACGCATCGATGCGCGCCTGATCGATCTCGGTCCAGGGCGACACCCCCACCTCCTGACCGATCAGCGCCCGCAATTCGTCCAGACTGGCGAATTCACGCATCGGCGCCCCCGTTCGCATGGCTGGCCTGCCCGCCGGCGCCCTGGTCGGACAAGGCGCCCTCCGCGGCCGGACGGCGCCCGAACATGCCCATGCCTTCGATGGTGCAGACCAGTTCCCCGTGCTGGTTATGGGCCAGCCAGGTCGACCAGACCACGCCGCGGTCGGGCCGCGAGCCGGAAGCCTTGACCTGGGTGGTCAGGTAGCGCACCGAGAGGGTGTCGCCGGCGCGCACCGGCACGCTCCAGCGCACCTTGTCCAGTCCCGGCGAACCCATGCTGGAGGACGACCCCAGCACGGCGTCCACCACCAGGCGCATCATCATGCTGCAGGTATGCCAGCCGCTGGCGATCACGCCGCCGAAGATCGAGTCGCCCGCAGCGGCGGCATCGACATGAAACGGCTGCGGATCGAAGTCGCGCGCAAAGGCGACGATCTCCGCTTCGCTGACGCTGCGGCTGCCCAGCTCCAGCTCCTGGCCGACGAAAAAGTCCTCGAAATACCAGGTGCGCGCCGTCATGCCGCCACCTCGCCGGCGGACTTGGCCTGGCCCTGGCCCTCCCCCGCGTCCCCATCGGCAAACCCCGGCTGCGCGATGAAGCGGCGCAGATGATGGTCGGCGTCGCCCAGCGCCAGCTCGATCATGGTCAGGCGCTTGAAGTAATGCGCTGCCGGCAGCTCGTCGGTCACGCCCATGCCGCCGTGCAGCTGGACGGCCTGCTGGCCGACGAAGCGCGCCGCCTGCCCGACGCGGTACTTGGCGGCCGACACGCAGCGGCGCCGCTGCACCACATCGTCGTCGGCCATGCGCACCGCCGCCAGCAGCGCCATCGAGCGGGCCTGCTCCAGGTGGATGTACATGTCGGCCATGCGATGCTGCAGGGCCTGGAACTTGCCGATCGGCGCCCCGAACTGGGTGCGCGTCTTGAGGTAATCCAGCGTGGCGGCGAACAGCGCCTCCATCGCGCCCAGCGCTTCGGCGCACAGCAAGGTGGCGCCGTAGTCGGCGCAGGCGTCGAGGATGCCGAAGCCCTGCGCGGCCGCGCCGATCAGGGCCCCAGCCGGCACGGCGACGTTGTCGAACACGACGTTGGCGGCGCGCTGGCCATCCAGCGTGCGGTAGCCGGTAACGGTAATGCCCGGCGTGTCGGCTGCCAGCACCAGCAGCGTGATGCCGTCTTCGGCGCGCGCCGGCTGGACGGGCTGGCCGCCGCTGCGCGCCGACACCACCAGGTGGCTGGCCTGCGCGCCGTGCACCACGGCGCACTTGGTGCCATTCAGTACCCAGCCTTCGCCAAGCGCGGCGAGCATGGTGTCGATATCGGTCAGGTCGTGGCGCGACTGCCTTTCCGTCAGCGCGCAGGCCAGCTTGGCGGCGCCGCCGGCGACCTGCTCCAGCAGCTCGCCGTGCGAGCCTGCGAGCGCCAGAAAGCGCGCGCCCAGCACGGTGGCAAAATACGGCTCGATCACCAGGCCGCGCCCCAGCTCGCGCATCACCACGAACAGGTCCAGCGCATTGCCACTGAAGCCGCCATGCTGTTCCGGCACCGGCAGCGCCAGCATGCCCAGTTCGGCGAGGGTGCTCCAGGCCTGGTCCGACACGCCGTCGGCCGAGGCGATGATCTGCTTGCGCGCCTCGAAGCCGTAGTCGCGCGCCACCCAGCGCTGCAGGGCATCGGCGAACTGCAGCTGTTCTTCCTTGAAGTTGAAATCCATGCTCGGCCTCACAGTCCCAGGATCATCTGGGTGATGATATTGCGTTGAATTTCGTTGGAGCCGCCGTAGATGGAGGTCTTGCGGAAATTGAAGTAGTAGCCGGCCAGCGGCGCGGCGTCGTCGTCGCCGCCGGCGCTGTGCGCCGTCTCCGATTCGAGGAACGCCGCGTCGAACGCCAGCGCCATCGGCCCGGCCGCTTCGACCATCAGTTCGGTCAGGGTTTGCTGGATCTCGGTGCCGCGCACCTTGAGTACCGACGCTTCCGGTCCGGGCGCCTTGTGCTCCTGCGCCAGCACGCGCAGCACCGTCATTTCCAGCGCCATCAGCTCGATCTCGAGCGCGGCGACCTTGGCGGCGAACAGCGGATCGTGCATCAGCGAGGCGCCATGACTGCGCTGCCTGGCGGCATAGCGCTTGAGGAAAGCCAGCTCGCGCTTGGAACGGCCCACCGCGGCGATGCCGGTGCGCTCGTGGCCCAGCAGGTACTTGGCGTAGGTCCAGCCGCGGTTCTCCTGGCCGATCAGGTTTTCGACCGGCACGCGCACGTTGTCGAAGAAGACTTCGTTCACTTCGTGGTCTTCGTCGAGCATGATGATCGGGCGCACCGTCACGCCGGGTGCGTGCATGTCCATCAGCAGGAACGAGATGCCTTCCTGCTTGCGTACCGTGCTGTCGGTGCGCACCAGGCAAAAGATCATGTCGGCGTGCTGGGCCAGCGTGGTCCAGGTCTTCTGGCCGTTGACGATGTAGTGGTCACCGTCGCGCGTGGCGGTGGTTTTCAGCGACGCCAGGTCGGACCCGGCGCCCGGTTCGGAGTAACCCTGACACCACCAGTCCTGGCACGACAGGATGCGCGGCAGGAAAAAGGCTTTTTGCGCTTCGTTGCCGAACGCCATGATCACCGGCGCCACCATGTTCACACCGAACGGCAGCACCGGCGGCGTGCCCGCGCGCGCGCACTCTTCCTCGAAGATGTGGCGCTCGATGCCGCTCCAGCCGGGGCCGCCGAATTCGACCGGCCAGCCGGGCGCGGCCCAGCCCTGGGTGGCCAGGATACGATGCCAGCGTACGTAGTCGTCTTTGGACAGGCGCAAGTGGCGCCGCACCTTGGCCTGCAGTTCGGGCGGCAAGTTGGCGTCGAGGAAACTGCGCACGCTGTCGCGAAATGCCAGCTCCCCGGTCGAATAATTCAGATCCATACCGTCTCCTCATTTTGTTTTTATGCTGGTCGGGCGCGAAAAAAGCACGACCGTGCACAAGAATTGTACATGAAAAGGGCACGGCGCCAACAAGTGCGCGGGCGAAAAAGACGGTGTCACCGATAAGTGTGGATGCTGCGTTCGCTTGCAGCAATCGGCCATCACTACTAAATGGCGACAGCGCAAAAAAAACCCGGCTGCTCCTGATCGGAGGCCGGGTCTGTATGCCGTTGCCGGCATCGTCAGGCCGCGCACGCGGCGCTGGATTACTTCGAGCGACGGCGCACCATGACGGAGGCGGCCAGCAGACCGGCGAGCATCAACAGCTGGCTCGACGGCTCAGGGACAGCGTTGGCTTGCGCATCGGCATCGATTTCAGCGCCGACCAACGGGCCACCGTTATCGGCAACATCCTTGATCAGCTCGATCGTACCGCTGGTACCGCCATTGGCGATGCCTTCGGACGCCGCGTCGCCACCGGTACTGCCGGAGTCGGCGATGGTGCCGGGTTTGCCAGCCGGGTTCTTGTCGCCGTGCACAGCCGAATTTTCATTGGCGTTTTGGTGCGCTTGGTCCGCTGCATTGGCCGAGCCTTGCGAGCCGCTGCTGGTGGCCGCGTTGCCGCCGCCATTGCCAGCGCCGTTACCTTGCGAAGTGGACGCCGACGAACCGGTGCTACCTTGCTGCGCGAATAACGGCACGCCAGCAGGCATCAGCATCTGGGTCGACACCGTATCGAACGTCAGGCGCGGCGCGCCGTTGCCGCCGCGGTTCAGCGTGAACAGCTTGGCCGAGTTGCCGTCCTTGCCGTCCATCGATGCTTGCAGATCCCACGACGACGCTTCCGCGTTGGCCTTGGCCAGCATGACGTCCATGTAATTGACCGCGCCAACGACGTTGACCGAGCCTTTTTCAACAGTCCAGCCGGCGACCACTGCGCCAGTGCTGGATTTGGTCGGTGCGGCCTGAGCCATCGATGCGCCAGCCACGAGGCCAGCAAGAATAATGTGACGAATAACCATTGAAACCCTCCGTTTTTTCTTTGTGAACGTTACGATTTCGATAACGCATAAGTCATAGTAGCACCAATGGTACAGAGGCAAGATTCAATAGGAATTTGCAATTAATGTGTGGTAGCACACATAGCGCGGATCGCGTCGCAACGGCGGTTCGATCGAACTCAACTGTTTCGCCCTTGGAACCCATTCATCGTACGCGAGGAACGAAAAAAAAGCTCCCGAAGGAGCTTCTTTTTAAGGCCGAAAATTTAACAATCGTGCACTACCAACAACAAAAATAAATTAAAAATATATTTTTATTTTGCGACAAGTTCAATTTGGCGCGGTTTTGGTGGCCGGCATGTACGGCATCAGGCGCGACGCCATTCGCGTATCGGTGCGCAACATCCCCACTTCGTCGCTGAGCACGTGGGCCGCTTCCTGCAGCATCACGTCCTTGGCATCCTTGGCCGCTTTTTCCGCCGCCAGTTCCGCCGCCAGATTACGCTCGTCCGCCTGCAAGCCATCGTCGGTGCGCGAGCTACCCTTGATGGCCACGGCCTTGGGCGCCGGCTTGGTCGGGTCGGGCACCTTGGCGCGCGCTTCCTTGCTCTCGGTCGCTGCCGCAATGGGCTGGTCCGCGGCGGCGGCGCTACGGTTGGCCGCCAGCCGAGCTTCGCGCAGCTTGCCACGCGCTTCCTCGGCATCGCGCTCCTTGCGGCGCACGGCTTCGTTGAGCGAAATAGCATTTTCCTTGCGCAATTTGCGCACCTGGGCTAAATCTTCCTGCAGGTACTGGAAGTCTTTATCTTTGGCGATGCGCGCCTCGTGGCGTTTTTGCAGGGGGCTGATCAGCTCCTTGAGGTCGCCGGCCGGCACATACGTGGCCGGCTTGATGGCCACCCATGGCAGCGCATTGTCATAGCTCGATTCGCCGAAGTTTTCCGTATCCGAAGTGACCGGCATCTTGATGTCGGGCGTCACGCCACGCAGCTGGGTGGTGCCGCCGTTGATGCGGAAAAACTGCGCGACCGTGATCTTCAGCTCGCCGAGGCGGGCTTTTTCCGGCTGCGCGAAGCGGTCCAGGTTGATCATGGTCTGCACGGTGCCCTTGCCGAAGCTGGGCTCGCCCATGATCAGGCCGCGGCCATAATCCTGGATGGCGGCGGCAAAAATTTCCGACGCCGACGCCGAGCCGCGGTTGATCAGCACGCCCATCGGACCGTCCCAGGCCAGGCCGGCATTGGTATCGTTCTCCACTTCGACCTTGCCTTCGGCGGTCTGCTGCATGACCACGGGCCCTTTGTCGATAAACAGACCGGTCAGTTCGACCGCTTCCGTCAGCGAGCCGCCGCCATTGTTGCGCAAATCGATCAGGACGTTGTCGACCTTCTCTTTTTTCAGCTCGGCCAGAATGCGCGCCACGTCGCGGGTGGCACTCTTGTAATTCTTGTCGCCCTTGCGGCGCGCTTCGAAGTCCTGGTAGAAGGTCGGCAGCGAAATGACGCCGACGCGGCGCTTGACGCCGCCTTCCTTGACTTCGATGATCGATTTCTTGGCGGCCTGTTCTTCCATGCTGATCTTCTTGCGCACCAGCGACACGGTCGTATGCTTGCCGTCGGTGCTGGCGTCGGCCGGCAGAATGTCGAGGCGCACCACCGAATCCTTGGCGCCGCGAATCTGCTGTACCACGTCGTCGATGCGCCAGCCCAGCACTTCGGTGAAGCCCGGAGTATCGCCCTGGGCCACACCGACGATGCGGTCGCCCACTTTCAGCTTGCCCGACAGGCCGGCCGGGCTACCCGGCACGATTTCACGGATGACCGTGTATTCGTCCCGGGTTTGCAGCACGGCGCCAATGCCTTCCAGCGACAGGCGCATGGCGATGTCGAAATTGTCCGCCGCGCGCGGACCCAGATAGTTGGTGTGCGGCTCGATCGCGGTGGCGTAGGCGTTCATGAACATCTGGAACACGTCTTCGTTGTTCAGCTTGCGCACACGGCTCTGGTAGTTGTCGTAGCGCTTGTCCAGCGTTTCGCGGATCGCCTTGTCTTCCTTGCCGGCCAGCTTCAGTCGCAGCCAGTCGTTCTTGACGCGCTTGCGCCACAGGTCGCGCGCTTCCTCGTCGGTTTTAGGCCAGGCGGCTTTCTCGCGGTCGATCTGGAACGATTCGTCGACGGTGAAATCGAATTTGGTCTTGAGCAGTTCCCGTGCGTACGCGATGCGCTCGTTGAAGCGCTGCTGGTACACGTTGTAGATCGTGAACGGCAATGTCAGGTTTTCATTGTTGATGGCGTCGTCGAGCTTGTTGCGCACGACATCGAACTGATCGACGTCGGATTGCAGCAGAAACAGCTTTTCGCCATCGAGCGCCTTGAAATAGCGGTCGAAGATCTTCTCCGACATGGCGTCGTCCAAGGGCGTGGCCTTGTAGTGAATTTTTCCGAACAGGCGCGACGACCACAGCGCGGCCTGGGTTTGCGAGGCGATCGGCTTGAGCTGGGTCGCGGCGACTTTTTCAGGCTGGGGAATGGCGGCGTGGGACGTGGCGGCGAGGGCCAGTGCGACGGTCAACAAGTGCTTCTTCATTCGTTTTCTCTCCAAGCGTGAAACTGAGTGGCATGTGCGGGACTGCCGTGCTCGCTTGAGCGGGGCAGCCATGCCAGAGCACTGATTTTAACAGGATAGCGCCAGCACGCAGAGCCAGCATGCACGCTCTGCCTTAAGGCACGCTTATGGACACGGGGGCGGGCAAAACGGTGGCGCGGACACCACCCCAGCTTAGGCCGCGACGGCTGAAAACGAATGAGATATTACAATGGGAAACAAACGGCGACACCGAGGCGTGGCCACGAACGGACGCGCAACTGAAGCGCTGACAGTCGCGGCGCAGAGCGCGCCAGGCGCTGCTTGCCTAGCCGGCGTAGAAGCAGCGCCCGCATGCCTGGCGATAGCGCTCATTGCCGCCGATACTGACCTGCTTGCCCTCCTTGATGCGCTTGCCGTGCTCGTCGACGCGCACATTCATGGTGGCCTTCTTGCCGCACGAGCAGATATTCTTCAGCTCTTCAATGTCGTCCGCCAGCGCCAGCAGGTAGGCCGAACCGGGAAACGGCTCGCCCCGGAAGTCACTGCGCAAGCCGTAGCAGATCACTGGCACGCCGCGCACCTGGGCCAGCTGGTGCAATTGCTGGACTTGCACGGTAGACAGAAACTGCGCCTCGTCCACCAGCACGCAGGCGACTTTTGGCACTTCGGCAAGAAAATCCGTGGCCGCGTCGAAGGTATCCACCGACCGGGTCGGCCCCAGCCGCGAAGTGACCTGGCCGACTCCGTAGCGGTCATCGATGGCCGCCGTGTACAGTTTGACGTGCTGGCCCTGCTCTTCGTAGTTGTGGGCCACCTGCAGCAAGGCCGTCGATTTACCGGCGTTCATCGCCGAGTATCTGAAATATAGTTTTGCCACGGTGATTCCTGAATACGTTTCTAGCGCGAAATTATAGCAAGCACGGGTTCGCCGTTGCTACCCGCCCAGGGCCGCCACCTGCTGGCGCAGGGCGGTGTTTTCCGCAGTCAACATATCGACCTTGTCGCGCAGGGCGGCGACCTGGGCGCGCAGTTCGCTTTCCGGGTCGGCCGGGGTTTCCTTGGGCGGCCGGCTGGACGCTCTCTGCTCGCGCACCTGGCGCGCCGCCTGCTGCAGCTCCTTGCGGCCGCCCGCCACGGCGGCGATCTGCGCCGATTCGGGCAACGACGCCACATTGGCTGCGGCGTTGATCGAAATGGTGCCGGAGCGTACCGCCTCGACCAGCTCCGGCGTGGCCGCTTTTTGAATGCGCTCGATCTGGCTGATGGTGTTGCTCGACACGCGCGCCGCCTTGGCCACGTCTTCACGGGTGTTCCAGGGCGGCCCTTCCGGCGCACTGGCCGCTTCCGCGGCAGCATTGCTCTCCGGCTCGGAGGCGCGCTGCGCCACCCGCGCCGACACGATGTCTTTCTTGCGCAGCGCCAGCACGCCGCGCTGGTAATCCGACACGCTGCGACGTGCCAGATGGTTGTCGATCACCCACAGCATGACGTCGTCGATGCTGGAAAAATTCGGGTTCTGCACGGTCTTGAAGGGAATCTTGTGCTGCTGGCAGATGGCGTAGCGATTGTGCCCATCGATCAGGATCTCGCCCCACAGTACCAGCGCATCGCGGCACCCTTCGGCCAGCAGACTGCGCTCCAGGGCCGCGTGTTCGTTGGCCGTGAGCGGATCGATGAAGGAACGCAGTTCGTCGTTGATGGTGATGTTCATGCGATGGCGGTGAGGTCGATGTGGTTGATTCAATAAGGTTGCGGCGCCCGGGGGACGTGGCAAACCCGGTAGGCGGTCGCGGAGTGTAGCCGATCGCACTGTCGCGGGCAAGATCGGGCTGGATCGCGCGGCCCACCGACGCCGGCACGCAGGGACGCAAAAAAGCCCGCCTTGCGCGATGGCGCAAGCGGGCCTGCTACGTCGGGAATCCGTCCGGTCGACGGCGCCAGCCGATTACTTTCTGCGTCGCGCCACGCGCACGCCAATCAACCCCAGGCCCAGCAGTGCCAGGCTGGCTGGCTCGGGCACGTCGGCCGGCGCCAGCACGATCTGGCTGCCGGTGCCGAAGCGCAGGTTGTCGATCGCGAAGCCGCCCGGCTCGCCGCCGCTGATGCTGAACAGCAGGCCGGCTATGCGCGCGCTGCCGTCGTCCGTGGCCAGGCCGAGAAATTCCATGCCTTCGGCCGCATTGGCCAGCATGCCCAGGACCGATCCGTCGCGGGCAAAGGCGGTGATCGCGGTGGCGCCGATCATATCGAAGTAGCCGCCTTCCAGCCCGACGCCGCTTTGATCGGCGTCGAAAAAGATGGCGACCGAGCCGTCGAAGCGTGGCGAGCCGGTCAGCACGGGGGCGGTGGGGTTGGCGCCATCGAGCGTGATGAACGTAGCGGCCGATGCCGCATCAAGACTGAGCGGACCGGTCGGCGCGCCGGCCACGCAAGCGGTGGCGGCGCCATCCGGGCAGTCGGCCAGCGGATTGGTGCTAAGACTCTGTCCGGTGAAATACCCGCCGAAGGTGACCGTCGGCGATGCGGCACTGGCGCCGTAGGACACCGGCGCGTACACCGGGTTGACCGTGTTCACGGCAAACTCGCTGAAGGTGATCAGCCCGGACCCTGCGCCAAACACAGCCGCATCGACTTTGACGACTGCGGCGCTGGTGGCGGCCGCGCTCAGGCAGGCAATTGCTGCGATCAAGAATTTGAAAGTGGTGACAGGTTTCATCCGGGGTCTCTGGTTGTAATTTATAAAAGCAGGCGCGGCCTTCCGAAGGGCGGGCGGCGTGTTTTTTTGATATTGCGGGGCAATCATACCCGCCAAAATGGCGCGTAACTCGCCGCCATCCAATGAATCAAGAAGTTGCGTAATTGGGTGCTGGAAGTTGGCAGGACGCCGATGCGTCGAGAAAAATTCGCGGGCAAATCGGGCTGGGCCGTACCCGGCCCGATGGTGCGTGTGCTAAAATTCTGGCCGCTGCCCGGATGGTGAAACTGGTAGACACCCGAGACTTAAAATCTCGTGCTCGTAAGGGCGTGCCGGTTCGATTCCGGCTCCGGGCACCACAGCATACAGATGGAACGAACAAACCCGCCTGCGCGAGTCGCACGCGGGTTTTTTTGTTGGTGAAAATTATTTACCTGGTATCGCTGGTGGCGCGGGCAGCGCGCCTGGCACGTGGGGCGCAGTGAGCACGGTGATGATGATCGGTGCTGCCGGCGCTGATAAGCGCTCGCCTCTGTTCCAACTGATCATGAGGCCAATGATACAGCGCAGCAAATCCAACGATGGTCTAAGTGCGCGACGTCTCCGTGCCCTTGCGCGCCAGCGAACGCTGCATCAGATAAATCATTCCCGCCGCTATCAGGCAGCCGAAGGCAGCCAGGTCGACGGCCACCACGCGCGCTAATAACAGATTGTAGGTGCCCGTCGTCCATGCCAGCACCAGAAACGACACCACACTGGCCAGCCCCGCGCACAGCGCACCCACCTGCATGGCCGGCCGGAACGCCGCAAGGCACAGGTACACGCCGAGAATGCCGAACAGGACGGCCCGGTGCCGCATCAGGATGATCAGGTTCGGGTCGCTTAGCGCCACCCCATACAGCGTCGATAGCTTGTCGGCACCGGCCAGTCCCGCCACGGGCAACAGGTGAATCAATCCGACGAGGATCATCAAGAGCGAAAGAAGGCGCTTCATGCGTGAGGGAAACTCCGTGAGCGGTGACTTGTGTGGTCGAGTGAGCGGCGAACGGCAGCCGTCCGGTCAGTGCTGCGTGTCCATGCGTGTGCCCTGCTTCGCCGGCGTGTGCGGCACGGCGCCCAGTTCGCTCAGCTCCGAGCGGTCGAGGTAGTCCGCCAGCCGATGGCCGGACCAGATGCCGCCGGCGGGACGCGCCAGGCGTGCGCGCAGTGTCGGCACGTTCGGCCGCTTGGCCAGCCGGGGGATCGGCGGAACCTCGGCCAGGTGGGGCGCCGCCCCGCCCAGGCCAATGGCACCGGCCACAAAACCCAGCTTGTTATTGTCGACGTCAAACAGCACGCCATGTTCGAACCAGCCGATATGCTCGCCCTTGAGCGCAAACACGCTGACCCCGAACACCCACGCCAGCGGCGCGCCGTCGATGCCGCGCACGCAGAACTCGTCGAGGATCGCACCGGCGGTCCCTGTTTCGTCGTATATCCAAGTTACCACGGTGTCCTCCAGCATCAACTCGCAAGAGCCCCTATTTTATCTTGTAATTTTTGTAACAGGCGCACCATTGCGGGTAATTTGTGCCGCCAGCGGCTAAAAGATTGTGCCAGGATCAGGTCCAGCCCGCATCGACGACGAACTCTTGCGCGGTCAGCATGCGGCTGTCGTGCGCGCCCAGGAACAGCGCCATGCTGGCCACGTCCGCGCCGACGATGCGGCCCGGCAGGCATTGATTGGCATCTATTTCACGTTCGGCCGCCGCGTCGACCCAGTGGTCGAGCTGGCGCGAGGTCATCACCCAGCCGGGCGTCAACGTATTGACGCGCACGCGGCTCTTGCCGAATTCGCGCGCCAGGCTGCGCGTCAATCCATTGACCGCGGACTTGCTCGTGGCGTACACCGCGTAGCCGGCCACCTTGTTCTTCCATCCGGTCGAACCCAGGTTGATGATCGAGCCGCCGCCGCGCCGTTGCATGCCGGCCATGACGGCCTGGGAGGCGAAGAACGCCACCTTCAGATTGATGGCCAGCTTGGCGTCGAAATAGCCGGGACTGACGTCGAGAAACGCATGGCGCTCGTCGTTGGCGGTATTGTTGATCAGCACGGCGGCGTCGCCATGGGCGGCCGCGGCGGTATCCACGCCACGCCGCAACGCGTCCATATCGGACAGATCGCACTCCACGAACAGGGGTTGGTGCGGCACCTGGCCTTCAAGCGCGGCCAGCAGCGTGTGCGACGACGCGGCATCGCGGTCGGCGAACGCCACCTTGGCGCCTTGGCGCGCATACGCCGCGACGATGTCGGCGCCGATGCCCGAACCACCGCCGGTTACATAGACTGCCATGCCCGCCAGGCTGGGGTAAATTGCGAAATCCATTCAAGCTGATCCTTATTCTTTGGGCAGCCACGCACCATCCCGAAGTGCGACGACGTGTTTAGTACCGCCAGCTCAACGCGGCATTTTAACTGCTGGTGGGGTTGGCCTGGATAGGGCCACGCCTGGTTGCGGGGGAAGCTGGCGGCCGTCAGCGCGGCCGCACGGGGATTGGACCATCTTAGGGAGTCGGACGCCTTGACTGCCTGGGTTGCCGAGGCTGTCTGAAGGCGGCAGCGGCCTCAGCTGCCGGAACTGCTGGCATGCCACGCGGCCACAAAGCTGCGCGCGCGCACCGCCAGTTCATCCACGGCCAGTCCAGGAATATACAGCTGGCCGCCGATACCGAACCCGGTGGCCCCGGCCTGACGCCACGCGGCAATGCTCTCCGGCGCCACGCCGCCTACCGGCCACAAGGGCGTACCCAAGGGCAGTACGGTCTTGATGGCTTTCAGGCCGCCCTGCCCCACCATTTCAGCGGGGAATATTTTCAGCGCATGGGCGCCGGCGTCCAGAGCGGCGAACGCTTCGGTCGGCGTGGCCACGCCCGGCGCGCACAGCATGCCCAGCTCGACCCCGCGCCGGACCACGGCCGCGTTGAAGTTGGGCGCCACCAGCAGGCGTCCGCCGGCGCCGAATACGGCGTCGACATGGTCAGTGGTGAGCATGGTGCCGCCGCCCACCAGCGCGTCGGGCGGCGCCATGCGCGCCAGAACCCCGATCGCCTCGATGGCGCCGGGCCGGTTCAGCGGCACTTCCAGCAGGCGGAATCCGGCTTCGAACAGTGCCGCCCCCACGGCGGGCGCTTCGGCGGGCGTCAGGCCACGCAGGATGGCCACCAGGGGAAGTTTGAATTGATCCACGTTCATGTCGGTCTTTCGCTAAGAGGAGAAACAGAAACTGTGGGACTTAATCGGAAAAAAACCGCTGTAGTGCAGCCAGGTAGACCGTGTCGGGATCGAGCACCTTGGCCTGCAGGCCGAACTGCCCGGCTGCATAGGCGTAGCGTGCCGATAACGCCGTCGACGCGATCAGATGGATGGTCGTGCCGTCGCGCCCTTGGGCCGCGACAAATTCAGTGCCGATCAGCAGGCCGCTCACGAACGAGCGGGCCGCGCTGGCCGGCATGGCCTTGGATACTACCCGCGCGCGCACCCCGAACAGGCTGTGCGTGAGCGGCTTGCGTTGTATGGCTTCAAGCATGCCGGCGCGGAAGGCGTCGTCATGTGCCTCATGTTCCTCATGCTCATCGCTGTGTTGATGTGACGCCATCAAGGCCGCCAGCGTGCCGCCGGCGCCCAACATGGCGAACAGTTCGCCGGTCATGTACGTCGACAGCTGCTCGACGTGGCCGTCGCGCAGATACACCCATTTGCTATGCGTGCCCGGCAACACCATCCACCCATCGCGCAGGCCCAGCGCGACCGCGCCGAGCAGCTGGGTTTCTTCGCCGCGCATCACGTCCACGCCATCGTTGCGGGCGCAATAGCCCGGAACGATGCGGCAGGCAAGGTCCGCGCCTACCGTTACCAAATGCCTGGGCAACGCGTCCAGCGGCACGGCGGTGTCCAGATACGGCACCTCCTGCCAGCCGCTGGCCGAGCCGACCATGCCGGACATGATGACCGGCACGTCCGCCGCCACGCCCATGCTGGCGCGCAACTGGGCCAGCGACGCGGCAAACTCGCCGCCCACCGCCAGCAAGCCCTGCCCGTCCGCATGCCGGGCCAGACAGCGCCCGCCACGCTCGACCAGATAAGCGCGGCGGTTGCTGGTGCCCCAGTCGATGCCCAGAACGGTATGATCCATGGATAGGCTTACAGCTTGAACGACAGACCCAGATTGTAACGGCGGCCGAAGTCGAACGTCTCCTGACGGTACTGGTTGCCCGCGCCCGTATAGGTGACCTTCTGGTTGGTCACGTTATCCATGCCGAAGCGCAGCTGGATGGTCGGGGTGAGCTGTTTGGACAAACCCAGCGTGACGTAAGTTTCTTCCTCGTTGACCGTCAATCCGCCCGCACCCCAGGTCGGGTTGCGCACGAACGGGCTGTGATAGTTGGCCGACAGGCGTGCTTCGTAGCCTGCGTTCTCGTACCACAAGGTCACGCCGGCGTTGTTCTTCATCAGCCCTTCGACCGGGTACGGATTGCCTTCAGGGATATTCTCGCGAATATTGCTGTTGGTGTAGGAGTAGTTGCTGGAGATGCCGATGCCGTTGTTGAACAGCTGCTGGTACACCAGCTCCACGCCGCGCACGTTGCCGCCTTCACCGTTGACCGAACGGGTGATGGTGGCCGGCTTGCCCTGGTAGGTGATCTTGTCCTGGGTGATGCCGATGTAGCGGGTGATCTGCTTGTAGAACAGGCCGGCCGACAGCAGCGAGCCCTTGCCGAAGTACCACTGGTAAGCCAGGTCGACCTGGTTGGCCAGCATCGGCTTGAGTTCCGGATTGCCCGCGCTGCCCGTCACTTCGCCCGTGGTGGTCGAGGTGTTCAGATTGCGCGAGCCGCGGATCTCGTCCAGCGGGGTGCGCGCCATGGCGCGCGCCACGCTGAAGCGCAACTGCTTTTCCTGGGCTTCATCCATGTTGAAGATCAGGTTCATGCTTGGCAGAACTTCAGTGTAGCTGGTGCCGCCGGTGAAGTCGCTGAAGGTGGTGGCGTCGCCCACCACGTTCTTGGCCACGCCCGTGCCGCTTTGCTTGGTGTGCACCACGCGCACACCGGCATTGCCGCGATAGCTCTTGCCGAAGGCTTCGCCTTCCAGTTCGGCCTGGGCATAGATGGCCGAGGATTTTTCCTTGACGGTCCAGCCGGCCAGGCGGTCGTTTTCGTTGCCGCTACGGCCGTTGGCGCTGAACACGTTGGCGCCGAAATACTGCGCGCTGGCGTTTTCAAAATCTTTCAAAGCCAGGAAGCTGTTGCCCATGCCATCGACCTTGACGGTCTCGAACGCGCTGGCAGGAATGACCGAGGTCGGATCCAGTTCCCAGGTGGTCTGGCGGAATTTCTTGTCGCGGTCGGTGAAGCGCGCACCGACCTTGACGCGGCTGACCGGCCCCCAACCCAGCGCGCGGGTGCCGCTGAAGGCGGCCGCGGCCATTTCATCGTCCAGGTGACCATCGGTATCGATGATCATCTTCGGCCACGCAAAACTGGCCGCATTGCCGGTGTCCTGGTTGAATGCGTAGTTCTGGTTTTCGTTGCCGGTGAACGAGAACGTCAGCGTGCCCGGTGCGCCATACATGCGCAGGTCGCGCCAGGCGCTGTCGCGGCCGGCTTTGGAACCGGACAGGTCGGCTTCCAGTTTCCACTCGCCCGCGTTCAGCTTGGCGTTCACGCCGGTGGCGACCACGTCCATGGTCTGGGTCCACAAGGTGCTGTTGCTGGTGACGGTCTGGTTGGCCAGCGTCGCGCCCACCACGTAGCCGTCGCGGATATCCAGGTTGGAATAGTCCGCCGTGCGGTTGCCGCCCCAGTTGCCCATGCCGTCGAACCAGTGCGATACCGCCGGCTCCTTGATGTCGGCCTTGGAATAATAGGCGTCGCCGGTGATGAACAGGTCGGCGTTCGGTTTCCATTCCACCTTGGCCAGCACGCTGGAGCGCTCGTTGGTGCCGCGCTTGACTTCTTCAGCCAGGCCCCACGGGGTCTTGTCGGCCTTGCCGTCCTTGTTCAAGTCTTCCGAATTGGTTTCGTTAAAGCCCCAGTGCTCCACCCGCTTGACCAGCGACGGCTGCTTCTGGTACGAGAACGCCAGCGCCACACCGACGGTGTTGTTGGCGAACTGGTCGATATAGATGCCGCCCACGCGCGGCTTGACGCCCGGCGCATCGGGAATGTCGCGCGCCAGGTCGTAGTACAGCGCGTCGACCTTGAACGATGCCTGACGGCCCTTGTAGCTGAGCGGCTTGACGGTCTGCAGATCGATGGAGGTGGCGATGCCGCCTTCGACCAGTTCGGCCGACTGGGTCTTGTAGACGGTGGCGCCGGACAGCGACTCGGACGGGAACTGCTCGAAGCGCACGGCACGGGCCGGCTCGGACGAGGCCAGTTCGCGGCCGTTCAGGGTGGCGCCCACGAAGCGTGGACCCAGGCCGCGCGCGACGACCTGGCTGGCGTTGCCGCGGTCCAGGCCCGACGACAGGCCTGGCAGGCGGGCCAGCGATTCGGCGATGGTGGTGTCGGGCAGCTTGCCGATGTCTTCCGACGCGATCACCTCGACCATGCTGTTGGAGGCTTCCTTGGCGACCAGGGCGCTGCGCACCGAGGCGCGAATGCCGGACACGGTCACTTGCTGGATATCGGCGGTAGCTGGCGCGGTAACCGGCGCGGTCTCAGTGGTGGTGGTTTGCGCCTGGGCAATGCTGGCGGCGGGTACGGTAAAGATGGCGGCGATGAGCCAGCTTAATTTTTTTTGTTTCACGGGGTCTCCAGTCGATGATCGTAAGCATGCGCACAATCGTTTTTGTGATTGCTAGTCGTGCGGCATAACTTAATGCTACCGAACTCAGCAATACCAATCCAATGGATTATTTGCAACTTGCTATACGAAATTTACATACATCAACGTAAAACGGGATACCGCTCCGCCGCCACCTCGCGCAACATCAGGTGCATGGCTTCCGCGCCGGGTGACAGCTGGTGGCCACGGCGGGTGATGATGCCGTACATGTCCATGCGCACGCCCAGGTCGAACGGCAAGGTGGTCAGCACCCCCGTATCCAGGTAGGGCTGGACCAGTTCCCCGGGCATGGCGACCACCATGTCGCTGACCGTGAGCAGTTTGGCGATGACCGGCAGCGCCATGGTCTCGACCGTTTCGGACGGCTGCTCCAGCCCTTGCGCAAGGAACAGGGCGGTTAGACGGTCGCGCAGGATGCTGCCCTGCGGCGGCAAGATCCACCCTTGCGTGGAAAGTTGCTCCAAACTAAGATTGTTGCAATTTGCCAACGGATGACCGGAGCGCACGAACAGACTATGTGGTTCATCTGTCAACGGTTCGAAGTGCAGCTCGGCCGCCGCTTCGGTATCGTGGATGCGGCCGATGGCCAGATCGAGTTCCCCGGCGCGCAGGCGCTGGACCAAAAACTTGCTGGTCTCCACCGTCACCGAGATATGCACGCGGGCATGGCGGGTCTTCAGCCGCACCACCGCTTCGGGCACGATGCTGGTCGAAGGCGTCAGCACCGAGCCCACGTCGACCCGTCCGCGCAAGCCCGACAGCAATTCCATCACTTCCTGGTGGGCCGCGTCCATTTCGGCCAGCGCCGCGCCGGCGCGCCGGATCAGGATCGCGCCGTACCAGGTCGGCGCCACGCCCCGCGGCAGGCGCTCGAACAGCTGCACGCCCAGCGCGTGTTCAAGTTCCCCCAGCAGCTTGGAGGCGGCCGGCTGGGTCAGGTGCGCAGCCTGGGCGGCATGCATGATGGAGCCGTGCCTGCCCAATTCGACCAGCAGCACCAGGTGGCGCGTCTTGAGGTGCGATCGAACAAAACGGTCGGAACGAAGGTCGGTCATGCGCATCTATCGGGAGTCTCGGCTGGTCATCATAGATGCGCGATGGCAAGCTGGTCAACCATGCGCGCAGCGGGCGGCGTGCGAGGCCAGGCGCTCGCACGGATCAAACGCTTACCACTCGGCCACGCTGCCGTCGGCATGGCGCCACAGCGGGTTGCGCCAGTCCGGACAGTTGCGGCTGGCCTCGACGACGCGCGCTTCGTCGATGATCACGCCCAGTCCCGGCTTGGGCAGCGGCTTGATGTAGCCCTGGTCGAGCTTGAAATCATCCTTGTTGACCACGTAGTCGAGCAATTCGGCGCCCTGGTTATAGTGGATCCCCATGCTTTGTTCCTGGATCACGGCGTTGTACGAGACGAAATCCACCGCCAGGCAGGCGGCCAGCGCGATCGGTCCCAACGGACAATGGGGCGCCAGTGCCACGTCGTAGGCTTCGGCCATCGCGGCGATCTTGATGCATTCGGTGATACCGCCGGCGTGCGACAGGTCCGGCTGCACAATGGCCAGGCCGCCCGCCTCGAACACTTTTTTGAACTCGAAGCGCGAGTACATGCGTTCGCCCGCCGCCAGCGGGATCGAGGTCATTTCCGCCAGGCGCGGATAGTATTCCGCCTGCTCGGCCAGCACCGGCTCTTCCACGAACAGGGGGCGGTACGGCTCCAGCGCGCGCAGCAGCACTTTGGCCATGGGCGCGGCCACGCGGCCGTGGAAGTCGATGCCGAATTCGATGTCGTTGCCGAAGGCCTCGCGCACTTCGGCGATGCGGCCCACGGCATGGTCCACCGCGCGCGCGCTGTCGAGCATGCCCAGTTCTTCCGTGCCATTCATTTTAAAGGTGTCGAAGCCGGCTGCGCGCAGCTTGCGGATGCCGGCGATGACGTCGCCGGGCCGGTCGCCGCCGACCCAGCTGTAGGTCTTCATGCGGTCGCGCACCAGCCCGCCCAGCAGCTGGTACACCGGCACGCCCAGCGCCTTGCCCTTGATGTCCCACAGCGCCTGGTCGATGCCGGCGATGGCGCTCATCAGGATCGCACCACCGCGGTAAAAACCGCCCCGGTACATGGCGGCCCACAAATCGTTGATGCGCGCCGGGTCCTGCCCGATGAGCAGGTCGCCCAGTTCATGCACGGCCGCTTCCACCGTCCTGGCGCGGCCCTCGATCACCGGCTCGCCCCAGCCTACCACGCCCTCGTCCGTTTCGATTTTCAGCAGCATCCAGCGAGGGGGAACACGGTAGGTGGTGAGCTTGACGATTTTCATGGAGGCGATGGCTGGTGCACGGTAATTTCACCAGTCTACGTGGGGGAGCTAGATCGGAAATATGAAACTTTAGCGATAACATATATCGAGATCAAATAGCTGCTATATCCAAAATGTCAACGGGTATACGAAGGCGGCAGTAGTGCACGGTCGTCCTTATCTGCACAATTGCGTTGCACGGAAGCAGTCCACAACACGTGCATCACAACTACTTTGAGGAGACCGTATGAGAGTCAAGCTGTTACATGCATGGAAACGCCTGTCGGCGGCGCTGGTTGCCGCCGCGCTGCTGTCGACACCGGCGCAAGCGGCCGTGTTCGCCAATGGCGCCGATGTCGGCTGGGTCAGCCAGCAGGAAGCGTCCGGCTACAATTTCTACAACGCCAGCGGGGTCAAGACCGATCCGTTCGTGCTGCTCAAGAACCTGCAGGTCAACGCGATCCGCTTGCGCGTGTGGGTCAATCCCGCCGGCGGCTGGAACGACGGCGCCGACGTGCTGTACAAGGCCAAGCGCGCCAAGGCGCAAGGCCAGCGTGTGATGATCGACTTTCATTACAGCGACAGCTGGGCCGATCCCGGGCAGCAGACCAAGCCCAAGGCCTGGGCCACGCACAACATCAGCCAGCTTTACACCGATGTCTACAACCACACCACCGGCATCCTGAATTACCTCAAGTCGAACGGCGTGACGGTGGACTGGGTTCAGGTCGGCAACGAGATCAACGGCGGCATGTTGTGGCCGGAAGGCAGCACGTCCAAGTTCAACCAGCTGGCAGGTTTGATTACCAGTGGCTACAACGCGTCCAAGGCCGTGTTTCCTTCCGCCCCCGTCATCGTGCATCTGGCCAACGGGTACAAGAATGCCGACTTCCGCTGGTTCTTCGACAATCTGCGCGCCAATGGCGGCAAGTTCGACATCATCGGCATGTCGCACTATCCGCCGGTGGCCAGCTGGCAAACGTATAACAATCAGATTGCCTACAATATGTCCGACATGGTGGCGCGCTATGCCAAGCCGGTAATGGTGGTGGAAGTGGGGATGGACTGGCAGCAGGCCAGCACGGCCAAGGCCATGATGACCGACCTGCTGGCCAAGACCAAGGCGCTGGGCGCCAACGGGCATGGGGTGTTCTGGTGGGAGCCGCAAGCCTATCCGGGTTGGCAGGGCTATACCATGGGTGCGATGGATTCCAGCGGCAAATTTACCATTGCGCTGGATCCGTTTTGAGGGTTTGGGGTTGATACGACGGTTGATTCCCGCGCGGGCGTAACCATTGCAGCTTTTGTTTAAGGTGCTATGGGTCCCCGCCTGCGCGGGGACGCGGTTGCTCGGTTCAACGTTGGTGTCGGTACGCGGGTATCAAGGTAACCCTTGTATGGCGTCGATCGCTACATGCATAGCGTCGACGTCATCAGTGCTGGTAGGCGCCGATGTCGTATCCCGTGCTGCCGTTGCGCGGACGGTTCAGGAAGTCGGTGCTGCTGGCATGGGTCGCCGTTCCCCGTCCCACCGCCGGCGAGCTGCTCGAAATCGTGAAATTCGGCAGGCCGGTGCGGGCATACGCGACGAACAGCGGATGCGACGTCACCGTTCCGGTGTGGGTCAAACCATTCTTCAGACTCCAGTCGTACGTCGAGTTCTGATACACCAGATTGTTGCGGTAGCTATTATTCCTGCCGGTGCGGCCCTGCTCTGAAATCCCCATCTTGTTATCGAATACGATGTTGTTGTACACCAGCGTGTAATCGTTCGGGCCGGACGTGTGATAAAAATCGCCGCCGCCGATGATGATGCCGGTATTCGAATTGGCCACTGTGTTATTGGTGATGATCACGTTGTTGGCGTCATGCCACAAGTGAATCGCCGCTTCCGCGACCCGGTGCACCACGTTGTTTTTCACGCTGCCCGAGGTGCTGATATAAATGCCCTGCACGAAGCGGCAGCCTTTGGGTCCGATATCCTGCACCAGGTTCGCCACCACATCCGACTTGACGCCGCGGTAGTAACTATCCACGCCGATGGCCGAGCCGCCCGCACTGGTGCAAGCCACATTGGTGGCGATGTGGTGCACGTAGTTGTGGCGGATCATGTCGTAGGAGCCGCCGTTGTAAATGCCGTGGGTCCACTTGGTGCCGCTCTGGTGGCGGCTGCCATCGATCTGAAAGCCGACGATATCGACGTAGCTGCCGCGGTTGTCCCACGCCGTGTTGTTGGGCGAACTGGCGGGCGGCACGATCCTGGCGCCCCAGCGCGTGGTCGATACAAAGTAAATGCGCTGCGACGCCGTGCCGCTGGTGGTGGTCTTGAAGCCGCCCGTGTAGGTGCCCGGTGCGACCCAGACGGTGGTGCCGGCGCGGGTGGCCCTGGCCGCGCGTGCCAGCGTCTTAAACGGCGCGGACCTGCTGCCGGACGCGGCATCGTTGCCGTTCGGCGACACATAGAAATTGTAGGGCGTGGGGGGCGTGGCCATGGCGTGCGGCGCCGGCGCCGGCGCGGTCACGCTCACGTTCGACAGCAGAATGGTGCCGTCGCTGCCGGCCGGGGCGGCGCTGGCAAGGTCGGCCGCGGTGTCGCCGGTATAACCGGCCACGACAAATTCGCCGGGGTTGGGCGCCGTGGCGCTCACGCCTTGATCTTGCCCGGATGCCGCCAGCGCGGCGGGCGCCGTGCCGGCGGTGTCGGCTGCTGCACTGCCCTGCCCGCTCACCGTGCTCACCGTGCTCACCGTGCTCACTTGGGCAAGGTTGCGCTCGGCCGCGCCGCTCTGGCCGATATCGGCCGGTTCATTGCCGGCGCCGCAAGCGGTCAACAGGACGGTGATGCTGCTGCAGACGAGTGTGCTCAGACGAATTTCCGAAGCGAAGTTGACAAGTTTGATCATTGAAAGTTCCTTACCGTGTCATGAAAATGAACTCGGTTTGAGGCCCGTCAACTGTTTAGGTTCAAGCTTTGTCGAAGAAAATTTCTGCGCAGTAGTAAAGACACAAAGGTCTTTTCTGGTTAGAAAATGGTCACGGACTGGTGCAACTTGAATCGGCCGCTGCTGTCCTACTCATCCCAACCCCAGGAGATGCCCGATGAGCGACCACCGATCTGTCCGCAATGCATTACAAGAAGGCGAACATTACGCCGGAATAATTTTGGGCAAGGGTGACCAGCCCGACCATCATCTGGTGTTGCTGCCGGGCGAGGCGGAGGAAGTGAGCTGGTCGCTGGCGCGCGAATGGGCCATCGGTGCGGGCGGCGACCTGCCCACGCGGCGCGAGCTGGCGCTGTTGTACGCCAATCTGCGCGAGGAGTTCCAGCGCATGTGGTACTGGTCGTGCGAACCGCAGGAACCCCGCTCCCACCTGGTGTGGGGACAGAACTTCACCAGTGGCATCCAAACCATGTACGGGCGGCCGTTCCGGGGCCGCGCGCGCGCCGTGCGGCGTCTTAAAGATCAGGACGCCTGATCCGCACGCCTGATCAGACGCCTGACCGGTCGCAGGGCGGCGCGGGCGCCGCGTCATGGCCCCAAGCAGGGCCAGGGCCGTCCGCATCAGCACGGCGCCGGCCGGTTCCGGCACGTCGGCGTAGGCGAAGCCCACGTTGTCGATGATGCCGCAGGCGTATACATTGCGCAGCTTGTCCGTGCTCATCGGCAGTTCCGATGGGATGAAACTCGCCATGTCCAGCCCCAACAAGTTTCTGGAGTGCAAAAGTACCAAAGAGCAACATCAGACCGCGTTCGGGCTGATCAGCGAAACCTGAAAAAGAGTGGGCCTATGTGCCCTACCGAACTGAGCAGGGGTTGGCAATACAATATTATTCATCTGTCTATTCCGACGTCATGCACTTAAACGCTGTGGAGAATAAAAAATGGATTTACTAATTAACCTGATCATTTATCTGGTCATCTTCGGCCTGATCTGGTGGCTGGTCAGCATGCTGCCCCTGCCTTCGCCAGTGGCCCAGATTGTCCGCGTGCTGTTTATCATCATCCTGATCATGATCGTGCTGTCGGTATTCGGCATTATCCCTGGCGGCTATCTGCCCCGCTTGAATCTGTAAAGGCGGGCCTGACGGCCGTCGCTTGCTGGATTTAAAAAAACGCCGCTCTCGCAACAGAGCGGCGTTTTTATTGGGCCTTCGCGCGCCCGATTCGCTACTTGGTCGCGTCGGTCCAGCGCCCCACCGGCTGCTCGGTATTGGCCAGGAACCAGGTCAGCGCGGTCATCACCGCGACGTGGCGGCGCAGATCCTGCCTGTCCACCTTGTCGAGCGTATCGGCAGCGGTGTGGTGATAATCGAAATAATTCGCGTTGTCGAGCAGCGGCGCGAAGCTGGGTACCCCGGCTTTCTCCAGCTGACTCAGGTCCCCCGCCCCCACCACATCTTCGCGCCGGAACGCATTCGCGCCCATCGGCAGCAGCGCCGTCTGCAACGGCGCGAACATCGCCACATCGCGCCCCGGGATACTGGAACGCACACCAAACGGGCGGCCCGCACCGTTGTCGCTTTCGATCGCCGCGATGTGCTTGCCCAGGCTGTTCTGGTACGCGGCGAAATACGCTTTGGCGCCGGCCGTGCCATTTTCCTCGTTCATCCACGCCACCATGCGGATGGTGCGGCGCGGGCGGTAATTGAGCTTTTTCAGCGTGTCGATCACGGCCATGGCGCTGACCACGCCGGCGCCGTCGTCGTTGGCGCCCGTTGCCAGGTCCCACGAATCGAGGTGGCCGGAAACGATGACGATTTCATCGGCCTTGTCGGTGCCGGGCAGGTCGGCGATGACGTTGAAGCTGTCGGCGTCGGGCAGATTCTGGGGCGTCAGGGTCAGGCGCATCGACACCGGGCCGCGCGCGGCCAGGCGGCCGATCAGCAGCGCGTCTTCGGTCGCGACGGCCGCGGCAGGAATGCGCGCGTCGGCTTTCATGCCGCTGGTGCCCGTGTGCGGGATGCGGAAATTGGCGCCTCCGGCCGAGCGCACCAGCGCGGCGGCGGCGCCCAGCTCGGCGGCGCGCACTGGACCATTGACCCGGTGGTTCGACACATGGCGATAGGCCGTGCCGGCCAGCCCGCGCTCGGCCATGTGCTGATCGAACTCCACGTCGAACAGCACGATGCGTCCCTTGACCTCGGCCGCGCGCGCGTTCAGCTCATCGAAACTGCGCACCACGATGACCGGCGCGGTCAGTCCGGCCGGGGGGGTCGCGCCCGAGCCGCCCAGCGCGGTCAGCACCACGCGCTGCGACACGCCGGCCGGGCGGCCCTTGTACTCGACCAGCTCGGCCGTTTCCACGCCGCGCACCCAGTGCGGCACCTTGACCGGCTGCAGCGTCACGGTCGCGCCCAGCTTGCGCATGGCGTCGGCAACCTGCGTCACCGAGGCCGCCGCGCCGGCCGAGCCGGACAATCGGGGGCCGATCAGATCGGTCATGTCGGCCAGGCGGTCATAGGCCCAGTCGCTGGCAAGGGCGGCGTCGCGGATGGCGGCAAGGGCTGTCGGATCGTTGCCGGGGGTGGCGGCGAAGGCGCTGGCACTGATGGTGCCGGCGACGAGTAAAGACAACAGGGACTGACGATGCATGTGGCTATTCCTAATCAATTCCAAAATGGAATTAAACAATAGCGCATTTTGCCCGGCGATGTCAGGGTCGGGCCGCCGATATTGAACTCGTCTTTGCCGCCACGCCAATCGATTCGCGGCGAGCCGCCCAGCCGCGCAGCTGCCCGGTCAGGTCGCCACCAGCCGCACCAGGGTGATTTCCGACGGCGCACCGAAACGCTTGGGCGGCCCCCAGTACCCGGTGCCGCGGCTGGTGTACACCCATAGCGTGGCCAGCTTGTTCAGCCCTGCCGTAAACGGCTGCTGCAGGGGCACGAACAGATTCCACGGAAAGAACTGGCCCCCGTGCGTATGGCCGGACAGTTGCAGGTCGAAACCCGCTTCCGCGGCGGCGGCGGCGCTGCGCGGCTGGTGCGCCAGCAGCACGCGCACGCACACATGGTCCGGCGCGCCGGCGGCGGCGGCCCGGGCATCGCTGCGATGGCTCTCATCGAAATGGTGGGCATGAAAATCGGCCACCCCGGCCATCATCAGGGCCGCGCCGTCGCGCTCGCGCAGCACGTGCTCGTTCATCAGCACCGTCACGCCCAGGCGGCGCAGCTCGACGATCCACTCGTGGGCGCCGGAATAATATTCGTGGTTGCCGGTGACGAAAAAGGTGCCGTCGGCGGCTACCAGGTGCGCCAGCGGTTCCGTGTGTTGGGCCAGGCTGCGCACCGAGCCGTCGACCAGGTCGCCCGTGATGGCGATGGCGTCGGCCTGCAAGCCGTTGACCCGGGTGACGATGGCGTTCAGGTAACTGCGCTTGATGGTCGGCCCCACGTGGATATCCGAGATCTGGGCGATGGTGTAGCCATCGAACGCCGGCGGCAAGCCGCTGATCGGCACGTCGACCTTGACCACCTGCGCCACCCGGCGCGCGTTGAACAGTCCGACCAGGGTGGTGGCCAGCGCCAGCGAGGGCACGGCAAAGGCGCTCACGCGCGTGGCCTGCGCGCCGGCGCCGCCGAACAGGGCCCACACCAGCAGCATGATGTCGCGCCCCACGGTCAGTACCAGCAAGGACGAGAAAAAGCCCATCGCCAGCAACGCCGCCCAGGTGATCTGATGTTCCCAGCGCATGCCTTTCAGGCGCGACGTCATCAGCCCGACCGGCAGCAGCAGGGTCGACACCGCCAGCAGCAGCACGGCCAGCGCCACGCCGGCCGGCGGCAATGCCATGGCAGGCACCAGGCGCATGCCGATGTAAGCGTGCAGCAAGACAAGCAAGGTGAGTATGGTAATGACGACGCGGCGGGGAGGCATGGGTGGTCCAGAGTGAAAGTTGGTCGAACAGCGTGATGCAGGTGGGGTGGTTCTGCGTGCGCGCAAGATGCGTGCTGACCGATGTTACATATAAATCGGGATTTGTAAGATTCTGTATTACCAATGGAGTTCCCATACGGACTGGCTATAGTGATCACATGCCCCAGCGAGTTTGTGATCATCCCGATCCGGTTGAGGCCAAAGGATAAGCCATGTTTAAATCTTCATTCGCAAGCGTCATGATCCTGGCCGCGACGGCCTTGTCATCCACCGCTATGGCCAGCGACCGCGGCGTCAATACGGCGGTCGGTGCGGCACTGGGCGCGGTTGTCGGCCATAGCGCCGGCGGGCGTGACGGCGCCATCATCGGCGGCGTGGTCGGCGCCGCGGTGGGCAACTCGATTTCCACCCGCGACCGCGATCGCAATCGTCACGGCAGCCGCGGCTACGTATCGGCCTCGTACAACAACGGCGGCTATTATCAGGACGACCGCTATTACCGCGAGCCGCGCCACCAGCGCAGCTACCGTCCGCGCCCCGTGTATGTGCAGTCGCGCCCCTACTACGAACCGGCCCCGGTCTACTACGCCCAGCCGGTGCGCTACTACCGCGAACCGGCCGTCGTCTACGTCGAGCCGCGCGGTCACTACCGCGCCCGCGGGCATGGCTACGGCCACGGCTACAAGCACGGTTACAAGCATGGGCGCGGCCACGGACGTGGCCACGGCCACGGTCACGGTCACCACGGCCGTTAAGCTGCAGCTCCCATTACAGACAGTCCATCGAGGGCGGCCCATTGGCCGCCCTTTGTCATTCAATTTCTCATTGCTTCCTCATTGCTTCCTCATCGCTTCCTCATTGCTTTCTCATTGATTACGAGCCCGCCGATCCCGCACCGGCCACGCTTTACACCCTCCCCCGGCTAACCATTGCCGACGGCGCCCGCCGTCCCGGTCATGAATCGATTGCGTATAGCGCATATCTCGCAGGGGGAAGCATGCTCGCAGCAGGCACTGTCATCGCACTGGCCACTGGCCGCTACCGCTTGCGCGCGCCGCTGGCCGGATCCGCCTACGGCGTGGTGTGGACGGCCGATGCCGAGGGGGCCGGCGCCGCGGTCGCCCTGAAATTCATCAACGCCGACCAGATGCAGCGCGCCGATCCTGCCTTGCAGGCCCGCTGGACCGACAGCGCCGCCAACGAAATCGCCTTCCTGCGCGCGCTGGCGCCGTGGGACGAGCGCCACATCGTGCGCCTGCTCGCCAGCGGCACGCACGCCGGTCTGCCGGTGATGGCGCTGGAACTGTTGGGCAGCGATCTGGGGCGGCACATGCGCACCGAACGCGACGCCGGCCGGCCCATCGCCCTGGCCACCATTCTCGACTGGATGGGCCAGATCAACCAGGCGCTGGCCAAGGTACACCAGTACGGCTGGCGCTATCTCGACCTGAAACCGGCCAATGTACTGCTGCATCCGACCCGCGCGCGCGTGGTGCTGGCCGACTTCGGCACCATCGCGCCGCTGGCGTCCGGCCCGACGACGACGTACGCGGGCACGGCCAGCTGGCAGGCGCCCGAGCAGTTCTTCCCCGCTAAAAACGGCTACGACAGCGATGCGCGCAGCGACTACTTTTCGCTGGGCGCGCTGTTCTACTATCTGGTCACGGGCGGCCTGCCGCTGCGCTTTTGCAGCGCGCTGGGACAGGCATATCGCGAGCATGGGAATCAGGCCGCGGCGATTCTCAAGGCGCGCCATGGCGCCAGCCTGCCGCCGACGCTGGGCAGCGACGAAGCGCAGCTGTTCGCCATGCGCCTGCCCGCTCCCGTGCGCGACGACGCTCTGGCGCTGCTGCGCACACTGGTGGCGGAAGCGCCGCACGAGCGCCCGGCAAGTGCGGTCGCCATCAGCCGCCTGCTGGCACGCATCGAACCGGCCCGTTGCCGGAGCGCCGCATGAAGCGCGCGGGTTTCTTCACCATGCCGCCGCGCAGCCTGGCCCTCGTCTGCGCCGCCCTGGG